>DASURS010000305.1:0-10903 GCA_036279935.1 Pyrinomonadaceae bacterium
ACTCTTTTTTGTGCTTTTTGTGATGTTTGTGCCTTTTTGTGGCTATTACTCGGCGCGGATGCAGACTTCAGTCGCGGGAAACGCTTTCTCGTCGGCGTTGCGTTTCATCCAGACGACGATGGTGTAGATGCCGGGCTTGTCGTTGTAAAGCTTTATTGGCGCGTTAAAACTGCCGTCGAGATTGATCTGGACGTCTCCACTGGTGCGATCGGAATACATGTACGGCGGCGGCACCTTCGGACGCAGCCTCATTGAATCATCAGGCAACGCGTAAGACCTCGCCTCACGCAACCAACTCAACTCCGGCGGCGTCGGTAAAGGCTCGTAGAACACTTCGACGTGGTTGAAGAAGAGGCCACGTTTCATGACCTTCGCCGCGAAGACAAACTCGCTTTTCGGTTTCATCACACGAGGCAGCGGCTTCACCTCGATGTATCGCGCCAGAAACAGCTCAACAACTCGCAGACGAAGCTTGTCGAGGGCGATGCCGAAGCCGACGTGCGTGTGCTGCGGCGCGAGGATCGCCTTACGGTGGCCGTCGTTCGGCGGCGTTTCCTGGTACATGCGCAGGTGCAGGTACGACGTGTCCTGCTTGAGGTCGCTCATCTTGCTGGACCACGTGTTGTCGGCGGCGGAGACGTTCTCCTGCGTCGCCTCAGTGCCGCCGGCGAACGAATAGCGGTGATAGGGTTTGAGCCCGTCACGTCCCCAGTGGCTGGCAAACTCGTGCGTCGCCATTTCCGTCGCGTGACTTGTCGCTACGCGCGTGGCGAACTCGTCCATCGCCACTAACGGGACCTTCGCGACGGCCCGTTCCTCGTTGACCATTTCGAGCAGGTTGGCCCGTAGCTCTGCGAACCTTTCGAAGTCTGTTGTCTGGGATTGTGAGAAAACGAAACGGTCCAACAGCGATACACCCGCCGCCTGGAGGAACGCGCGTCTTGGGATTGAGATATACAAACTGTTTACCGTCGGAAACGGCGGCGCCGGACGAAGACGTAGAAGCCGGCGATAAGAAGAGAACCGGCGACGATCATGTAAGCAAGCCGTCTTAACTCAAATCCGCCTACGACCATGACGATGCCTTCATCTCGCGCCAGCATCGGAGAGGCGAACGAGCTCAGCAGAGCCGTGACGATCATCGCTACGATTGCGATCGAGACCACGATGAAGAAGAGAACGATACTTATTTGGAAGAGTCGTTGATACATGGATACGCGGTGGTCAGCCCGTCAGCGTTGTCGATCGAAACGCCGAGATCGCGCAGCAATCCGTCCTGCAATCCGTAAATCCACCCGTGTATGACCAGTTCCTGACCACGTTCCCAGGCGTTCTGAACGATCGTCGTGCGCGCAACGTTCAGCACCTGCTCGACGACGTTGAGCTCGCACAGTCGATCCAGCCGCTTTGCCTCGTCCTGGATCTGCATGAGCTCCGGCTCGTGATCGCGTATGACGTCCTGCACGTGGCGGAGCCAGTTGTCGATCAGTCCGAACTGCAAATTCTCCATTGCCGCCTTCACGCCGCCGCAGCCGTCATGACCACAGACGATGATGTGATCCACGCGCAGCACGTCGACGGCATACTGCATGACGGACAGGCAGTTGAAATCGGTATGGACGACGACGTTCGCCACGTTGCGGTGGACGAACATCTCACCGGGAACCATGCCGACAAGCTGCGTCGACGGAACGCGGCTGTCGGCGCATCCGATCCATAGAAACTTCGGCGACTGCTGCTGCGCGAGCGTCGGAAAGAAATCGGGATCACTTGCGGTGATCCCTTCGGCCCAGGCTCGGTTCTGATCGAGAAGACGTTTTAGATCTTTGTCCTTCATTTTATCCGTGTTGTTGTGCCGTCATCACCTGTGCTGCAACTTGCGGCGCGTGCGCGATGGGCATGTCGCCGTTGTCGGCGCGCAGATACTGCCAGTCTTTCGGTTTCAACGACGCGAGCAGCTCTCTCCGGTTCTTCGTCTTCAACGGCTTGCCGGCGTAGATTTTACCCATTCGCTGCAACGTCTTCTCCGGAATCGCGCCGGAGAACATCCACAGCGGCCAGGTGAAGTTTGGACCATTCAGGCGGCGCAACTTGTAAAGCCACATGCCGATCGATCCGACGCGCCACGCCATCGGTCCCCACCAACTGTACTGCCCGGGACGCAGGTTCATCTTCCAGCACTTCATCATCAACTGCCATTGCAACGGCGTCAGTTGTTTCGTTTGTCGCACGCCTTCTTCCTTCTCCATGCGCGTGTCGTGAAGCGGCGTGAAGATCGACGGGATCAGGAAGGCAAACAGCCCGCGACGCTCCATTTCGTAGACGAGATCGATCGTCTCCATGACGTCGTTGTCAGTTTCGCCGGGGTTGCCGACGATCAGCGTCATCGCCGGGAACCAGTTGTTCTCGTTCAGCACGCGCAAGCCCTCGAGCACGACGCTGGGCCAGTCTTCGATCGAAAACGGCACGCCCTTGCTCGACATGATCTGCTTCGCCATCCGCACCGAGCCAGTCTCCAGACCGATCAAAGGCGCGAGCGCCTTTTTCTGCGGATGGCTGCTGAGGAGCGGGAAGTGAATCGGGCTCTTGGGCAACAGGACGTCCGAGAGTTGCTTGATCAGCAGCGGATCGACGACGGCGGGCGCGATCGTGGAGTGGCTTAGCACGTGCTGCTCGACGCCCGGAGTGTTCACGATGTCGGTATAAAGATCGACGAGGGCTTCACGGTTCGGAAAATAGAATGGCGTATCGGTATGGACCTGGCCCCAGATAAACATGTCTTCAGTGGCCAGTGAAATCTGCTTGTTGCCGTGGCGGACGTTCGCGCGGACGGCATCCATGATCTTGTCTTTCGGAAGATCGATTTGCGGATTCAGGTCGGGGACGCAGAACTTGCAGCGGCGTCCGCAACCGGTCGTCATTTCGACGACGCCGAAAGTCGTGCGCGTGTCGGGGAAGAGAATCGCTTCGCGTTCGAGCGGATGTTTGACTTCCAGTCGACGCGGCAGTTCCTCGCCCTGGATGGCTTTGCGAAACAGATCGAGTGTCTCGGTCGATTCGCTGCGTCCTTCGACGACGCAATCGACGCTCAGTTCCTCGTATGTATTAGTCTGAATGATCTGCCAGCCGCCCGATCCGCCGACGATGACTTTGAAGTTATCTCGAAACGGGCTCGACTTGATCTTCGCGAAGAGCTCTCGCGAATAGTGAGAATTGATTGGCATGCGCGACGAGCCGAAGATCGATGTGTAAACGCCCGCCGCGAAGGTCACGCCCAGCGGATTGTGCGTCGACACTCCGACCACGCGCGTCCGCGGACCGACAAACTTGTGCAGGTCGTCGGGGAAACACGCGACGACGTCGTCACTGCGATACTCACGTAGCAGCGACTTCTCGACGAGCCGCACTCCGGCGGGCATGTAGCGCGCGGTGCCGTCTTCGTTGCGTTCAACCTCGCGCCACTTCGGATACTTTCGATTGATAACGCCTTCCATCCAGATTGGCAGCGAAGCGAGCGCCATCTGAATGAAGTAACCTGCGTGGTCGATCGCCTCCGTCAGAGGCGCAGTAAGGACGATTAAGCGTCCGCCGTCAGCCGGGCCGTCAGCCGCGTCCAGCGGGACAGCGGGGGCAAGGGGATTCATTTTCATGAGCGCTTACACTAATGAAATCAAATGATGTTGACAAGTGGTTTGTGCGGGAGGGCTTGGTGTTTGGGGCTTTGGTCTTTGGTCTTTGGCTTTGTCTAAGCCCCAAGGCCCAAGACCCAAGGCCCAAGACCAAAGCCCTAAACCCCTACGCACCAACCTCTATCTCGGCCCAGATAGGCCAGTGATCTGAGACGTTGAGTGGTTTCGCCACACCCCAGCGAAGGATTTTTAATCCGCGCGAGAAGATCCAGTCGGCGTGCATCAGCAGGCCGCCGCCGCGCCACGTGGAGGTGCCGGTCGGAAACGGCGTCGTGTATCCATGCGATTCGAGAAACCGGCGCGTCTCGATGCACTTCTGCGTGGAAAGCGTGTTGAAGTCGCCGAGCACCAGCGTCGGCAGCGTTGTCGATTCGGCCTGTGCGGCGATCACTTCGAGCTGCGCGATTTGTCCATCGCTGGCCGCGTGCGGATCGACGTGCGCGTTGAGAATGCGGACGTGATGACGTCCGACGGAGATCGTCGCGCCCATCGCGAGTCGAGGCCGCCACGGACACTCCTGCCATGGAAGATCGATCCGCGTCACGTCCGTCATCGGCAAGTGACTCAGCAACGCTACTCCGGTATCGCCTTCGTCGTGCAGACCGATGGGTTCTTCGAAGTCGAGCCACCATTGGCGCTTCACGGGTTTGACTCCGCGTGGGATTCCGGC
The DNA here is from genome assembly GCA_036279935.1 of Pyrinomonadaceae bacterium. Classification (GTDB taxonomy): domain Bacteria; phylum Acidobacteriota; class Blastocatellia; order Pyrinomonadales; family Pyrinomonadaceae; genus PSRF01. Next base: position 4,360 of record DASURS010000305.1, read on the forward strand.
GGGCGCGTGGGCCCAGTTCATGTTCAAATGTTGCGCCAACTCGCAGGCGACGTGATGACCGCCCGTGCGAACCGTTCTCTTGTCCGCTTCCTGCAAGGCGAGCACGTCGACCGGCGGAAGCAGTTTTCCGTTTGTGAACGCGCCCGCGGCGGCACAGATCATGTTTTCGACGTGCTGCGGACGGCGCGTGAGACTCATCAGTCCGAGCTTGCGCCGCACTCCGCCGCCAATCAGGTAAGGCCCGCGCGCGTAACGAATGTTGTAAGAGGCCACGACAAACGTCGAGCGTTCGAAATCCGCGGAATGATTGTTAGAATGCTCCCCGAGCTCCAATTTTTCGGCATCGGTTAACGGGGGAATCGCAGTGACCATGGTTCTGGCAGTTGTCGACGACATGTTCTTCGCTTCTAAGATTCGCGCAACGGCGGAAGCGGTTGGCGTCACAGTCAAGTTTTTACGTTCGGTTGAAAAGTTGATTGAGACCGCACGAGAGGCGAAGCCGGATCTGGTGGTCGTCGACCTGCACAATACAAAGCTCGACCCGGTTGCACTGGCGTCGGAACTGAAGGCAAACGAAGAACTGCGAACAATACCGTTGCTGGGTTTCTTCTCACACGTTCACGCAGACTTGCAACGAAACGCTATGGCGGCAGGTTACGATAAAGTCGTGCCGAGATCCGTGTTCGCGAGAGACCTCGGCCAGATACTCACTACAGCGTTGCAGTGACGGGCGAGATCACTTCGTAGATCGACTTAACCTCGCGCACCATGTCTTCATACTGATCGAGCGTCAACGCCTGCGCGCCGTCTGAAAGCGCGTGTTCGGGTTGATCGTGGACCTCGATGATCAAACCGTCCGCGCCGACTGCGACACCAGCGCGCGCCAGCGGCGTCACCATGTAATTCTTGCCCGTGCCGTGTGATGGATCGATGATCACCGGCAAGTGTGAAACGCGTCTGACCGCCGGCACAGCCGCGAGATCAAGCGTGTTTCGGGTGTGCTGCGCGAACGTGCGAATGCCGCGCTCGCAGAGGACGACCTGGTAGTTGCCCTCAGCCATCACGTACTCCGCCGCCAATAACCATTCGTCTAGCGTCGCCGACAGACCGCGTTTCAGCAACACCGGAATTCGGGCCCTGCCCGCGCGACGCAGCAACGAGAAGTTCTGCATGTTGCGCGCGCCGATCTGGATCATGTCGCCGTAACGCTCGACCAGGTCCACGCCTGCTTCGTCCAGCGCTTCGGTGACGATCTTCAAACCGTACGCCTCGCGTACGTCGGCAAGTATCTTGAGCCCTTCTTCGCCGAGCCCCTGAAAAGCGTACGGTGATGTGCGCGGCTTGTACGCGCCGCCGCGGAAGAAGCGCGCGCCGCTGCGCCGGACTGACTCCGCGATCGCAAACGCCTGCGCGCGACTCTCGATCGCGCACGGCCCGGCGATGATCGCCAGCTCGTCGCCGCCGATCGTCGCGTCTCCGACGCGTACGACGGTCTTTTCGGGACGCAGATCGAGCGTGATCAGTTTGTACGGCTTACTGACGCGAATTGCTTCGGCGACACCGGCAAGGTTCTCGAAATGAGAGGGGTCTACTGCCGTGGGATTGCCGGTGATGCCGATGGCTGTTCGGGTCGCGCCCGGCATCGGGTGTCCTTTGAATCCCAGTCCCTCGATGACGCGCAGGACAGCTTCGACCTGGCTGTCAGTGGCGTCGGCTTTCATTACGATCAGCATGGTTTACTCCATTGGCGATTGGCGATTGGCGATTGCCGATTGGCGCTCGACCAACGTTCGCGTAACACGCGGCTAGCGCTCATAGCGAAAGAACAATTGGCAATCGGCAATCAACAATCGGCAATCACAAGAATTTCATCACATTTGATCGGGAACGTTGATGCCCAGGATCGAAAGCGCCGCGCTCAACCGATTCCGCACCACTTTCGTCACGGCGATTAAAACTGCGCGTCGGACGACATCTTTCTCAGTGAGAATACGATGATCGTGATAAAACCTGCTGAAGGTTCGCGCAAGCGAGAAAGTGTACTTCGCCAGGTTGGCGGGTTCGGCTGACTTACGACACTGTAATATCACATCATCGAGTTGCTGCGTCAACATTAACAACGACCAGATCTCGGTGCCGCGTTCGCCCGAAAGCACCTCCGACACCTTCGATTGCGCCTCCGCGTCTTCAGCCAGACTATTGATTAACGAATCAGCTTCGGCGACGGTTTCACTTCCGAGTTTGCGGAAGATCGAATTGGTTCTGACCGCGGCGTACTGGCAGTATGGCCCCGTTTCGCCTTCGAACGAGAGCGCTTCCTTAAAGTCGAAAGCGATAACGGTGTTGCGCGTAAACTTCAAAAGGAAATAGCGCAACGCGGCGACGGCGACCTCGTGCGCAGTCGCTTTCTTCTCCTCGTCCGGGAGTTCCGGATTACGTTTTTCGACTTCGGCGAGTGCGCCGGCTTCGAGCTGACCTATGAGGTCGTCAGCTTTGACGCCGAGGCCTTTGCGGCCGCTCATCTCGATATAGGGGCGGGTGCGATCCTCGTCGCTCAGCTCGATGCCGAGCTCTTCGCAGGCCGCGGGCGAGAGCGCAACCATCTCGTAACTGAAGTGGACGCTTGCGTCGCTGCCGATCTCCGGCACGACCGCCGCGACGCCGCGCGCGACGATGTCCTGCGGATACGATTGGCGCGAGTCGATCACGTTGTAAACGGTGCTTCCGCCGCCGAAGTGCGGGCGCTCGGCTTCCGATTTCGACTCAGCCTCAGCATCAGTGGTTGTGACCCACAATGTGTGGCCGTCCGGGTAGCTGCGAAAAACCTGGTAATGAAAATCGAGCCCGAGCTTCCCGAGTTTCCAGAGTTGGTACGCGATGTCTTTGCCGGTGTAGGTGACCGTGCCGTTGGACCGCACGATGATCTTGTCTGACTCGTGTTCGTCGGTGCCGGTGTGCGACTCGAACGGCATGACCCAGCAGCCGGCGTGACGGCCTTCTGTTTCGAACCTGATCACGCCCGTTTCCTTCATCAGTTGGAAGGCGCGTTCCCAAAAGTGCAGGTGCAGGATGTCTGACTCGCGCGCGAGCAGGTCGTAACGAATCCCCAGCCGCTCCATCGTGTCGAGGATGCACTCGACGTTTCGCGTGGCGACGTAGTCTGCGAGTTTGGCGATGTCGTTGTCGCCTGCTTCGATAGCGTGGAGGACGTCGTTGCGGAGTTTTAAGTTTTCGGTATCGCGATAGAAGAGACCGACTTTCGTGTACAGGTCCCAGCAGTAGTAATCGAACGGATAATCTTCGGTCAGCGACTGATCGAGCGCCTTGATCTGTTCGAGGTCCTTGTTTTCGAGATGGATGAAGCCGACGACGACGTCGGCGACCTGGACACCCGTGTTGTCGATGTAATTCTGAACTTCGACGCGATCGCCGGCGGCTTGCAGGATGCGCACGAACGTGTCGCCGAGCACGGCGTTGCGAACGTGGCCGATGTGCGCGGCCTTGTTCGGATTAATGCTCGTGTGCTCGACCATCTTCTTCGGCCCGTGCTGATCGAGGTGGACGATGAGCCTGCCTTCGGAGCGGGAGAACAGCTCGAGAAGTTTGGCGCGATCGAAGAAGACGTTGACGTAACCGGCGCCCGCGATCTCGACGCGCGAGACTTCCTCGACGTCTTCGAGCCGTTCTTTCAGTTTTTCGGCGATCGCGCGCGGGTTCTGTTTCTCGCCCGTCTTCTGTTTGACGAGTTTCGCGAGCTCAAAGGAGATCGGGAACGCCAGGTCGCCGAGCTCCGGTTTCGGGGGCGTGTCAGCGTTGATTTCATCCAGCGGGACGCCGAAGACCTCGACGGCGGCGGCGCGGATACGGTCTTTTAATTTTCGTTGGAGGGCGCTTAGGGTCATGATGCAAAAGGCGAGAGTATAGCGTACCATCGCGCGCATGCCCACGATCTCGGACGAATTGCGGCGTCGTTTCGCCGAGGCGAAGCGAGTGCTGGTGCTGACGGGCGCGGGCGTTTCGGCTGAATCCGGCGTACCGACGTTTCGCGGGGGCGGAAATACAGTTGTCTGGAAGGGCATGCCGTTCGACGTCATCTCGTCCGGAAGGATGCTCGAACGCGATCTGCCGGCCGTTTGGGAATGGTTTGACTATCGTCGCGGCGTGCTCGAGTCGCTCGAGCCGAACGCGGCGCATCGCGAGATCGCGCGGTGGCAGGATCGCTTTCCCGACTTTACGCTCGTCACGCAGAATGTCGATGGGCTGCATGAGAAAGCCGGCTCGCGCAACGTCGTCGAGTTGCACGGGAACGTCTGGCGCGCTCGCTGCGTCGTCTGCGGGTTCAAGCACGACATGTCACAGAGCGCGCGGCCTGACGCGTGTCCGTCGTGCGCGAACGCGATGCGTCCGGACGTGGTGCTGTTTGGAGAGATGTTGCCGGTCGCTGCGTTTCAGTTTGCGGCAGCAAAGGCGGCGGAATGCGAGTTGTGTTTCGTGATTGGGACGTCGGCGCTCGTTTACCCTGCGGCCGGACTGCCGGAAGTCGCGAGATCCGCGGGCGCGTATCTTTGCGAAGTCAATCCGGAGCGGACGCCGCTTTCGGACCTGTGCGATGAAGTGATTGCCGGCAAGGCGGGCGAGGTCGTACCACTGATTTCAAACTCAGAATGAAGACGCTTTATTTCGATTGTTTTGCCGGAGCGAGCGGCGACATGATTCTCGGCGCGATGGTCGCGGCGGGTGTCGATCCCGATGCGCTGCGCGAGCAACTGTCGCTGCTGAAGGTCGAGGGTTTCAAGATCGACTTCGAAACCACGGATCGATCGGGATTGAGCGCCACTTACGCGCGGGTGGAAACGATCCAGGAGCATAAACATCGCCATCTCGCGGATATTAGAAACATCATCGAGAACTCGAGCGTGAGTGCTGCCGTTAAGGACCTTTCGCTGCGGATCTTCGCGCGGCTCGCGGAAGCCGAGGCTCGCGTACACAACGAGCCGATCGAAAAAGTGCATTTTCACGAGGTCGGAGCGCTCGACGCGATCGTCGACGTCGTTGGCGCCGCCATCTGTTTCGACTTGCTGAAGATCGATCGCTTCGTCAGTTCTCCGCTGCACGTCGGCAGCGGAATGGTGCAGATGGCGCACGGAACGTTCCCGGTGCCGCCGCCGGCCGTGACGGAGTTGCTGCGCGGCGTGCCGTTCTATTCCGGCGATATAAAAGGCGAACTGCTGACGCCGACTGGCGCGGCCATCATCACGACCGTGTGCAGTGAGTACGGACCGATACCGCGTATCAAGGTGGATCGGACCGGCTACGGCGCGGGCACACGCGAGTACGAAAACTTCCCGAACGTGCTGCGCGTTTTCGTCGGCGAAACTGAAACAGAAGACGCCGCATCCGAACGGCTCTGGATGATCGAAACGAACCTCGACGACGCGTCGCCGCAGATCATCGGACATGTCATGGATCGGATGTTTGCGATCGGCGCACTCGACTGTTACTTCACGCCGGTGCAGATGAAGAAGAACCGTCCTGGCGTGTTGCTGTCTATCCTTTGCGGCCCGGAAGAGAAAGAAGCGGTGATGAAGTTGTTGTTCGTTGAGACGACGACGCTCGGCGTGCGCAGTTACGAAGTCGAGCGTCGCGCGTTGCGCCGCACCGTCGTTACGGTCGAAACGCCGTATGGGCCAATCGATGTTAAAGTAGCGCACCTGAATGGGCGAGTCGTGAACGAGATGCCGGAGTTTGAGCAGTGCCGAAACGCTGCCGTCCGTGCGGATGTGCCGTTGAAAATGGTCGAGGAGGCAGCGCGCGTGGCGCTAACAAAAACCCGTGGCTAACAATAAGCAGCAAGATGTGGCGCGGCCGGTGGATCTGGATCTGATCGCGGAGGGCGTGCGGATGATCATCGAAGGCATCGGCGAAGACCCGTCGCGTCCTGGTTTGCGCGGCACGCCGAAACGCGTTGCCGAAATGTACGCGGAACTGACCTCCGGCCTGCGCGAAGATCCGCAGCAGCACGTCCTGCCGTTGCCGGGCGACAAGCACGACGAGATGGTGATCGTGAAAGACATTTCGATAGCGTCGTTGTGCGAACATCATCTCGCGCCGTTCGTCGGCAAGTGTCACATCGCGTACATCCCGAAGGGCGGGCGCATTCTCGGCATCTCGAAGCTGGCGCGCCTGGCCGAAACGTTTTCACGCCGGCTTCAGCTTCAGGAGCGGCTGACGACCGACATCGCCAACACGCTTTTCGAAGGTCTCAAGCCGCTCGGCGTCATGGTCGTCATCGAAGCCGAACACACGTGCATGACGTTGCGTGGCGTGCGCAAATCCGGCGCGAAGACGATCACGTCGGCGGTGCTCGGCGGTTTCCGCAGCGACCCGCGCACACGCGCTGAAGCCATGGCGTTAATCAAAGGAAAGGAGTGAAGATTGTTCATATATCATTTGACATTTGTCATTTGTCATTTTGGAAGCAACCTTTGCGTGTGCTTCGCCGCAAACGCTCTTCAAAGATGACAAATGACAAATGTCAAATGAC
>DASURS010000306.1:0-41895 GCA_036279935.1 Pyrinomonadaceae bacterium
TCCTTTTTGATCCGCAGTCGACATTTAAATCCCGGTGATTCCCTTCTCGACAAACTGCTGCCTCATCATTTCACGGGCGCGAAACAGGCGGTTCTTGACGGTGCCCAACGGCAGTCCGGTCACTTCGACGATCTCTTCGTAACTGAGGTCCTGCGAGTGGCGCAGGATGATGAGCTCGCGATAGTGGGCGGGCAGCGCTCGCACGACGGTCTCGATTTCAACTCGCCGTTCGCGTCGTTCACTTTCCTGCTCGGGGCTCAATCGCTTCGACTCGATCGGCAAATCAAACTGATCGCCTTCCGAGCCGACGACGAGCGACTGCTCGCGCGTGGCCGTTCGCCGCAGGTGATCGACTGCCGCGTTATGAGCGATCTTGTAGATCCAAGTCGAAAACTTGAATTCGCTGCGATAACGGTTAAGGGAGCTGTAGACCTTGATGAAGATCTCCTGCGTCAGATCCAGCGCGGACTCGTAATTCCCGACCATGCGATAGACGTAAGCCGAAATCGGACGCTGATACCGGCGCACGAGCTCTTCAAAGCTTCCTTCGGCGCCGCCGATGGCGGACGCGACGAGGTCGCTGTCGATAACGACGGTCAGATCAGGCTGAAATGCTCTTGAAACGGAGGGGGCGGCAACGTTCATGGTACTGGGGTGTTACGTCCGAGTAACGCCGATTGTTTCAACGGTTTGGCGGTTAAAACGAGAGAGTCGCGAGACCGGCGGGCGCCGCCACGGAGTCGAAGCTGAAATCGCGGCTGGGGAGCTGTAAACCGATGTCATGGGCGTCGAGCGGACGCAGATCGCCGCCGGTCGTTTCGTTGACGATCTCACCGGCGCGCTCTTTGGTGATGCCTTCGCCCATGACCATCAACCGCGAGAGGCGGGAAGCCTCGTGCGCACCGTCCGGAGCGCCGCGGTCACGGTAGAAGAGCAGGAAACGATAGAACTCGTCCTCAAACTCGTCCTGGGAGCAGATCACAGTGCGAAGTATCAACGGCTGCTTGCCACGGAAAATCACGCCCGTAAAGCCTTCCGTAAAACCACTCAGCAGGAGCGAATCACCGGCGGCGCCGTTCCGCGTCAGCCACTGCGACTCGCCGAGATGTCGCGGCAGTATCAGACCGGTGCGCCATCCCAACGATTCGAGGACCGCTTCGTATTCGGCGAGGATCTCTTTCTTGACGGCGATGACGAGGTAACGATCGCGTCCCTGCGGATCTTTTTGCAGACGTTCTTTGGAGATTGAAAGCTCTGCGAGCGGCGCGCCGAAGCTGCGCTCGATCTTCCACGTCAGGATTTCCTGAAGCTCGCTGCCGGATTGCGGCTGGCCTTCGATAGTCACTACGACCGTGCGTGTCGTTGCTTCAGGCAAGCTCAACGACCAGCGTTTCTGGCGCAACAAGCCGGCGCTGGCTGCGAGGTCGTTCAGGACGGCGGCGAGTTGACCGCGGTCCTGGATGTTGGGTTGGTCGAAACTCGGACGGAGCAGTGATTCGGAGATATTAAACGTCGCCGCGCGCCGCAGCCGGCACGCGTTGTTTTTCATCCGTTCCAGTTGGACCACGGACGCGACGCCTTTGTCGAGGCCGATCGCGGTTGCCGGATACCAGGGTTCGACGAGTCTCGAGATCAGGTTGGGCACTTTTTTTATTGTCGGTTGTCGATTGTCGATTGCCGATTTGGCGTCCTCGAAACTACGTTTGCGTAAATTGGCAATTGGCAATCGGCAATCGACAATTTACCCACACTCCGTTTACCACTCGCGATACGGGGTCCCTTCCGTCGAAGTCTCCTCGGAATTGGAATGAATGTCCGTCAGACCCTGCCCGCCGTCAGTCGAATTGGGATCCTCGCCCGTGGTCGGGGCCCAGTCTTTCTGGTTCGTCATCGGATCGACAGGCACTTCGCGCATGTATCCTTCGCTGACGAGCTCGTCGAGCGACTGTGGCAACCGTCCCTTATCCGCGGCGAATTGATCGATCAGCGAACGCATCTTGAAGAGGTTATCGCGCAACACCGTTTCCTTGGTGTGCATGATTGTCCTCTGATACTGCGGCAGCGCAATCGCGGCCAGAATGATGATGATCGAGATCACGATCATCAGTTCCAGCAGCGTGAATCCTCGGGCCATCCACGAGCGCCGATTTCTCAGTTGCGTTTCAACTTTACCAATCACTGTACTGCTCTCCGTTCAATGCTGTCTCTTTCGACTTGGAACGAACGTCAAAAACGTTCTCGCCGCCCCACGATCCTGCGTCTGCCGTGTCGTACGACGAGCGCAATTCCCAGTCAGCCTTACCCGTCATCGGATCGACAGGAAGTCCTCGCAAGTAAACCTTTGTCTTGGTCGACAACTGGGACTGCTCGCTCAGCGGTTTGGTTCCGCCGATACCCGCGCCACCCGTGATTTGACCCGGCTGAACGCCTCTCGGCATCACGTTGACGCCGTTGACCAGCGTTTCCAGATCCGGCGGGTAATGGTCGGGATTGTCGATGCCAAAGATCGTGCAGTCGCTGATGACGACTTTGCTGCGCGGATCGATGAAAGCGTTCGGTACCTGCGGTTGCTGGCCAGGCCCGACGATGTTTCCCGTGCAAACCATTCCGACAGTGTCGCGATGAAACTCGTCGATCGCCGTCCGAATCTGACGCAGCGTTTCGCGCAGTTGTTGTTCCTTCTGGCGCTTCTGCGACACCTTAACGAGCGGCATAACGCCGAGCGTCAGGATCGTCATCACGGTGACTGTGATCACGAGCTCGATCAGCGAGAAGCCCCGCTCGCCGGTGTGTGACGCGGCGCACAAAGGAACGCGGCGACCAGTAGACTTAACCCTGCTCATCCAGTCGCCGCGTTGTTGGGCTGCGTAAAGCCTGTTCCCGTTCAACATTTATTGTTTCACTGTTGCTGTTCCCTGAATCACCTCCGACACCACATCGCGAGCATCGGCGGCAACCAGTTGCAACCGCTCCTTGTCGAAGACGATCGAGGCGTTGCCTGGGCCAATCGCTTCGACGTCGATGAACAGCAGCGGCCCCGATCCGCGGAACGATGCCTTGCCGTTGAGAGAAGAGATTGAGATCAAGCAAACGCCTGACGCGTCGATTGATGGCGTGAAGAGCGGCGCGCCATCAGCCGGGGAGCCGAGCAGGCTGCCTGCTGTCAACGCATTGACCTTCACCACCTTCGGATCGAACCTGAGCGCCAGCAGCGCCAGCGTCAACGGAACGTCTGAATTGAGTTGAATTGCGTAACGGCGTTTCTCGCCGACCTTCAGCACGTCGTCAGCAGGCAGGAAACTGAGTTGGGCCACTGACTTCGCGCCCAGCTTCGTGTCGAGCGAAGTTTCCGTCGCCTTCGGCGCGCTGGTGAGCACGGCGTTCTGTGCTCCGGCGGCACTCGGGTTGACAGCCGCGACGTCTGCCGCTGCTTTTTCGCTGACGAGTGACTTCGGAGCAGGCACGAACGACGGCAGTTCTTCCATCGTTGCCGGTTTGTTGTTGTTCGCAGCAGTCGCCGCGTTATTTGAAACTGGCGCGGGCTGCGGGTTCGTTGTCGCCGGAACCGGAGCAGGATTCGTCGTTGCCGTCACCTGCGGTGCGGCTGCCGTCGTGTTGTTAGCTGAACCAGTAATCGGTTGCGCGGGCTTCATCAGCGTCGCATCGTTTGCCTTCGCTACTTCCGGAGGATCCACAATCTGAATCGTCGCGTGACGCGGAAGCGCGCGCGCTGCCGCGATCTGCTCTTCACGCTCCGTCTCGCGCATCATCTCAGCGAGCGATCCCGTCGTCGGCGATTGCAGCGTACCGCTGGGCCGCATCTCTTCGTCACGCGGCGTCACGGCCGGCGCGCGAAGCACGCGCGGAGTCACGCTGATCACGATATCGACCTGGCGCAGGTCACGCGTCGGCGCCGAGAAGAAACGACCGATGAACGGCAGACCGCTGATGAAGGCAATGCCTCTACGGCCTCGCGCTTCGATGTCCGTCGAAATGCTCGCCAGCATCATCGTGCGATTGTTCTGAACACGAGCGGTGCCCGTCATCGAGCGTTCAGTAAACGTCGGCGTCGGTGAACTGGCGCCGAGCACGTCCTTCTGCTCGATGTTCATCTTCACCTGCACGTCGAGATTCGGAAACACCTGCGGCGTGAACTTCAGAGTCAAACCAGTGGGTTCGTAGTTGATGACGGGGAAACCGCCGGTTGGAAACTGATTGCCGACACCGGGACTCGGCGTTGACGTTTGCACACCGAACGGATAGACCTGCGCGGTCTGCACCGGCACGCGTTGTCCGATGCGGGCCGTCGACTCTTCACCGTTGAACGCGTGAACCTGAGTTGAAGCGATCAGCTTGGTGTTGTCTCTGCTCTGGAAAGCACGCAGTATTGACGGCGGAATCACTAACGCGCCGGCCAACGCCGTCGGAATGCCGCCAACCTGGCTCGCCAGGCTGACGCCGCGTGCGGCTGAACTGAGCACGCCGTTGTCGGTCAACACCGAGAAGCCGGGCGATCCGCCGAGACCGTTGTCGAGCGTGGCGTTGATCTGGTTACCGAATGCGAGCAGGTCGTTCTTGGATACTTCGTAGATGTTCACGTCCATCACGACTTCGGCGCGGTCCTTGTCGATGCTCTGAAGCAGGTCGCCGATCAAGCGGACGTTTTCAGCGGTGTCGCGTACGGTCAAACTGTTCGTAGCGTCGTCAGGAACTACGATCGTCTGCGGGCGGCCCACTGACGGCGGAATCGCCTGTTGGACCAACTGGCGCGCGTCGGCCGGTTTCATGTTCGACAGGAAGAACGTGCGCAGCACGAGTTGTTGATACTGCGGGCGGCGTGCCTGTTCGGCGACGAGGATCGTGCGCCGGCTGAGTTTCTGGAAGAAGAGTCCTTCCTGGAGGAAGACGTAATCGAGCGCCTGGGCGGTCGTGACGTCCTTCAGGTTGATGTCGATCGGACGAGACTGTGTGAACGATTGCCGGTCGAAGATGACGTTGAGATTGAGTTGATCGGCGAGACTGCGAATCAGCGTTTTCAGATCGCCGTTGTAGTTGATGACTCGGAGTTGCTGTTCGCGCGGCACGAACGGATCCTGTACCTGGCCGCTCGTCGGAGTGGCGCTGCCAATCTCCGGTTCTCCGGGTTTACCACCGTTGCCGTTTCCATTGCCGTTCCCGCTTCCCGTGGACCTGCCTTCCTTCACTGCCTGCAGACGAAGCATGCGCTCCATCTCTGACACGGCAAGCTCGTTCACGGGATCGTAACCGTACGCCTGGCGGAAGGCGTTATAGGCGCCGACGTAATCGCCGCGCTCGGACAACGACCGTCCCTGTTGCATGTACGTCTGCGAGGCATTGAAACTCGCGCGCCGGAAGTGGAGCTGATACTCCATATTCGCCGGGTCGGCAGCCACGGCGAGGGTGAACTCCTGGGCCGCTTTATCCCACTGTTGCGCCAGCTCGTACTGCATGCCACGCTTGAAGTTCTTCTCCCCCTTCTTGGCGAAGGCAGTCATCGGCAAGGAGAGCAAGCAAATGGCCAGAACGAAAGAGATTAGTGTTCGAACTCTGGTGTTGTTTCTCATGACATTTTCGTCCGGGGTGGTGGAAAGTTTAGCGACCCTAAAATGGCGACCCTAATAATGCAGCCGCGACGCCTAAGATGCAAGATCCGCGCTACCGATTTCTATACACGCGAACCTTATTTTTTAGTTCCGGTAACCGCTAATAAACTGCAATAATTCTTCGGGGGAAAGGGAATAAAGTCGGGCAGGCCCAAAAACCCTACTTGACGCTGTTCATCTCTTCTACGAAGGTGACGCGGTTAATTTCGTGCAAGGTCGAAATCCCGCTGAAAACCTTTTGCAGCGCGGAGGTTCTCAGGCTGGTTAGGCCTTCTGCTTCCGCTGCCCGGCGGACCTCTGAGCCCGGCCGCCGTTCTACGATCATTTCGCGGATATTATCCGACAAGTCGAGCAGTTCGTGAATCGCGGTGCGGCCGCGATAACCGGTGTGGTTGCATGCGTCGCAACCCACGTTCATGTAGAACACTCGCCCCGTATGCTCCTCGGGCTTGAGTCCTGACTCCGTCAACTCCTCGTCGGTCGGATGATAAGGCCGCTTGCAGTATTGACACAGCACCCGAATCAAGCGTTGCGCAAGGACGCAGTTGAGCGAGGAGACGAAATTATACGGCTCGACGCCCATGTTGAGAAACCGTCCGATGACGTCGATGACATTGTTGGCGTGGACGGTGGTGAACACGAGGTGTCCGGTCAACGCCGACTGGATGGCGATCTGAGCAGTTTCGGTGTCGCGGATCTCGCCGACCATGATCTTGTCCGGGTCGTGACGCAGGATCGAACGCAGCCCGCGATCGAAGGTGAGTCCCTTCTTTTCGTTCACCGGGATCTGTGTGATGCCGTGCAGTTGATACTCGACCGGGTCTTCGATCGTGACGATCTTGTCTTCTTCGTTTCTGATCTCGTTGAGTGCAGCGTAGAGCGTGGTCGTCTTGCCGGAACCAGTTGGACCAGTGACGAGCACCATGCCGTACGGCTCGGCGATGTAACGGCGAAACTTCCGCAGGTCATCGTCCGAAAACCCGACTACGTGCAGGTTCAGATTCCGAAACTCTTCGTTGATCTGTTCCTTGTCGAGGATACGAATAACAGCGTCTTCGCCATGGATCGTCGGCATGATTGAGACGCGGAAGTCGACGTTGCGTCCTTTGTAACGAACTCGGAAACGGCCGTCCTGCGGCACGCGTCGCTCGGCGATGTCCAGTTCGGACATGACCTTGATACGCGAGATCAACGTCTGGTGATAAGCGATGTCAATCGGATCTACTTTCGCGTAAAGCGCGCCGTCGATGCGGTACTTGACCTGCACTTCCGTATCGCGTGTTTCGATGTGAATGTCGGACGCGCGCGACTCCATCGCGTTGTAGATGATGGTGTCGACGAGCTTGATGATCGGCGACATATCGGAGTCGGTCGCCAGTCGATCGAGATCGAGCACTTCCTCGCCGTGTTCAGTTTCACGCACGAGCGAGATGCGAAATCCGGACGCTGCCTCCTGGAGAACGCGTTGCGTCGTGTCGCCCTTACGCAGCACGACTTCCACGGCGCCCGCTGTCGCAACGTGCGGAATCACGCGAGTGCGCAGCGTGCTGGAAACTTCGTCGAGACGCTCGAGGTCGGTCGGATCCGCCATCGCGATGTGCAGACCTTTGGCGTCGCGTTTCAGCGGAACGAACTGGTGACGCACCATCAAGTCGACGGGAACCTCGACAAAGAGTTGATAGTCGATTGGCGATTCGCGGTCAGGCGGGAGCAGATCGACGAACGGCAAACGATACCGGCGCGCGAGCTCTTTGGCCGCCTTCATCTCGGGCGGTTCGTGTTCGCCGTTCTGGCTGCCGTTTTCAACGGGCGGAACGACGGGCGTAACGCTCGAAATAGCCGGGTTCTCGTTTTCTGTCACTTGACTCATAAATTGCTTCCGAATGGCCCGCTCAGTGGGCGCCGGTCACTCCCGCTCCAGTGGAGATCGATTGAATGATTGGCAGGTAGATCGCGAGGAGAATCGTCACCACGACACCACCCATGACGACAAGAATCGCAGGCTCGAGCGTGGTCGTCAACTGTTCAAGACGCACTTCCGATTCGGCATCGTAGAACACCGCAACTTCGTCCAGCATCTCGCGTAAGCTGCCGGATCGTTCGCCGATTCCGATCATGTCGAGCGCGAGCAGCGGCATCCAGCCGGCCGATTCCAGACTCTCCGTAAACGAGCGTCCTTCGCGAATCATCGGCAGGATCGACTCGCTGCGTCGCCGCAGTTCGAGATTCGTGATCGACTCAGACGCGATCTCCCACGACTCGACGAGCGTGATGCCGCCCGCCAGCAACGTCGCCAGCGAACGGGTCGCCTGTGCCACCGATAACTGCACTGCCAAATTGCCGGCCAACGGGATCTTCAGAATCAACGCGCTGATCTGCAGCTTGCCGCTCGGCGTTCGCGACCACAGAAACAGCAGCACCGAGCCGACGATGACCAGCGGGCCAAGCCAAAGAATGTTGCTCGACATCCAGCGCGACATGCCGACGACGATCTGCGTCACTGTCGGCAGCTCGTTGCCGAAACCGGTGAACAGGTCTGACATGCGCGGGACGACGTAGATCGTCAGGAACGTCACCATCAATCCCGAGGCAAACAAGAGAAACACCGGATACGCGAGTGCGCCGCGAATCTTTCTGCGCAGCGCGACGTTGCGCCGCATATAACTGACGTAGCGGCTCAACACTTCGTCGAGCGCGCCTGATCGTTCACCGGCGAGGATCGAAGCCGTGTAGATGCGCGGGAAGATGCCGCCCTGCTGGGCAAAAGCTTCCGACAGCGCCGCGCCGCCGCGAATCTGTTCTTCGACGTCGCCGAGCACCGCGCGCAGACGAGCAGACGCAGCGCGTTTGCGCAGCATCGAAATCGCTTGCAGTATAGGAATACCGGCGCGAACCAACGCCGCGAGCTGCTGATTGAAGATGAGGAAGTCGTTCGCCTTTACTCGTGGATGAGCGCCTGCCCGGCCGAGTCGCGTCAGCGCCGTCACGCCCGAAGTTTTCGGCGGACTGACGTTGAAAACACGAAAGCCTTCGCGTTCCAGTCGTGCGCGCGCTTCGTGAACGCCGGTGGCCTCGACAGTGCGCGTCACCACCTCGCCTGCGGGCGTTCCCAGTCTACAGATGAACTCAGCCATTGCTTATAGGCGAATCTGAACCGATTCGCGAGTATATCACGCGTTTAGAAGAGGAAAGTTTCCACAGTTTGAACAAGGAGAACCAATTACAGTGACCGCACCTTCCGCTCAGAAACAAACCGAGATGCCTCCCCCAGCTCAAATGTTGCAGATCGTTTCGAACTTCTGGATGTCCCGGGCGCTTTACGTTGTCGCCAAACTCGGGATTCCTGATTTGCTCAAGTCAGGCCCACGCACCGCGAAAGAGCTCGCGGAATCGACCAGCACGCATGAGCCGTCACTTTATCGGCTGCTGCGGGCGCTGGCGAGCGCCGGCATCGTAAAGTCCGAAAGCGAACACCGCTTCCGATTGACTCCCCTTTCGGAACTGCTCGTCACCGACGCGCCAGGCTCGATGCGCTGGTTCATCATTTCCGAGCTCGGCCAGGAACACTATCCCGCCTGGGGCAACCTGATGCACAGCGTCAAGACCGGCGAGATCGCGTTCGACAACCACTTCGGCATCAACATCTGGAAGTACTTTTCGAAGAATCCCGAAGATGCCGCAGTTTTCAACGACTCAATGAGCGGCATGACCGCAGTCGTGAACGAAAAAATCACGTCCCTTTACGACTTCTCCCGGTTCAACACGATTGTCGACGTGGGTGGCGGTCATGGCGGGCTCATTACGTCCATTCTCAAAGCCAACCCGCACGCTAAAGGAGTGCTGTTCGATGCCGCGGAAGTGATCTCGGGTGCCCGTCCGAAAATCGAAGCTGCCGGTCTCGCGGAGCGCTGCGAAACTGTCGCCGGTAACTTCTTCGAGTCGGTTCCCGCAGGCGGCGACGCCTATATCATGAAGTGGATTATCCACGATTGGGACGACGAGCGCGCCATTCGGATTCTCAAGAACTGCCGCAGCCACGTCCCGCAGAACGGGCGAGTGATCGTTGTCGACGCCGTCGTACCGGAAGGCGACAATCCTGACTTCTCGAAGTTGTTCGATCTGAACATGCTCGTGATGACCGGTGGAAAAGAACGAACGGAGCGCGAGTTTGCAGAGCTTTTAGCCGCCGCCGGCCTGAGATTGGCGCGCGTTATTCCCACTGAATTACCGACCAGCATCGTGGAAGCCGAGCCCGTTTGAGATCTCAGATCTCAGATTTGAGATCTCAAACATTCTTGCGCATGCGGCGGGCGTGTCCTAGAATGGCCGAGCCAACACCGATAATGAAACGAGCGCGGCCGTCTCCCCGTGAACATTTCAACGCCCGCACTGTAATCTCGGGCATCACTCGCTCCCTTGCGAGCATCTGTGTTGACTAGTTCCCTTCGAACCCTGACCGGTATTAAAACTGAATCGACGTGTAGCCGGGGGTGACATGTATTTACCGACTCGTTGCGCCAGCAGATTAACGGCAGCTTTATTGTCGCTGGTTGCTGTGACGTTTGTGTTTTCGCTCGTTGTTAACAGTCAGGAGCAGACTCCGCAGAAGGCTGTGTCCGCGGAAGGAAAGCCTGCGTCCGCGCCGGCCGCCTCGCCGACGCCGAAACTCGGCACCGAACTCGACGATAAGTCCCTAATCACCAACACTGACCTGATTACGCTGACCGTGACCGTAACCGACACCTACGGCCGTTACGTCTCGGGCCTCAGCAAGGGCGCCTTCGCAGTCTTCGACAACAAGCAGGAACAGGAGATCACCTTCTTCAGCGACGACGATTCACCGGTCTCCGTGGGCGTGATCTTCGACGTCTCGGGTTCCATGAGCGGCGACAAAGTCAAACGAGCCCGCGACGCGCTGGCCAAATTCATCCAAACCAGCCACGATTCCGACGAGTATTTCCTGATCGCCTTCAATTCGCGCGCGCAGTTGCTGCTCGACAAGACCCGCGACGGCGACTCGATTCTCAACAAGCTGACTTTCGTCGAAACCAAGAGCCAGACCGCGCTGTACGACGCCTGCTACCTCGGCGTCGAGAAGGTCCAGCGCGGAGCCCATCCGAAACGCGCGCTTCTTCTGATCAGCGACGGCCAGGACAACGACTCCCGCTACACGTACAACGAAGTCCGAAAACTGTTGAAAGAGTCGGACGTGACGCTCTACGCCATCGGCATTCTCAGCGGCAGCGACGCCGGCAGCTCGCTGGGAATGGAAGGACAGGGAATCCTCGACGAGCTCTCGGGCGTGTCCGGCGGGAAGGCGTTTTTCCCGCGGTCAGCCGCCGAGATGGACGATATTTTCGAACAAATAGCCCTGGAGTTGCGGCATCAGTACTCCATCGGCTACAAACCCGGCACGTTTGTGAACGACGGCAAGTGGCACCGTGTGAAGGTGAAAGTTACGCCGCCACGCGGGCTGCCGCGTTTATTTGTTCGTTCGAAAGAGGGATACTACGCGACCGCCGGCGCCCGCTGAGCTGTCCGCCGCCCGGCAACGCGGAATTACTTCCGCCGCATCTGTTTAGGCGTGCGTATGCCGCAGCATCATGGATTGCGACGCTGGTTGCCCCAGCATCGCCTTGTCTTGTCGGTGTAAAATGCTTTTCCGACGCTCCCGTCCCGATTTCGGGTCCGCGGAGCGTTTCGTCTGCTTATTGTGAGTAAGGAGTCCTCGAGCTTGGTTAAGAAGCTGAACGTGCGACGAACCGTGGTTGTATTCGCGACGTGCCTCTTGTTTATTTCGGCGCTCGTGTTTGGCCCGTCCGTTGGCGCGGGACAGGATCGGCCGCGCAACACGCAACCAGCCAAACCCGCCCCCACGGCCACGCCGACTCCGACTCAACAAACTCAACGCCCGACGCAGGATCGCATTGCCCCGACACTGGGCGAGCCACCGCCGGTACCGAAACTCAAACCGACACCAACTCCGACGCCTCCCGCTGAGATGGAAGAAGGCGACATTCTCCGAATCAACGCCGACCTCGTCCAGCTCCACGTGCGCGTCATCGATCGGAACAATCGTCCGATCAACAACGTCCGCCAGGACGAGTTTCACATATTCGAAGATGGCGTCCCGCAGCCGATTGAGTACTTCACACGCGAGGAAGTCCCGATCAGTTACGGTCTCGCCGTCGACACGTCCGGATCGCTCCGCTCGCAACTGCCGACCGTCATCGAAGCGGGCAAGACGATCATTAACGCCAATCGGCACGGCGATGAAACGTTCCTCGTCCGGTTCATCAGCAGCGACAAGATCGAAACTGTCCAGGATTTCACGGACAAGAAAGAAGCATTGATCGACGGACTCGACAGCTTCTACATCGAGGGCGGCCAGACCGCCATCATCGACGCCGTCTATCTGTCCGCCGAACACGTTTCTGAATACAAGAAGAGCGACGAAGGTGACCGCCGGCGACGCGCGCTGATAGTGATCACCGACGGCGAAGACCGAAACAGTTTCTACAAGCAGGAACAGTTGTTTGCCCGTTTGCGCGAGGAAGACGTTCAGATCTTCGTGATCGGTTTCGTCAACGAGTTGGAAAAAGAAGCCGGGTTTATTCGCAAGAGCCCGCGTGAAAGGGCCGTCAATCTGATCAATAAGCTCGCCGAGGAAACGGGCGGGCGCGCGTTCTTCCCTGAGTCAGTCGCGGAGCTTCCGCAGATCGCCAACGAGATCATTCGAGACCTGCGAACGCAGTACGTCATCGCCTACAACCCGACCAACAAGACGCCTGACGGCAGCTTCCGCGCGATCAAGGTGACGGTCGATCAACCTTCCGGCGGCGACAAGCGAATCGCGCTCACGCGAAACGGACGGCTCGCTCGCAAAGAAGGACCGGCGGCAAACGGCGCTCCCAAACCTCCGCCCGTGCGGCTGCCGAAACGGCCCTGAACATTTTCCATTTGTCGTTTGGCATTTACCATTTGTCATTTTCTCGCGACGCGACATAGCGTCCGGCAATGACAAATGACAAACGTCAAATGATCAATGGAAAATGCTCAGCTCGACTTCTTCTTGTATTTCGCTCCGTGGCGAGAAGCGGCTTCTTCGATCGAGTGGGTCTTCGTGAATTCCTCGTCCTGCTTCGCGAGCTCGATTAGCTTCCGGTAATGATTTCGCAGCGCCTCGATATCAGCCTCGGTCATATCTTCGACGTCAATCAGCCGGTTACTCGCACCCTGCATCGCCGCGACGATCTCGTTCAGCTTGAGATGAATCGCGACGGCGTCTTTGTTCTGCGCTCGCTGGATTAGAAACACCATCAGGAAAGTGACGATCGTGGTGCCGGTATTGATTACGAGTTGCCACGTGTCGGAAAAACCGAAAAGCGGTCCGCTGATGGCCCAGATGACGATCACCGCCACTGCGATCGCAAAAGCATATGATGTACCGGTGGCCCTGGTAGCGTGATACGAAAACCTCTCCATCAGCGGAGCGTCTCGCTCATCTCCGCTCTCCGGCATTGAACTGCTCGCTTTTTTCTTCGCCATCGAAGCTCTCCGGGCAAACGATCCTCAATCGCGGGGGCGAACAGAACCACTGATCTTTTTGCGCGTCGTTTCGCCTGTGTGCAGAACAGGCAAGCCTTCGTCGACGTCTGAATGAGGCTGGGGAATGACGTGCGTGGCGACAACTTCTCCGACTCGCTTCCCTGCCGCGGCGCCGGCGTCGACGGCACTGCGAACCGCGGCCACGTCGCCCCGCACGATTGCAGTCACCAGACCGGCGTCGATCTTTTCCCAGCCGACGAGACGAACGTTCGCAGCTTTCACCATCGCATCGGCGGCTTCAATCATCGCCACCAGTCCGCGGCATTCAACCATTCCGAGTGCTTCAGGCATTAGCGTCCTCCACTGATCACTATAACTCAGTTGCGCAATGAATGAATTGGGGCCGGAATGCGGCCACCACGACGAATGAAGCCGGCGGATGAATACGCGCTGACGGGCATGATCGGAGCAGTTCCCAACAGCCCGCCGAAGTCGACCACGTCGCCGACGTCGCGGCCCGGCACCGGAATGATCCGCACCGCCGTCGTCTTGTTGTTCATCACGCCGATCGCCATTTCGTCGGCAATTATCGCGGCGAGGGTTTCCGCGGAAGTCGATCCGGGCACGGCAACCATGTCGATCCCGACCGAGCAGACGCTGGTCCAGGCTTCGAGCTTCTCGAGTGACAACGCGCCGAGCTGCGCAGCCTCGATCATTCCCGCGTCTTCCGACACCGGAATGAATGCGCCACTCATACCTCCGACTGAACCGCTCGCCATCGCACCACCTTTTTTAACCGCGTCGGTGAGCAGCGCCAACGCGGCCGTCGTGCCATGCGTACCGGCGCGCTCGAACCCCATCGCTTCGATGATGTTCGCGACCGAATCGCCGAGAACGGGCGTCGGCGCGAGCGAGAGATCGATGATGCCAAAAGGAATTCCCAACCGCCGCGCCGCTTCACGTCCGACCAGCTCACCCGCGCGCGCGAGTTTGAACGAGAGTTTCTTGATCGTTTCGGCCAGGTCCTGTAACGGCAGGTCTCGCCCTGCTTGTCTCACCGCGTGGTGGACCACACCAGGGCCGGAAACACCAACATTGATCACGGCGTCAGCTTCACTCACGCCATGAAACGCGCCGGCCATGAACGGATTGTCTTCCACGGCATTCGCGAAGCAAACAAACTTCGCGCATGCCAGCCCGCCTTCGTCGCGTGTTTTCTCGGCTGCTTCTTTGAGCACGCGGCCGATTTGGGCCACGACGTCCATGTTGATTCCCGCTCGTGTCGTCGCCGCGTTCACGGAAGAGCACAGTCGCTTCGTCGTTGCGAGTGCTTCGGGAATCGAGTCGAGAAACTGTCGCTCGGAGTGCGTCGTCCCCTTCTGGACCAACGCCGAATAACCGCCGAGGAAGTCGACGCCGACGGAACCGGCTGCCTCGTCTATGGCCCGAGCCAGTTGCACCGGATCGCCTTTCGCGCCCTCAGTGAGCAACGAGATCGGAGTCACTGAGATGCGCTTGTTTGCGACCCTGATACCAAACTCGTCGCCGATCTCGTCAACCGTCTTCACGAGTCGATCCGCGCGCGCGCGGATCTTGTCGCCGGCTTTTTGCGCGATGGCGGCGATCGAATCGCTGCTACAGTCGAGCAGGCTGAGACCGAGCGTGACTGTGCGCACGTCGAGATGTTCCATCTCGGTCATGGCAACGGTTTGAAGTATTTCGGCCTGCGTGTACTCCATCGATCTACCCGATCACTTTGCTGAGAATGACGAGCACGATGAACAACACAAACAAGACCGCGGCGACGAGCAGAAAACGCAGACTCGGATCGTACGCAGCCTGATCGATAACAACGCTCGAAACGTGTCGTATCTTCTCGACTCGGTCGCGCACGTTGTCGGCGACGCCGGTCAGCCCGGAAGCATGGTGATGTTGCGCCTGCGGCGGCGGCGCAGTTTTAGGAGGAGTCGGAGTTGGATTTGGATTCGCCAGGGAATCGTCGGCCGGGCCGACCGACCGGAGCGCCTGCGTAGGCGCGGTGGGTGAAACCTCAGTTGTCGTCTGCTGTGTGACGATGGGATTCCCGCACTGCGGACAGAACATCGCGCTCTGGCGCAGGGAAACTCCACAACTGGAACAGCGACGGGCGATTTCAGGTTCAGACATAAAAGGAAATTTCGAATTGCGAATTTCGAATTGCGAATTTTTCGATCGCGTTACGAATCGCGAAATTTCGACCGTTACGTTTCTCGCGTCAGAGCTTAAGAACTATTCTCACATCACGAAATTCGAAATTCGCAATTCGAAATCCGAAATTCTTACACTCGATGCATTGCGTTGAACAGGTCTTCGCGTTGGGCGTAGATGCGGACGCCGAGGTTTTCTCCTTCGCGCCGCAGTCGTTCCTTCAGCTCCGCCGTGCTTTCGCGCGCGCGTGTCGTATCGGCAATGATCACCATCGCGAATTTTCCCTGCACCACCGTTTGATTGATGTCGATGATACTGCAACTGGCGCTGGCGAGGATCTGCGAAACGCCGGCGACGATGCCCGGATGATCCAGTCCGAACACGGAAATGATCATACGCGAGGCGGATCCTTCGGCAGTCGAAACTGATGAAGCCGATGATGTGCCCGTTGAAACAGAGCGCCCGGAAGCGTCGACCTCGCGGTAGATGTCGGTGACCAACTGTTCCACCATCTGTTCATCCGCACCGGCGCCGAGGCGTTCGTAAACCGCGCGAGTGATGCGATAGATCAAGTCTTCATTGGCCATTTGGAAGTGATCAGTGTCCGTGGTTGGTGCTGAGTAGTCAAACGCCGGACGCTAGGGGCGACCATTTTCCTGCGCGAGCCGGCGCGCTTCGTCGCGCATCTCTTCCGACTGAGTGTCGGTGATATCGACGCGGTCGACAATGCCGACCACCGCGGCTTCGATCGACATGTCCTGGTTGCCGATTGCAGTGCGAGCGGCTTTTCCAAAGGCGCACATGACCATCTCACCGGTCCCTGCGCCCAGCCGGTCGGCGACGACGACGATGTTTCGCGTTGGCTCTTTATCGAGATCGTAGGGATGGACGATCAGAAACCTGACGCCCTCGAGATCGGGCGTCTTCTTGGTGGACCAAACAGTGCCTACTACCTTTGCCAGGAACATTAGACCTTCGCGAATACCTCCGATGGGTCGCCGAGGTCGCGGGCCGCGGGAGTGATGATCGTTTTCGCGTTGACGTAAATCTTCTCCCCCTTCTGAATCGCCCGGCGGACGTCCTCTTCACTGACAAAATCCACGGCCGCCTTGTTGCCATTTGTAGATGGCGGCGGCGACGGCTTCGGCGCGCTTACGGGCGCGGCCGGAGGCGGAGCGGGCGCCGTGTACATGCTTCCCGCTTCCGGTTCGATTTCGGGTTTCGGTAACGGCGAGGGCGCAGGCGCAGCGGGTGGCGCTTCGACGCGTTTGCCAGCGAGGAAACGATCGACGATCGCCGCGATCTCCTGACGATCGATCTTCCCGCCTGCAATCGCCGGTTCTGACGCCCGGGCCGGCTGTGGCGCGCTCGCGACTTGCTGCACGCCTGCCGCGGGACGAGCACTCTTCACCGGACGAGTTTCGAAAGCCACGCGCTTGATATCCATCAAGTGCAACGGCGAGACGTTGTCGGAAGTGACGTTACCGCCCCATGAACCGCAACCCAGCGTCATCGACGGAGGTAACGCCGTCGAGAATCCGATGGCGCCGTGCGTCGTCGGCGTGTTCACGGTAATTCGAGAGGCAGGCATGTCGGAACCAAACTTCACCGCCGCTTCGCGTGAACGAGTGTGAATGCCGGCAGTGTGGCCCATACCGCCGTAGCCAAGCACCTGCTGGCTGCGCTGTGCGCAGGCTGACAAACCGTCGACGACGTAAAACGCCAGAATCGGAGAAAGTTTCTCCATCGACAATGGGTAGTCGCGTCCAACGCCGCCTACGTCCGCGATCAGACAGCGCGTTCCCGGCGGCACGCTCAGGCCGGCCATCTTCGCGATCACTTCCACTGACTTGCCGACGATCGCCGGATTCAGTGATCGCTGCGGAGTCGCAACGACTTTCCCGAGTTGATCCGCTTCGGCAGCGGAAAGAAAATGCGCGCCCTGAAGTTTGAACTGTTCGCGCACGGCCTGTTCGAGCGGCGCGTCGCAAACGACCGCCTGCTCGGAAGCGCAGATGGTTCCGTTGTCGAAACACTTTCCGGTCAGAATGTCCTGAACAGCTTTCGGCACGTCGGCGGTGCGCTCGATGCAAACCGGCACGTTGCCTGGACCAACGCCAAACGCGGGTTTGCCCGATGAATAAGCAGCGCGTACGAGCCCAATTCCGCCAGTTGCGAGAATCACCGCCGTCTGCTTGTGCTTCATCAACGTTTCAGTGCCTTCGATCGTCGCCGTCGTCATGCAGCCGATGGCTTCGGCAGGAAGACCTTCCTTGACGCCCGCTTCGCGCATCACGCGCGCGGTTTCGCTGATGCACTTCGCCGCCGACGGATGCGGCGACAGAACGACCGCGTTACGCGATTTGATCGCGATCAGGATCTTGAATATGGCGGTGGACGTCGGGTTCGTGGATGGAATGATGCCCGCTACAACGCCGCGCGGGCTTGCGATCTCGACGACGTCTTTTGACTCGGAAACAACGCCTTTGGTGCGGAGCGTGCGAAAGTAGTTCCAGACGTCTTCGGCGGCGAATCGGTTCTTCTCCTGTTTGTCGGCGGGAATGCCGTAGCCGGTCTCTTCGACTGCCATCGCTCCGAGACGTGCGGCGTCGCGCAGCGCCGCCCGCGCCATGGCATCGCAGATGCGGTCAATCTTGTCCTGATCGAACTGGGCCACCTGCGCCTGCGCGCGATGCGCCGCTTCAACGAGATCGCGAGCCTGCTGTACCGATACCAGATCTTTATCTACTGACATAAGCGACTCCGAACTTGGTGCTTTGTACTTTGTTCTTTGTTCGCCAACCAGTCGTCAGAGTTGATTCCACGGTTCACAAGCGAACAAAGTACAAAGCTCAAAGAACAAAGCACTACCTGGTACGCTCTTTATTCGCGTCGCGCGTGCCGGCGCCGAGGGAGCGGCCCTGATCGCCCTGGCCGAGCTGTCCGCGCGCTCCACCTTGCAGCGCTTGTTCGTCGGGACTCAAACCGGTGCGCCCATTGACAGGAAGCACACGTTCCACTTCGGCGTGCGGCCGCGGAATCACGTGAACGCTGATCAACTCACCGACCCTGCGTGCCGCAGCAGCGCCAGCATCCGTCGCCGCCTTCACCGCGCCGACGTCGCCGCGCACAAAGATCGTTACGTAACCTGCTCCGATGTACTCTTTGCCGAGCAGTTGTACATTCGCTGCTTTGACCATCGCATCGGCGGCCTCAACTGCACCCACGAATCCTTTGGTCTCAACCATTCCGAGCGCTTCCAGGGCCATCTCTTTGATCCTCACTTTGTGATTGTAGAAATTAAAAGCGACAAACGGGTCACTATTTGGCGTCAACGTATCACCGCAGGCGGTAAGAAGCAAGAGACGCCGATCGATATACATCCAATCTGTATCGTCGCCCTTCTCTCAATGTGGGTAATAAGGTTTGACACGGTTTAGCGGTGGGGCTATAGTGCAGAAAAAGTGGGAGTTGTACGCATTAATACTAGCAGCGGTCCAACCTAACCAAGGCCGACAACGAGCGATTGGAGATGGCAGCGAGTATAGGCGAACAATTGCGACTCGCTCGCGAGGAGCGAGGCATTGGCCTGCGCGAAATCTGCGATCAAACTCGGATCTCCGTCCACTATCTCGAAGCCATTGAAGCAAACGACTACAAGCGCCTGCCCGGAGGTGTCTTCAATCGCAGTTTTATCAAGGCCTACGCACGGTGTGTGGGTTACGACGAACGCGAGGCCATTGAGGGCTACACCCGTTACCTGCGCGAACACGGCGAGTCGATTGACGACGTGAACACGCACCCGATGCATTCGAAGGTCTACACCGACACGCCCGCCACGCGTTCTCCTTTATTAACTGTCTTCCTCGCGATCGTGATACTCGCAATCCTGACCGCCGCGGCGCTCGCCGCACTGCACTGGTTTCAGAAACGCGCCGAAAACAGTCCGGCGCGGAACGGCGAATACTACGGATCTATGTATAATGACCGGTCACCGACAACAACTGATTTCAAGTTAATGAAAACTGACCAGGAAGCATTACTAAAACATGATCACATCCGATATCTACGAAGGACTGACCTTCGACGACGTACTCCTAGTTCCAGACCGCTCTGACGTTCTCCCTCACGAGACTGACACCGCCACTCAATTCACGCGCAATATCCGTTTGCAAATTCCGCTGTGCTCGGCGGCAATGGACACCGTCACCGAAGCGTCACTCGCAATCGCGCTCGCGCAGCAGGGCGGCATCGGCGTCATTCACAAAAACCTGAGCGTCGAGCGACAGGCGGAGGAAGTGGACAAAGTAAAACGGTCTGAATCGGGAATGATCGTCGATCCGGTCACGATTCGACCCGATCGGCCCGTGCGCGAAGCGCTGCTGGTGATGGAACGATTTCACATCAGCGGCGTCCCCGTCGTGGACGAAACCGGACACCTCGTCGGCATCATCACCAATCGCGATCTTCGTTTTGAAACGAGGTTCGAGATTCCGGTCGCGGAAGTGATGACGAAACAGCCGCTGGTGACTGTTCCAGTCGGCACCACGCTCGATCAGGCAAAAGCAGTCTTACAAAAACACCGCATCGAGAAACTGCTCGTCGTCGACGAAGACAAACACATCAAGGGACTGATCACCGTCAAAGACATTCAGAAGGCGATCAAGTATCCATCGGCGGCGAAAGACAATCTGGGCCGATTGCGCGTCGCGGCGGCGATCGGCGCCACCGGCGATTACCAGGAACGCGCGGACGAACTCGTGAAAGCGCGCGTCGATTGTCTCGTCATCGACACCGCGCATGGTCATTCGTCGCGCGTCATCGATGCTGTCAGAGAGATCAAACGACGGCATCCGGAAACGGACCTGATCGCCGGCAACGTCGGCACGACCGCCGGCGCGCAGGAGTTGATGGACGCCGGAGTTGACGCGATCAAAGTCGGCATTGGTCCCGGATCGATCTGCACGACGCGGGTTGTGACCGGCGCAGGGGTGCCGCAAATAACCGCCATTTCAAGTTGTGTTCAGGCAGCACGCAGCAAAGGCATTCCAGTGATTTCCGACGGCGGCGTGAAGTTTTCCGGCGACGTTGCCAAGGCAATCGCGGCTGGCGCCGACGTCGTGATGATTGGATCGTTGTTTGCCGGTACAGAAGAGGCGCCAGGCGAAGTGATCCTGTTTCAGGGTCGTTCGTTCAAGAGCTACCGTGGCATGGGATCGATCGGCGCGATGCGCGACGGCTCCCGCGATCGATACGCCCAGGACATGACGGCGAGCGAATCGAAACTCGTGCCCGAAGGAATCGAGGGACGCGTGCCTTACAAAGGAACGCTTGCCGATATGGTGACGCAACTCGTCGGCGGTCTGCGTTCCGGAATGGGTTACACCGGTTGCCGCACGATTCCCGAGTTCCAGGAGAAGACTCGATTCCTCCGCATCACTTCGGCGGGACTGAAAGAGTCGCACGTTCACGACGTGATCATCACGAAGGAAGCGCCAAATTATCGGTTGGAGTAATTGTGAAGTTCTGTGGCAATACTGATTTCAAATCCGAAGACCGGTCGATATGCATCGAGCCGGCTTCGTCCTATTCAGGAAACCGTCTCACAGTTGAAATCGCTCGGTATCGACGTCCAGTTGAAACTGACTGGCGGACCGGGCGACGCGACTGAACTGGCCGCGCGCGCCTCGCGAAATGGATCGTCTGACGTATTCGTCGCGGGCGGCGATGGCACGATCAACGAAGCAATTCAGGGTATAGCGGGAACTAAAGCCCGACTCGCGATCATCCCACGCGGCACTGGAAACGTGCTCGCGCGCGAGCTTGGTCTGCCGCTCAACGAAGAAGAAGCGACTGTGATCGCCGCGCGCGGTAAGTCGCGACGCATTCATCTCGGCCTGGCAATCGACGAAGTGTCTGGTGTCAAAAGGCATTTCGCGTTGATGGCCGGGATTGGGCTCGACGCGTCGATTGTGAGGCGCGTGCAGCCGTCGCTGAAGAAGCGGATCGGCAGAGGTGCGTTTTGGGTTTCCGGTCTGAGTCATCTGGCTACGTGGGACCCGCATCCGTTCACACTCGAGATCGACGGGCGCGAGTACACGGCGACGTTTGCGGCAATCGGAAACGCGCCGCGTTATGGCGGCGATCTCGCGATCACTCCCGGCGCGCGGATCGATAAGCCTGAGTTTGAAGTTTGTATTATCGAGACGTCGAGCAGGCTGCGTTACCTGCGACTGTTGTCGCACGCGATGCGCGAGGGGATGCCGCGCGACAAGCCGGAAGTGCGGTTCGTCAAAACGAACCGCGTCGTGGCCCATGGCAACGCGCACGTGCAGATCGATGGCGAGTTGATAGGACGACTGCCGATGAGGTTCGAGGTCTCACCGGACTTTCTCGAAGTGATCGTGCCCTAGCGTAGCGTTCCTCTTAGCCTCGCGTTCCGTTTAGCCAGGCAACGCGTATCGCTTTTTGCGCCGGCGTCGCGCCCGGGTTCTCTTCAATCCGATAATCGAGTCGTTCCGGTTCTCCAAGGACGATGTTCGTTTTGATCGTTCGTCGATCGCGTTTGACTGTGATCGCGACCGAATCGCCCGTCTTGTAGCCCGCCAGCGTCTTCAACCACTGCTTCGTTAAGTTTTTGCCTGCGAAGGAAACGACCTCGTCGCCCGCTTGCAAACCGGCCTCTTCCGCGGGTGAACCGTTGCGGACGTTTTCGATCATCGCCGTCTTTGAATCCTCGAATTCGAGCGACAACCCTGCGTCATAAGGCTCCTTCGCTTGCGTCCTGCTTAACCGCAGCCCCGCGTAGCTGAGCGCCTCTTCGTACGGCAACACCTCAACGTTGCGAACGTAACGTTTGAAGAAGTCGGTGAAGTCCGATTTTGAAACCTGCGAAACGATGCGTTCGAGATCTTCCGTCTGGTAACCTCGCCCGCGCAGGTAGTAACTGTTGTTCGGGCTGTTCAGATAAAACTCGTCGTACATCGCGCGCATCACGTCGTCGAGCGACAACCTGCCGTTTGTGCGTCCGCGGACCAGCAGGTCCATCACCATGCCGATAAGCTCACCTTTCGGGTAGTAGCTGATCGCGGTGTTGTTCAGGTTCGTCACCTGCGCATGCGGCGCGTCGTCGAGAAACGGCGCGGACAGCGACGACTCTTCCGCGCTCATCAAGCGGCTTCCCTGCGCACTCTCGATGCGCGAGATCGTCTGCGCTTCGCGAGAGAGAAACGTTTTGTCATTCCAGATGCCGGCCCGGCGCAGCATCAGGTGTCCGTAATAGTTCGTGAAGCCTTCGGCGACCCAGAGCCCGCGCGTGCGCGCGGGGCGCGTGAAGTCCCATGGTCCAAGCTCTTCCGGACGCAGCCGTTTGACGTTCCAGACGTGAAAAAACTCGTGTGAGACAGTGCCGAGCGCCTCTTCGTAAACGCCCGGCTCGCCGAGTGCGCCGGGTTCGATGATTTGCGTGGACGTCAGGTGCTCCATGCCGTCGCCGGAGTGATCGTCGGCGGCGAAGTGAATCAGGAACGTGTAGTCAGTGAACTCGGGCGCACCCCACATCGCGACTTCCGCGCGCACGATCCGCTCGATGTCTTTCACGAGCGCCGGGCGCTTGCCGCCCTCCGAACCGAACGAGTGGACCACCACGTGATACCGCTTGCCGCCGACTTCGAAACTTTCCTGCGTCCAGTCGGGAGCGATTTCAGTCGGCGTATCGATCATGATGTCCCAGTTGGGAAAGTCCCACTCGGTTTGATCGGGGCGGTCCATGCGTCCGTTCACGATCTTCCAACCGGCGGGTGCGCTGATCGTGAGCTTTACGGGATCGGGTTTGTGGCCCACCACGTACATGAAGATCGATCCGCCGTTGTAGTTGGCGTGTCGCTCGTCGAGTTGGGAAAAGGTGCCGGAGAGATCGTTGGCGAAGACTTTGTAGGTGGCTGTAATTCTGTTGGCGCCGTTTGGTACGACGCTCCATGTTTGATCGTCGACGCGTGTGACCTGGCCGTTTGCGCGAAACTCCTGCACGTTTTTCGCGAAGTCGAAAACGGCGTAACGACCCGGCGACCATTTCGGCATTTGAAACTGGACCGGTTTGTTGTTCGATTGGTCCGGCAGTTCGACCGCGATCGTCACTTCAAACAGGTGCGACGTGGGCCGCGACATCGACAGGTTGTAAGTGATCGACTTCAGCGGCGGCTCTTGCGCGGCCGCGATGCCGCTCAGGATCGTGACGATGGCGATCGCTATGATGACTTTGCGTGGACAAGTGTGCATGGGCGGACTATCTTACTGGATAAAATGGCTAACACGGAACGGCTCTACTATGAGGACTCCCATCTGATCGAGTTTGAAGCTCGAGTCATAGATGTGACTGACCGTGTCAGTGGTTGGACCGCAGTGCTTCTGAATCGCACCGCGTTCTATCCGACCGGCGGCGGGCAACCGAGCGACACGGGAACGCTTGATGGTCTGCGTGTGGTCGAGTGTATCGACGATGGTGATCAAGGCGTGCTGCATGTGGTGCAGGGCGTCGCGCCGGCGCGCGATGCGATTGTTCGCGGGCGTGTCGACTGGCCGCGCCGGCTGGATCACATGCAGCAACATACTGGGCAGCATATTCTGTCGCAGGCGTTCGTCACGTTGTTCAATGCGCCGACGAAGGGGTTTCGCGTGTTGGAGTCAGTGTGCGAGATCGACGTCGAACTGAGTGAATCTTCGACGGAGAAGATCGAGCGGGCGGTTGAGTTGGCGAATAATGTGATCTGGGAGGATCGTGGGATCAACATACGCAACGTCACTTCGCAAGAGGCTTCGGAGCTGTCCTTGCGCAAGGAGCCTGCGCGGGATGGCGAGCTGCGTTTGATCGAGATCGAAGGTTTCGATCTGACGCCGTGCGGAGGGACGCACGCGTTTCGGACGGGTGAAGTCGGGATGATTGCGGTGCGATCGTGGGAACGTGCGAAGGGTTTGACGCGGATGGAGTTTGTGGCAGGCACGCGGGCGCTGGCGGATTATCGCAAGGCGAATCGCAGCGCGCGCGAAGTGGCGGCGTTGTTCAGCTCCGCGCGTGAGGATATTCCGCAGTTAGCGTCTCAACTGCTCGAGGAGAATAAAGAGCTGCATCGAAGGGTTCGTCTGCTTGAAGAGATCGCGGCGGAGGTTGAGGCTGGTAAGTTGTTAGCTGGGGCGCAGACGCTCGCCGACGACACTCGCCTCGTCGTCCACATCTTCGACGCGCGTGACGCTGAATCATTAAAAAAAGTCGCGCAAGCGCTCATGGCAAACCCGCGAACGATCGCGCTGCTCGCTTCGCGCGACAAAGACACGGCCCGACTCGTCTTCGCCCGCTCCGCCGACGCGCGCGGCGACATGAACGCGCTCATGCGCGAAGCTTGCACCACACTTGACGGCCGCGGCGGCGGCAAAGCCGACCTCGCCCAGGGCGGCGGCAAGAACGTCGCGAAACTGGAGGATGCAATCAACAACGCCGCCGGCGCTTTAGTTGGTTGATGCCGTGATTATTGCACTTGGCACAGGCATGCGTATGGGCGAACAGTTGCAGATGAAACGCCACCAAGTGGACTCTCTTCGCAACATCGTTACAGCGCGTGAAAATAAGAACGGACGACCACGCGATATCCTGATGAACGATGACGTCAGAGAAGCTCTGACTGAATTGTGCAAGGATAAAGCACCAACTGATTATGTCTTCAGCAGTCCTAAAACCAAATCATGTTTGCGCGAAACGAAACGGGGTTTTCGCACAGCCTGCAAACTGGCTGGTATTGAAGGATTGATTTGGAAGGATCTAAGGGCGACGTTTGGAACTCGTTTGGCGGAAGCCGGATGCGATGCATTCACGATCGCTCAGCTTCTCGGACACTCAGATGTTCGCGTGACCATGCGTTACGTGAGGGCGGTTGCGGATACCAAGCGAGTGACAGTTGAAGCGATCAAGCTCAGTGCCAGAAAAAATGTCCAGGTATTGGCCAGTTAGCAAAAACAGCCGCCAGTGCCGGCGGCTGTAAATAGTTGAAACTAAATGGTGGAGCAGAGGGGGGTCGAACCCCTGACCTCCGCATTGCGAACGCGGCGCTCTGCCAAACTGAGCTACTGCCCCACAAGGGTTGTCATATTAGAAAGCGCGCGGAGGAGTGTCAAGCTTCGTCGCGGATCGAAAATATCGGCGCGCTGATCCACTGTGGCTTCGCGATCGCGTTGTTCAGGTGCTGCGTATTGGGAATTTGCTAATTTTGCATTGCGCCCAGTTTCAACAGCCGTATAAAGTTCTTCTTCCTGAAACCTTGCGATGCCAAAGTCCGCAACAATAGCACGTCGGGATCGGTCATAGAGGATGTTCTCAGGTTTCAAATCTCGATGGACAACACCTTTCGCATGAGCGCCGACAGCGGCTTCTACGCCGTTAAGTGGTTGAAGGGGCGGCCGGGATTGCCGATGCGGTTGCTAGTGGGGCTGCACTACTTGAAACATCTCTACGACGTGAGCGATGAGCGGGTGGCGGCGGGCTTTCTCGAGACCCGTACTGGCAATACTTCTGTGGCGAAGAATTCTTCGTGCATGAGTGGCCCTGCAACCCGACCAGTCTGGTGAAGTGGCGGATCCGAATTGGGCCAGGCGGGATGGAGCAACTGCTGGCGGAAACGATCGCGGCGGCGCAACGGCAGCAGGCGCTGAAGCCGAGTGAGTTGCGGCGGGTGAATGTGGACACGACGGTGCAGGAGAAGGCGATCGCCTTTCCCACTGATGCGCGGCTGTATCACAAAGCGCGCTGTGTGTTGGTGCGCGAAGCCAAGCGGGTGGGGCTTGAATTGCGGCAGAGCTACCGGCGGGTAGGCAAGCGGGCATTACAAAAGCAAGGCCGCTACGCGCACGCGCAGCAACTGAGATCATTGAACAGGCTGTCACGGCTTGAACTAAGCAGCTACTTTGCAGCTCGTGACAGCACTGTTGGGTTTACCCCAATTGAGGCCGCCCCCAATAAATACAGGATCTCAAGCGCTCTTCCCGCTTTTTTCGATCTCCAATGAGCGATGGATCTCGCCGGACTGTCGCGTCAATCTTTGCGGAGCGTCGACACCGGATCCACCCTCACAGCGCGCCGGGCCGGGATATAGCTGGCGAGCAAACCAATCCCGGTTAGAATGATGACCACGCCCACGAATGTGACGGGGTCCGTGGACCTGATTCCATAGAGAAAGCTCGATAAGAATCGCGTTAAGACTAACGCCCCTCCTACCCCGATAGCTACCCCCATGCCCAGAAGCAACAATCCCTGCCGCAAGATCAGCGTGATGATGTCGGATGGATGGGCGCCCAGAGCCATGCGGATGCCAATCTCATGCGAACGCCGAGCGACGGAGTAGCTGATGACACCATATATCCCGATTGCCGATAGCACCATGGCCAAAACAGCGAAGGCACCTAACAGAAACAGATTGAATCTCCGCGGAGAGGTCGATTCTTTGATCACCTGATCCATCGTACGGACCCGCGCCATGATGAGTTGAGGATCGAGGCCCCAGATTGCGGCCCGTAGCGTAGGAGCCACGCTCGCAGGCTCGCCCACGCTTCGAGCGACGAAATTGAGCGATCGAACCGGCTCCTGCGAGTAAGGCCGGTAGACGTGAGGAGTCGTCTCGGCGTCCAAGGAACCTGGCTTCACATCTCCCACGATGCCCACGACGGTGAGCCAGGGACTGTCCGAGTCCGGCGGGCCCAGCTTCAGGCGTTTGCCAATCGCGTCTTGGTTCTTCCAATAGCGCTCGACGATCAGTTGGCTGACAATAACCACGGGCATCGAATCCTTGGTGTCCTGCTCGGTGAAATCGCGTCCCTGGAGGAGCGGCACTCCCATTGTCTGAAAATACTGGCCCAGAATGATGGAGGTATTGCAGATGTTCAGATTTGCGCCTGACTGTGGTTCGGATCCGTCGGGCGTGAAAACATCGTTCGAGGAGACTTCGAGCGGAAGATTCGTGGACGCGCCCGTGGCCTTCGCCCCAGGCAGTTGCTGCAATCGCTGCATGAGCTGCTGATAGAAGGTGCGGATCTGCGTTTCGCTCGCATATTGCTGTTCTGGCAGACTAAGTGAGGCGGTGAGAACGTGATCGGGCTGAAAACCGGGATCGGTTTCGAGGACGCGTTGAAAGCTGCGCAGCAGCAACCCCGCACCGATCAGCAGCACCATCGCCAAGGCCACCTCCGTCACCACCAGCGCCCCCAGCACGCGGCGGGTCCTCGGCCCCTGCGTGCTGCTCCGGGTATTTTCATTTAGCGTGGCGCTCAGATTGCTCGGCGAGGCCGCGAGCGCGGGCACGATGCCGAAGATAAGGCCCGTAAGGACCGCTAATCCGAGCGTGAAGCCAATCACCGTCAGATTCAATCCCACCGGATGAATCCGCGGTATATTCGACGGCATCAGCAACATCAATAAATCCGTCGTAAAGTATGCGAAGGCCAACCCCAGGCCCGCACCGATGAGCGTGAGCATCATGCTTTCCGTCGCAAATTGCCTGAGCAGCTGCCCCCGCTTCACCCCGAGAGCGAGACGCACCGCAATCTCCTTTCGCCTGTCCGTGGCCTGGGTCAATAACAAGCTGGCGACATTGATGCAGCTGATGAGAAGGACGAAAGCGACGGCTCCGAACAGGAGCAGAAGCAGGTGTTTGCTCTCGCCGATGACCTGGTCATGGAGCGGCAGTGCCACCGCGCTGAGGTCAAGCTCAGAGCGAATCTCCACCGGATAAGTCTCTACGATCCGGCGCGCAATCGCCTCCAATTCCGCATTCGCGGCGGCCTGGCTCACCCCCGGGTTTAATCGTCCGAGCATGCTATAACTGAAATTGTCTCCTACCTCAGCCAACTCCTCAGACGTGAAAGCGATCGGCACGAACAGATCTGCGGCCTCGCCTTGCCCCATACCTCTTACCGGAAATGCGAAGCTCGGCGGCATCACGCCGATCACTTCATAGGGTTGGCGGTTGATCCTAACGGTTCGCCCGATTACATCCGAGTTCCCGCCGAACCGGCTCTGCCACAGCTTATAGCTCATGATGGCGAATAGGCGTCCGGGCTGATCGTCGTCGGCTGTGAAGTCGCGTCCCATCATGGGGTGAACGCCGAGGAGCGAGAACAGATTCGCGTTGACGCGGGCGGCATCGAGCCGCTCCGGGTCGCCGCTTCCGGCGAAGTCCACATTGATGCCCCGGAAGGCGGCCAACGACTTGAAGGTCTGGCTCTGCTTTTGAAACTGAAGCACATCCGGCGCGCTGAGAGGGATGGGATCAGCAGTCACCTTCGGAATCCGCCCCTTGACGAGCATCAGCTCCTCTGGATTGCGATAGGGCAGCGGGTTCAAGATGACAGAATCCACCACACTGAAGATCGCTGTGTTGGCGCCTATGCCGAGTCCCAGCGTGAGCACCATTACGGCCGTGAACCCGGGCCTGCGGCGCAGCATGCGGAAGCTAAACAGGAGATTTCTGGTGAAGTCACTCATTGCTTCTTTGTCCTGGCTAGTATATTCGCCACCCTTGAGCGGGAGCTGAGTCGATGATTATAGTTCGTGCTTAGTGGGATTATAACCCTACCAGAGAATCCCGCCTGAGTAAACGCTCATGCCGGATGGGAGAATGTCGCAGAGGCCATTTCCTGGCTAATTCGAAGCAGAATGTCGGCGGCCTTCACGATCTCCAACTCCTCGACGTTGCGGCAAACCACCAGACGTACAGCATTCGGCGGAAACCTACAGGCGAGGACTCCTCGCTCCGCCGCCCGCGCAATGAATTCTTCCACTATCGACGGGCCGCCGGTGAGGTTCAGGTAAATCATGTTCGTCTGGATATCGCTCAAGCAAATTTCGAAGAGCGGAGACTCGGCCAGGCGCTCGGCAAGCAGACGGGTCAGGCGATGGTCTTCGCGCAATCGCTCGAGCTGATGTGTGAGCCCGTAGTAAGCGGCCTCCGCGCAGATCCCGATCTGGTGGAAACCGCTGCCGTGCCAAACGCGCAGGCGACGCGCCGTTTCGATGATCTCGCGCGGACCGAGCAGCATCGATCCCAGCGGGGCTCCAAGTCCCTTCGAGAAGCAAACGCTCACCGTATCCGCCTTCGCCGCATAGTCCGATAGGGGTATGCCGGTGGCGATGTGTGCATTGAAGAGCCGCGCACCGTCCAGATGGAGCGCGATGCCGCGACTCGCAGTGAATTCGCGAATCTCTGCAAGCCCCTCGATCGGGAATATCTTCCCCTGTCGGCTATTGATGGTGTTTTCCACCGCCACCAGTTCGACCTGCGCGTAGATCGCTTCCCGCGGCTTGGAGGAAATGGCCCGCTCTATCTCGGCGGCCCCGAGGATGCCGTCCTGGGTCTGGCGCGCGTTGAGGATGACGTTGCAGAAGCGGGCGTGCTGGGCGCTCTCGTAGAGATTGAGGTGATAGGAGTATTCGGTGACTACCTCGTTTCCCGGCGCTACCTGAGAGGCCACTGCGAGCTGATTCGCCAGCATCCCGGTCGTGGTGAAGAGCGCGTCCTCTTTGTGAAACAGTTCTTTGCAGTAATCCTGAAGCCGGTTAACGCTTTTGTCTTCGCCGTAATAATCATCGCCTTCTTCGGCGCGCGCCATCACTTTCCGCATCGCGGCGGAGGTAAGCGTAAAGGTATCGCTGCGAAGGTCGATCATCATTTTGCCCGCTCCGCCGCCGCGGAAAGCAGTTCCGATTCGGAATCGCTCCACCTCTGTCTCAGTCGGCGATAAGCGGCGCGCTGGCGAAACCAGACGGCCTTCAAGCCGTCGATGGCTGCTCGAACTGCCTCTTCCGCCGGCCCGCCGCCGAAGCGCGCCTCGGCGGCGACGCGGGGAACCGTGAGATCCTCGACCTCTACCCGCAGTCCCCGGCGGGCGAGGAAATCGGCGGAGCCCTTGTCGGACAACAGTCCGTCCCGCTCGACGCAATCGTTAACCAGTTCGCCGGTCAGCCGATGGGCGGCGCGAAAATCGAGACTGGCGTCCCGGACGAGACGATTGGCCAATTCGAGCGCCACGGTGTGCCCTCGGCTGGCGCTCTCCAGCATCCGCGGATGGTTCGGTCGGGCCGCCCGCACGACGAGCCTCAGCAACAGCGCGGATTCGGCGGTTTCGATCAGCGCGGTTGACAGCGCCTTGACGGCCTCTGTGCCAACGGCGATGGAGTTGGAAAATGGAGCGTGCAGCATGGCAGCGGCCGCCGACGTGTACCGCCCTAAAATGAGGCCAGCCCGTCCGGCCACATGTTCCAGGAGGAAGGGATTTCGTTTTTGCGGCATCGCGGAACTGCTGCCGACCATCTCGTCGGGAAGGTCGATGAATCCGAACTCGGCTGTACACCACTGAAAATAATCGGCCGCAATGCGGCTCAGGAGCACGGAGATTCCCGCCGCGCATGCCAACAGCCGAAGCACGTAATCACGCGAAGCCACGGCGTCGAGCGAGTTCGCGCAGGTGTCGCTGAAGCCGAGAAGTTCCGCGCTTCGTTCCGGTCGAATGGGAAAGGACGTGCCGCCCACCGCCCCGGCGCCTAGAGGACAGCTTGAGAGGTCGTGAATCGAAGTGAGCAGGTGATCGAGTTCCCGCGAGAGCGCTTCCGCGCTGCCGGCCAAATAGTGCCCGTAGGTGATGGGCACCGCCGCCTGGCCGTGGGTGTAGGCCGGCATGACCGTGCCGGTGTGACTCTCCGCGGCGTGAATGAGGGCGGCCTGCAAACGGAACGCCTCGCCCATCAACCGGCGCACGAGCATTCGAGCCTTCAACCGGGCCGTGGTCGCGTTGAGATCGTTGCGGGAGCGCCCGGTCTGCAGCATCCCGCCGATTCTCTCTCCGCACGTATCGCGCAGATATTCTTCATACATCAAGTAGAGCCCGCGATCTTGCGGGCGGTTCCGAAGCGGCGCAAAGCCGGCAGCCCGCAGTTCGAGGATCGACTTCAGCAGCGTGTTCGCTTCCGCGCTCCCCACGATGCCGCACTCGCTCAGCATCAGGACGTGGGACAGATCCACCTGAGAGATCAACATCAAATCCGCCGATGCGACCTCCGGCGGCGTTTCCAGAAGTATCCGGCGAAGCGCCGGGGAGGGAGGCTTTTTCAGCCGTCCCGTGTCTCCGCGCAGCCTGACAGCGATGGCGTCGCGCGCCCGGTCCGCGGCGCCGGCTGCTGCTTCGGTCCCTTCAGACTGCTCCACCACCGCGATCACATGCCCGATCCGATCACGGAAATCGTGTGTGATGAGGCACTCCTGTCCCTCCGCTTTATACATCTCGACTGTTTTCACGCCGGGCACGGCGCGGGCCGCGTCGATCCCACTGATCCGGTCGATCAGCCCGTCGGACCGAGCCATGATGAACCTCAGAGACGCGAAACGATTCCGACCGGGTTTCAAGACGACGGGTCGGCCGGTGACCGCGTGGATTGTTTCCTGAATCGGATCGATCCCCGTAGCCAACCTGACCAGTTCCGGGATAAAGCCGCCAGCCAGCCGCGGGTTGATCTCGATGATCAGTGGCCCCTCCTTCCCGAGCCTGAGTTCCGTATGGATCGGCCCCCAGCCGAGCCGCAGAGATTTCAACGCCGAAAGCACCGTCCGGTGTATGCCATCCTCCGTATCGCCCAATCGGGCGGGAAAATCATGGCCTGTTTCGACGAACCACGGCTCGGAGGTCAGATGCTTGCGCGTTATGCCGAGAATCTTTTCGTGGAAGCTCTCGACCGAGAATTCAGGTCCTGGAATGAATTCCTCCACCAGGATCTCTTGCGGAATCGGATGGCCGCGCTCATTGACGCGCTGGTTGAGCAAGGTGGTTGCGTGAGCCGCCACCTCCGCCTGGCTGCGACATAGCCGAACTCCCGCACTCCCCGTCCCCAGAACGGGCTTGAGAATCACGGGAAGACCCGTCTCGCGCGCCGCGAGCCAGGCTTCTTCCGGAGACCGGGCGAGGGTGAATCTGGGGGTGGGCAACCCGGCATCTTTGAGTCGCAGCCGCTGCTGGTGCTTATGACGGCACGACTGGATTGCGTCTGCGCATGGTCCAGGAAGACCGAGCCGTTGAGCAAGTCTCCCCGCCGCACCGATGAAATACTCCGAACTTGAGAAGACGCCAACCACCGGCTCCCTCTGCGCAAGCGTCCGAGCCGCTCGAAGCAGCGCATCGTCAGAACCGGTATCCACGCTGACAGCTTCGATGACTTCCTTACGAACGAAATCGTAGCGATCCGGATTCGATGCCAGGAGCACCGGACGCGCCCCCTGCTCGCGCGTTCGCAGGGCAAACAGTCGTCCCGTACCACTCGTATTGCTTTCTACAAAGAGAAGCTGGCCCGAGGGGCTGAAGACATCATCGCGCAACGTCCGCAACTTCGCTCTCTCCCGGTTATTCCATCACTTCCGACCAGCTTCGCCGGCCCCAATGCATTGCGCACCAGCCGGGACTCGCCTCACGCGGTGAACCCACCAGTCTCGGCTCGGCAGGCAGGCTGTCCAACCATAATTGGCGCTCGTTCAGGTAATCGTCGTTGTATATGTCTCCTGTATACCGGGTTCCGTCGTCGGGCATGATGCAGACGACCCTTTCATCCGGATGTAGGCGCGAGTAGCGCTCCGCCACCAGCCAAGCCGCCCCGCTAGTCCCGCCGCGGAAGAGCGTGCTCTGCCGATGCAGCCGCCGCGTCGCTGTGTATGCTTCGGCCGCAGTTAACCAGTGGATCTCGTCCACCAGGGTATGGTCCAGATTCGCCGGGAGCAGACTGTTGCCGAGGCCGCGCAGGGAACGCTGCCCATCTTCCTGGCCGAATAGCACGCTGTTGAAAGTATCGATGCCGATGATCCGTAAGTCTCCGAAGAGGCTTCGCAGGTGCCGGCCGATGCCGCAGAGCGATCCTCCCGAACCGACGGGGCCGACCAGGCAATCGATCTGTCCCAGGGAGCGCGCCATCTGCTCGGCGGATGGTCCGTAGGATTCCGCGTTGGCCGGGTTGTCATACTGATTGAGCCACCAGCTATCGGGATTCTCCTCGCAGATTTCGTGCAGGCGGTCAAGCCGCGCCCGCTGGTACCCCCCTTTCGCTGCGGGGGCCGTCACCCGTTCTACGCGACTTCCCAGATCCTGTAGCCGCCGCAACAGCGTGTCGTCGCAAGCGTAATCGGTCACGACGGTCAGCGGCTGGCCGATCCAATTGCACACGATCGCCAAGCCCAGGGCCAAGGTCCCCGATGACGACTCGACGACCATCGTGCTTTCTCGGACCAACCCGTCGGCGATCGCCCGGCGCAGGCAGAATTCCGCCGGATAGATCTTCATCAACGGGAAAACAGCCGCGACCAGATTTTCATTCAACGGGATCAGGCTCGGCTCGAACGACTTCAGTATAGCCGAAGAGGTAGTAGGATTCATGTTTCGGATAGTTCGAGAATGCCGCGCAGCTCGCTCGAGATGATCGCCAAGAGTCGCGCTCGAGACTCCTCGATGAAGAAGTGCCCTCCGGGCAGCATGTGTAGAGAGAATGGGCCGGTGGTATGTCCGCTCCAGGGATGCAGCAACTCCTCGGGCGTGGTTGGGTCCCGGCTCCCGCCGAAGGCGCTGATCCGTCGGCTCAATGGTGGCTCCGCCCGGTACTCGTAGGTTTGGGTCGCTTCGAAGTCGGCCCGGACGATCGGCAGCAGCAACTGCAACGCCTCCGGATCGTCCAGGATCTCCGCCGGAGTCCCGTCCAGCCGGCGGAGTTCTTCTACGAACTCGGCGTCCGGCAGGAGATAGTCTCTCCGGCCCTCCGGGATGTGCGGCGCCCTCCCGCCCGAAACGAAGAGCGCTTCCGGCTCCGTCCCGTGGACTTTCCGCAAGAAGCGTGATAGCTCGAAGGCAACCAGGGCACCCATGCTGTGCCCGAAAAAGGCGAACGGTCTGTCCAGATCCGGGAGCAGCGCCTGCCCGAGAGAGCGCACGAGCGGGTCCAACCGGGTGAATAGGGGCTCGAAAAGCCGGTTGCCCCTCCCGGGGAGCTGGATGGCGCACGCGTCGACACCAGCCGGCATGGCGTGTTCCCAACCGCGGAAGATAAGGCTGCTCCCGCCGGCTGGAGGAATCAGGAAAAGTCTCAGCGCCGAGCCAGGCCGGAGGGATTGCCGCAAGAGCCAGCCGCCGTTGTCTTTGGCTTTCTCTTTGTGTCGTAGACTTTCCATGTCGCTGGGCCTTTATGCCGGGACCGCCGGGATCTGTTGCGCTAGCAATTCCCCGCCAGCCAGGGAATTCGCCGCCTCCCATACGGGCGCGAGACTCCCCATTCTCTGCGACGCATCCTGGCAATACATGAAATGCTCGTTGAGCGATTTCCCGTGCATGAATGGCAGCTGGGACCGCCTGTAATTCACGTGAAAGCGGTTGGTCGATCGATCGTTCGCCTGGATGGCGATATGCTCGAACAATGATTCGAGGTGTGAAGAGGGGATCTCGACGATGTAACCGTCCGGGGCCGCGCTGAGCCCCATGTGCTTGAACTCATGTCGCTTGGGTGCGATCTGAGTATTCAGGTAAACGTAGGGCCGTGTCACCAGGTCAAGCTCGAAATAGAATTGCGCCATGGGATCGCTCCAGAAATCCTGGGACATGACGAATTTCTCGAGCAGATCGTCGAACGCTTCTCTCTCCGCGTGGAGGATGAGATGAACCAGCGCGCCGGTGTTGGCGAAGGCCACGTGATCGAGGGCTTTGATCGACTTCTCGCAGAAGACCGTCCAGGGATGAGCCGACTGCTGCCGGCTGAAGGCGACGAAGGCGCGGAAGAAATCGCCATACTCCATGATGCCCCGGCTGCTCAGGTAGCGCCCGAGAAACCACAGCGCGCGAAGCGAATAGAGGCAAATGACGGCATAGGTGTAGCGGACGCCCTCCCGGTACGCGTTGACATCCACCTCCTTGGTCAAGATGACGATTTCAGCCTCGCTGTTGGGGTCCGGATCGCGAATGGTCTGCAGCCCATACTCCTGGCGCTTCTGCGCCAGCCCGACGTTGTTCATCAGCAGGAGGGGATAGACGACGAAGGAATCCGCGCCGATTTTACACAATGTCGCCAGACCTTCCTGGAAGCTGTAAAGCGTCTCGCCCGGCAGCGGCCAGATGATTTCGATGAAGGAAGATATTCCTTGCTGATTGAGCGCCTGCTGGATCTCGGTATAAGCGGAAGTTTTGATGTTGTCCCGGTCGACGCGCTTGAGAGTTTCCGGGTTCATGGTTTGAAGAGCCACAGATTGGACGGCGATCATCCCGGCATCGTGGAAAAGCCGGGTGATCTCGGCGAC
The DNA here is from genome assembly GCA_036279935.1 of Pyrinomonadaceae bacterium. Lineage (GTDB taxonomy): Bacteria > Acidobacteriota > Blastocatellia > Pyrinomonadales > Pyrinomonadaceae > PSRF01. Next base: position 35,705 of record DASURS010000306.1, read on the forward strand.
GCGACCCGGCGTATTCTTCGAGCCGCAGAAATAGACCGAGGTCGGAGCGCCATGTTGCTTTTGGCAATCCACGATATATTTTGTGAGGTCCACGTCCCGCTGCAACATCCCCCAGTTCGCATCGGCGATGAACAGGTACCAGCATCCCGACTCGCTGATCCAGGAGAGCTCTCGCCGGATCCGATCCTCGTCGTACTTATAGACTTTCGAGCCGGTTGCCGCCCCCCAGTAGCAGTAATTACACTTGAATGGACACCCGCGATTGGTCTCGATCAGCATCCAGGTATATTTGCCTTTTTCGAACACCCCCTCAAGAAACGGCGACGGTATCTCGGCGAGGTCCGTGATCCTCGACTCAGCGGGGGTGGTGAGCAACTGCTGGTCGCGATAGAAGCTCAGGCTATTGACGGTCGAGAAATCGGTCTCCGGCGAGATCAGGGCGCGGAGAAAGGCGGCAAGCGTCCGCTCGCCTTCACCATTACAGACGAACACATTCTCTTGTTCCGGGTTCAAGTAACGAACCGCCTGATGCATCACTTGCGGCCCGCCGAGCAGGTAATAGGCGTCCGGCTTCGCCGCCAAGAGCGCATTTAGCAGCCGACGCACCAGTCTCGTATTCCACACGTAGCACGAGAACGCATAGACATCGGCGTCGCTCTGTTCCAGCGCTGAAAGAACCTCTGCATACGGCGTCTTGACCGGCAGCGAGATCTTCTCGAACTGGTAGGACGATTCGAGCAATGGGTCTTTCCGAGAATAGGCCTCCATGTAACCGGATGCGAGAGGCACCACTCCTGAAAAGACGGGGAGCTCGATAAAAGTCACTTTCTGTGTTTGCAACATGTGAATCTCCTCCTTAAATCCATTACGTGTGGAATCGCAGCACCTTCGTGATGCCGAGTACATCCAGTTCTTTGCAGACCTGCTCCGTCTTGTTCTCCCTGCTCGAGTCGGAGGGATCGAAGAGGAAGCTCAGGACCGTTCCCGAGTGCGCCACCGAAATCCCGAGCGCGTTCACGCATTGAGCCAGCCGGTACAGCTCGGAAAACATCGGTTTGGGAAGGAACTGCTCATTGATGACCGCGCTCGCGGTGGCCATGCGCCCGAGCAGCGCGAGGTCTCGATCGCGTATCGCCCTTCGGACTCCCGCCACCAGTGCCTCGAATCGGTCGATCTGGCGCCGGTCGTACGTCGCCGGATCGAAGTCGAGCGTGTTCACCCTTCCGCCGATGTCCGTATCGATGCCCAGCACTTCGAGCCTGGGCAGGCGCGGCCCGAGGTTTTCCAGCACGACTCCCTCGCGATGTGCAAACAGCACGGCCCGGCTGAACATCAAATTGTCGCTGGCGATTTCTGCCGCCGTCACCACCTTCGCCACCTCTTCTTCGGTCAGGTTTCGATCCACGGCCGCCGCCGCGGCCAAGGCCCCGGCCACGCAGTCTGCGGTCGAGCTGCCATAGCCTTTGCCCTCCGTAATATTGCTCTCGACAAGGATCGTCCCCCCCAATTGTGAAAAGCCGACCTTCTCGAGCGTCAGCTCCACGACCTTGCGAATCTTCGTTTTGTGGACCGGTTCGACTGTCAATCTCTCTCCGAACACCGGCGCGAAGGTGACCGCCGAACAGAGGCGATCGCAGGGCAGGCTGATCAGAAATCGGCGGCGCCGTTGGTTGTGATCCTGGAGCTGGCCCTGGATCAGCTCGCCGTGCTGGGCGATACATCTCCGCTGGACCACCGCCGGGAGGATACCGGCGTCGGACTCCCGGCCAGGGGAGACCTCTAAATCTTCCAGATCCAGCCCTGCATCGGATTGCTGGCCTAGCACGGGATTGGGGAAAAAGTTGTCATCCATGGTTCTTGTGTTTTCATGAAGTTGGCGGCTTCGGCAGTTCGAGCAAATCGAGGTTGAGAGGTTTATGAGGTGGCAGCGTTGTGAACCGAGATGAGACGGAGGAATCGGATTACCCTGCCACCGAGGACACTACCTCTTGACGCGGGGTCTCGGCCATCAGGCCGTCGTCCAACTGAATCACCCGATCGGCGGTGTCGTAGTAGCGCTGGTCGTGGCTGATCACGAAGACTGTCTTCCCTCTGGCCCGCAGCTCCGGCAGGATCTCCTGGTAAAATAGACTCTTGAAATTCGGGTCCTGATCCGCCGCCCATTCGTCGAAGAGAAAAATCGGACGGTCTTCGAGGTAGGCTGCGAGCAGGGCCAGACGCTTCCGCTGCCCCTGCGAAAGGTCCGTGGTCGAAAACAGACCCTCCTTTACTTGCACTTTATGATCCAACTGGAGCCGCCGGAGATAGGTCTCGGCCTTCTCGTCGAGTCCCGTCTTCTCGGCCCCGAGGAGCTTTTCGAAAACGAAGAAGTCCGCGAACACCGCCGAGAAGAGCTGGCTATAGTCTTCCCGGTCCGCATCCGATACCGCTTTTCCGTCCAGCCGGATTTGTCCGGACTCCGGGCTGTAGAGACCCGCCAGCAACTTCGCCAGGGTCGTCTTCCCGCTCCCATTGCCGCCGGTAATGAAGATCAACTCGCCGGGATGGACGGCGAAACTGATCGGACCGAGAGTGAACCGGCGATTTTCGTCGTCCATGTTGTACGAGAAGATGAGCTGGTCGAGTTCGAGGCGTTCCCACGCCAATTTGGGAGGCAGGAGGCGCTCGATGTTTTGTTCGCCTTCCGTCTTGGCGAGCGTCAGGCCGATCTCTTCGATACTCTTCAACGCCACGGAGCCCTTGGCGAATTGCGGAGCCTGGTGCTGGATGAATTCGATCGGCTCCATCAAATAGAGCATGATCAGCACGAAATTCATGAGAGTGCTGTCCGGCACCGTCATGAAACTCGGGATGACGAAAACGAGCAGGCCGATCGTGACGAAGGTCAACATCTCGGCCCACGTCGCCCCGAGGACCGCGATCCGCATCGCTTTTATGTTATGGACGCGGTAGCGGTTGGCGCTCTCTTCCAGTTCCGAGACGAACTCCCGCTTTCGGAAGCGGTTGACCTTCAATTCCTTGATGCCGCTGATGAGAGCCCGCAGGTGAGACATCACGGTGTTGTGTTCTTTGCGCGCGAGTGTGAAGTGCCCTGAGGCAATCATGAACGGGATTTGTGCGGTGAACAGCAGCAGCACGATCAGAACCATCACGATCAGGAATAACGACAAGGACTGCCAGGCCAGGAACAACAGGCAGGTAACGACTGCCGCCACGTTGATGCACACCACCGGCAGATTGGCGATGGCGTTCATAAGATTGAGAATGTCGTCGGTCAGGATCGCCAGCAGCCGCGGCATACCGACATCCTCCAGCCGCTTCAGCGGAACGTCCAGAATCTGCCGGCTGATCCGCAATCGGAGCTGGAGCATAGCCGACTGGCCGATGCTGACCAGCAGGAGTGCCGAACCTGCTCGCGTGACCATACCCAGTGCGGCCACCCCGAGGAAGACCAAAAACAGGTTCGCTGACCGTGAACTGCTGCGCTCCAACCCGGCATTGATGACAACGAGAACGGCCGTGCTGGCCGCTCCGCCTGCCAAGCCCGCGATGACCGCCAAGACAAGCATTCGCGGCGAGTGATTAATGAGGAAGCGGATCAGTCGCATGATGTCCTTTCTACCAGCCCAAATTATGGTTGCGGAAACGCCGAGTTCCTGGCCCCCGCGCTTCAGAGATCACCCATTGCGCGGGCGAGGGTTTCGGCCAGAGAAGTCGCCTGTGGAAATTTCATGATGGAATAATGATCGCCAGCGATCGTGTGCTGCTCGATCGGCCTGCGACTCAAAGATTGCCAGCCTGTCCCGGACCGGGAAATACGAGACCCGGCCTTGGATGCCGCTGCGCGGAAAAGCACTACGCGTTCGGCGTCAATCTCGCCGCCGGGCGAATAGCGCAACATAGCGCCCACATGTGCATCCAGCATCGCCTGCAGGCGCTTGCCGGCGGCTTCGTCAAGAGCCACGCCCAGAATCTGCGCCTCGCGGTCGAATAAGCCGTCCGCGGTGAGGCCCATCTTCAGGGCGAGCCTGTGCATGCGGGAGCGGACACGCCCGAGTGGCGGTTGAACATCGATTAGGCCCAGGAAGGCCACGCGTTCGCCCGCGCTCCTCAATTGGCGAGCCATCTCGAAGGCCACCAGGCCGCCGAACGACCAGCCGGCGATCGCGTACGGGCCGTGGGGTTGGCGGCGTATCACCGGTTCGAGATAGTGCGCCGCGAGTTGCTCGACATCGAGTTCCTCAACTTCGCCGCTTTCGAGGCCAGGGCGCTCAAGACCATAGATCGGCCTTCGCGGGGGTAAGGCGTTCGTCAGCTCGCGGTAAGGGAATAAGCCGCCACCTGCCGCATGGACCAGGAATAGCGGCGCGCGTTCGCCAGTCAGGCGCAACAGCACCAACGGGCCGTCGCGCCGCAGATCGGACAGGTCGAGAGCGGCGGCCAACCCGGCGATCGTGGGCTGGGTGAAGAATATCGACTGGGGGAGCTCGAAGCCGAGGCGCTGGCGCACCAGCGCTTTCAGCTTGACAGCCAGGAGCGAGTGGCCGCCCATCTCGAAGAAGTTATCCTGGCGCCCGACCCGCTCGAGCTTGAGCACGTCAGCCCAGACCTCTGCCAGGGCTGTTTCGATTTCTCCCTGTGGCGGTTGGTAGTCGCGGCTGGCGTAGGCATCTGCGTCGGGGGCGGGCAGGGCTTTCCTGTCCAGCTTCCCGTTGGGCGTCAGCGGCAGCGACTCCAGACAGACGTAGGCCGAAGGCAGCATGTAGTTGGGCAGCGCAGCCGCGAGGTGCAGGCGCAGGGCCTCGGCAGCCGCCTCCTCCCCCGTGTAGTAGGCCACCAACCGCTTATCGCCCTCGCCCTCCTCGCGGGCCACTACCACCGCCTCGCGCACCGCCGGGTGCGCCGAGAGCGCGGCCTCGATCTCGCCCAACTCGATGCGGAAGCCGCGCACCTTCACCTGGAAGTCGTTGCGTCCGAGGAACTCGATCTTGCCCCCCGGCAGCCACCGGCCCAAGTCTCCCGTCTTGTACATCCGCTGCCCGATCCGCTCGCCGAAGGGGGCGGGCAGGAAGCGCTCGGCCGTCAACCCGGGACGGTTGAGATAACCTCGCGCGACCCCCGCGCCCGCGATGTATATCTCGCCGACGACGCCCACCGGCGAAGGCTCCAACTCTTCGTTCAATATATAAACTTGCGTGTTCGAGATCGGGGCCCCGATGTGTGGCGCGAAGGCTTCCCCTCGCCCCATCCTGACCCAGGTGGAATATGTGGTGGTCTCCGATGGGCCGTACAGGTTACAGACGGCCTCCGCCTGCGTCGTCGTGAAAATTCGCTCCACCAACTCGCGCCCGAGCGGCTCGCCCGCCAGGTTTACCAACCGCACTGAACCGGGAACCCCGCCCGCCTCGACCAGCGTCTTCATCACCGAGGGGACGGTGTTGATCAGCGTCGCCTCCGCCGCCGACCGGCCCGTCTCAAGCGCGTTATCCACGATCACGACGCCGGCCCCGACCGTCAGCGGCACGAAGCATTCAAAGACCGCCAGGTCGAAGTTGAGCGAGGTGGAGAAGAGCGTCCTCCGGAGCAGGCCGGGGTCGAAGGCCGATCTCCCCCAGCAGATAAAATTGAGGGCGCTCGCGTGCTCGATGGCGACTCCCTTGGGTGCTCCGGTTGAGCCGGAGGTATAAATAACGTAGGCCAGGTTCCGGCCGGCAGTTGCGGACGCGCTCGGCTCCGGATTGCACTCGGAGCGGTCGGCCCAGCGGGTCGCGTCGCTCTCCAGATTCAGGACGGGGATGGCCGGGAGGGGGCCGCTGAGCGCCGCTTTGGCGGCGTCATCAGTGAGCAGGACGGACGGCGCGCTATCTTCGAGCAGGTAGGCGAGGCGCTCCGGTGGATAGGCCGGGTCGAGCGGTATATAAGCCCCCTCGGCCTTCAGCACGGCCAGCAGCGCCACGACCATCTCGATGCCTCGCTTGACGCAGATGGCGACGCGCGCGTCGGGCCCCACACCCAGCTCGCGCAGGTAATGAGCCAGTTGGTTGGACTCGGCGTTGAGACGGCCGTAGCTCAGGCTCCGGTCCTCGTGAGTCAGGGCGACGGCCTCGGGACTGATCTCCGCCTGTTGCTCGAAGAGCTGATGCATGCGCCGGCTTCCCGCCACCGAATAATCCGCATCGGTCGCGTTCCAC
>DASURS010000307.1:0-7379 GCA_036279935.1 Pyrinomonadaceae bacterium
GCCAGCGCGGCGATCGAATCAACTGCCTTGCCGAACGCCTCCGCCGAATAACGCAACACGCTCGTCCGCTTCACGAAATCATAAACGCCAAGAGCCGAAGAAAACCGCGCGGTGCGGCCGGTTGGCAGCACGTGGTTTGGACCAGCGACGTAATCGCCGACGGCTTCCGGCGTGTGTTGTCCGAAGAAGATCGCGCCGGCGTGTCGAATCTTCGCGGCCGCCGCGTCGTCGTCGCGCGTGACGAGTTGCAGGTGTTCCGGCGCGATCCGGTTTGCGATTTCGCAGGCGTCCGCGATGGTGTTGGCGATGACGATCGCGCCGAAGTCTTTCAAGGAGGCAGTGACGATCGCGCGACGCGGCAGCGACTCCGTTTGTCGCTCGACTTCCTCGGCCACACTGCTCGCGAGAGATTCACTGGTCGTGATCAGGATCGACGACGCGTCCTCGCCGTGTTCCGCCTGGGCCAATAGATCCGCGGCAATGAAATCCGCGCGCGCCGTGTCGTCCGCGATGATCACGACCTCGCTCGGGCCGGCGATCGCGTCGATGCCGGTGACGCCGAAGACCAGCTTCTTTGCCGCCGCAACGTACTTGTTTCCCGGACCGGTGATCTTGTCGACGCGAGGAATCGTCTCAGTTCCGAAAGCCAGCGCGGCGATCGCGTGCGCGCCTCCGAGGGCGTAAACCTCCGTTACGTTCAGTTCGCGTAACGCCGCTGCCACCGCGGGGCTCTCGCTCAACGTGCGCGGCGGGGTCGTGACGACGATTCGCTCGACGCCGGCGACCTGCGCCGGGACGACGTTCATGATCACCGACGACGGATACGCCGCCGTCCCGCCGGGAACGTACAAACCGACGCTGTCGAGCGGCGTGATGCGTTGGCCCAACCTCACGCCTTCGCTCGGCGCGATCTCCCACGACTGCTCGACCTGGCGCTGATGAAACATCGCGACGTTCCCGATTGCCTCGCGCAACGCGGCCAGCACGCCCGTGTCGACACGGTCTGCCGAACGTTGAAGCGTCTCCTCGTCGACGCGCAGTTCCTCCGGCGTCAGTTGTACGCCGTCGAATCGCGCGGTGTACTCGATCAACGCCGCGTCACCACGCTTGCGAACGTCATCGATGATCGCGCCAACCGCCTGCATCAGCTCCGGATCGAACGCGACCGACCGCGCTTCCAATCGCGCGATCAGTTCGTCGCAGGCGTTCTGGCTGATGATTCGAATCATGCCGTGTCGCCTCCGTTCAGCGCCGAACGCAGCGCATTGACCAGCCGCGCGACTGCTTCCGCCTTCAACTGATAACTCGCACGATTCACGACCAGTCGTCCCGTGGATTCCGTGATCTCGTCCACGACCGTCAATCCGTTTTCGCGTAATGTTCGACCAGTCTCGACAAGATCGACGATCAGATCCGAAAGCCCGAGCGCGGGTGCGAGCTCGACCGATCCTGACAGTCTGATGATCTCGACCGGCATCCCGCGCGATCCGAAGTGGGCGGCCGCGATCTGTGAATACTTCGTCGCGACGCGCAACATACCCAACGCGCGCGTCATTACTTCCGGATCCGCGGCCGCGACCACGATCCGGCAACGTGCGATACCGAGATCGAGCGGCAACAACAGGTCAGCTTCAGATTCCAGCAGCACGTCGCGCCCAACGACGCCGCAGTCCGCGATGCCATGTTCGACGTACACCGGCACGTCGGCCGGCTTCACGAAAATGAAACGATAGTCGCCGGTTTCGTCCTCCAGCGCGAGCCGTCGCGAATTGATTTGCTCCGCGCTCAGTCGGATGCCCGCGCGCGCGAGCAACGACAGCGCGTCGTCCTGCATTCTGCCTTTCGCGATGGCAATCGTGATCATCGATCCTGTGAACCTCTGCGCCCGACGACCTCCGTCAGCGCATCGAGATTGAGCACGAAGCCGACTGCCGGCTCCGCGCGTCCGAAGTTGCCGGTCAGGCCGTCGTAACGCCCGCCGCGCCCGACGCTCGCACCCGCGCCGTGAACAAAAACTTTCAGACTCAGGCCCGTGTAGTAATCGAGGCTGGGAACGTCGCCGAGATCGATCTCGAACGAATCGTGCAATCCCAGCGACTCGATCTCGGTCCAGAGATCTTCAAGCGATTGAAGCGCAGAAGCAGACCGTTCGTTGTTGATGAGGCGGCTTGCGGCTTCGAGCACATCTCGTTTGCCGGTGAGCCGCGTTAGTTGCGCTAACCCCGGATCTTTAAGGAACCGTTCTAACTCCGCGGCCTCGCGAGTATCGATCAGGCGGCGCAACTGTTCGCGCGCGGGCGTGTCGAGATTCAGTTCGGCGGCGATGCCGTTGAAAAACTCGACGTTATTTATCGTGATGCAGTAGCTGGATTCGAGATTCAGCCGCGTCAGGATCTCGGCGGCGAGGCGCAGCACTTCGAGGTCGGCCTGTTTTCCGCCTGCGCCGATCAGCTCGCAACCGAGTTGCGTGTTTTCACGCCGCCATTCGGCGTGCGATTGCGGCTGTTGGCGGAACACAGGCGCTGCGTAACAGAACCTGAGCGGGCGCGGACGATCGGCGAGCAACGTGGCCGCGACTCGCGCCACGGACGAGGTCACGTCCGGTCGTAGCGCAAGCAGTCGGCCGTCGCTGTCGGTAAAGCGAAATCCGCGTTGCGCCTCGGCCTGGCCCATCCCCTGCTCGAACAGGTCGTAATAGTCGACCGACGGCGTGATCACTTCCTCGTACGACCAGCCCTCGAAAACCGACATCGCCGCATCCTCGATAGTGCGGCGCAGGCGTGCTTCGGCGCCGATGTAGTAACGCATTCCGGCTGGGATTCGAGACACCATAACTCTAAGATCTGAGATCTCAAATCTGAGATCGCAAAATATAAAACCCGCCGCCAGCTTCGCGTTGGCAGCGGGTTTTGGAATCGTCTTCGCGCTGTCGTTAGATTTGGTTCAGCGCAGTCAACACGATCGCCGGCCCGCCACCGGTATGGTGGTGGTGATGCCAATATCCATGATGATGGCGAACTGTGCTGAACATTGCCCGGGCCTTATACCCGACTCGCGTCGCGCTTGTCAAACTCTTCCGCGCGTTGGTAGTGACCTACTTTGGAAATCTTCTCTGCGTATCTCTGCGGTGCTCCGCGTCTCTGCGGTAAATATGGTGTAAAAAGCAATAACCGCAGAGTCACAGAGGCCGCAGAGAACGCCGAGTGGAAATTACGGCACTACCCCCGCGTTTCTAAGTCCCCGGCACGAACGGACGCGACTGGACGATGTAAATCTGGCCTTTCATGTACGCCCATTCGATGTCCTGATCGCGGTTGGCGAAGACGCGCTTGATGTTCAACGCCGCGCGCACAAGTCGGCGAATCACGTCGTCCGTCAACACGACGCGATCGCCAGTTATCGGCACCTCTTTCACGCCGCCTTTCTCGTCAAACGTCAAAAGACTGTCTTCGGCGGAGCGCGTGAGCACCTGGATCGCGTTGGTGCGCGGACGAAAGATGATCTGCTCCGCGATGCGCTGCCCTTCGACGACTTTGATCCCGAGCCCGCGTTTGGCGCTGATGTAGATCGCGGCGCGGTTTTCAGGGTCGAACGGATCGGTGCTGATCATCACGCCCGAGCTCTCGGAGTTGATTCCCTCCTGCAACAAGACGGCCATGAAGATCTTCGAGTGGTCCACACCCGCACGCTCGCGCGCCTCGTACGCTTCGAAGTTCCACAGCGAGGCCCACACTTTCCTGATCGCGTCGATCAACTCCTGGTCGCCGCGCACGTTCGGCACTGTCGTGTACAAACCCGCGCCGCTGAAGTTCGGCAAGTCTTCCGAGTTGGAAGAGCTACGCACAAACAACCCCTTGCCCGCATACTCGCGACGCACTTTCTCCAACACCTTCTCTCGCAGCTCCGGATCGAATTCAGCTTTCTCGATTGTCTCGCGCAGTTGGACCAGCTTCTCGCGCCGGTAAGCGGGATCGTGAACGAACTTCTTGTCGTTCAGCAATCCGAAGATCACGTCGTCGAGGTGATTCTGCTGGATGAACTCGTCGTAGTAGTGGAAAGGGATCGTGAAACCATTCGGAACGACGATGCCGGGCAGCCGCGCAAACATTACCTCGCCGAGGTTCGCCGACTTTCCGCCAAAGGCGATACTCAAACGCGCGCGTTGCTGTGAGAGGTCGAGCAGCCGCGTCTCGGTCAGATCCGAACGCGGTTTCATCAGGTCCTGCCGCTGCGACTGCCGGCGCACGTATTCGCGCAACTGATCCATGTCAGCGCGCTTGATCGTGTAGTTCTCGCGTAGCGTCTCGAATGACACCCAAAAGGTGTCGTACTGCTTGAATAACTCTTTCGCGTTCTTGATGTACGCGTTCGGAATGCCCCAGCCTTTCGCAAGCAGGTTGATGTGCGACAGCGGCGTCGACGGTTGCGACGTGATGATGCCTGCAACCGGCGGGAGCTGGATCGGGACTTCATCTAAAACCAAAATCTCGTTAGAACCAATTTCGACGTGATCGTCCAGCTTCTCGATGATGTGAATGCGGCCGATGCCTTTCGCGATGTTGAGCGCCTGGTACGCCTGTTCTTTCGCGATGTCGCTCAACAGCACACGCTGAACGCCGGCGAGTGAGCTCGACGCTTCGTCCTGGCGCAAGGAGTTTGGCTTGAATGCGACGGGCGTGAAGAACGTCTTGTTGATGACGTCGTAAGCGGTTTTGATTTGTTCGGCGGGAATCAGGTCGCCTTCCCAGAACTCGAAGGTCCAACGACGTATTGGGGTTTGATAAGCGAGCGTACCCAGTATGAAGCGGCGGTTCGGTTTCAGGTAGTTGTTGATGAAAAACTCGCGGCCGCGTTCGAGCGAGAGATACGTGCCGTTCACGAAGTCTTTGTGAAAGCTGTAGCGCTTCTTGTTAACGTAGTAAATCTTATTATTGTTTTTGCGATCGATGACGAACATCAGGTGCGGCAGGGCGTACGGCGTGTTCGCATCCCAGACAACTGACAGCTTGTCGAAGTCGGCCTGAGATTTAATTGCCGGCAACGACTTCTGCGCCGCCACAGGGACACACAGCAAAAACAGAATGAAGAACAGATTGATGAACTTCATAACGTAGCCGCCGCTTTTTCGATCTGTGCTACCAATTGATCGATGTGGCGCTTTTCGGTGAGGAAACTATTGACGTTCACACGGAGCGCGCGTCTGCCGCGCAGCACTGTCGTAGTGAGCCACACTTCACCCTCACGCTCGATTATCTGTTGCAGTCGCTGGTCCGCTCCCGACTTGTGGCGAAAACAACAGACCGCAGTTTCCACTTCGCCGAGCCGTTCGAAATCGGAAAGCGCATCGATCCTGTTCGCCAGATATTTCGTGAGCTCAATCTGTCGTTCGACCGTGCGCGCATAACCTTCGCGGCCCATGAACTTGATCGCCATCCAGAGCTTCAACGAGTTGAAGCGGCGCGTGCCCATCTGTCCGTAACGAAAGAAGTCAAACTCGACGTCGGCGCCGCCCCGATCCTCGCTCAGATACTCGGGAGACATGTCGAACGCGTCGCGCAGCACGCGGCCGCCGTCGCGCACGAGCACAGCGCCGCAGGAGAACGGAACGAACATCCACTTGTGCGGATCGAACGTGATCGAGTCCGCCAGTTCGATGCCGCGCAGCTTGTGCTTGTGCGGTGGCGAAAACGCGAGCGGCGCACCGTAAGCGGCGTCGACGTGATACCAACAGCCGTTCTCGCGAGCTATGCTGGCGAGCTCCTCAATGGGATCGATCACGCCCATCGAAGTCGTGCCGGCCACGCCGACAATGCAGGCCGGCAGATAACCCTGTTCACGATCGCGCGCGATCTGTTCTCGCAAAGCATCGACGCGAATGTGAAAACGATCGTCCGTTGGAATCTTTCGCAGGCTATTACGGCCCATGCCGAGAATATCGACGCTCTTGTCAATGGAGTAGTGACATTGCTCAGACGCATAGACGACCAGATCGCGCGTCGAGTCAGCAGCATCGCGTGCGCATTTCAGAGCAATAAGATTCGCCTCCGAACCGCCGCTCGCCAGTGTCCCGAAACTCCGCGAGCCGTAGTCCAACAGATCGCACAGCCAGCGGATGACACGCGCCTCGATCATCGCCGACGTCGGACCGTTGCGCCACGCGCCCGCGTTTTGATTGAGCATCGACGCGAACACGTCGGCCCAGACAGCGATCGGAAGCGGCGTTGGGTTGAACTGTCCGAAGTATCGCGGGCTGGGAACGCCCATCGCGTGCGGCGCGACGTCACGGCGAAACCGCGCCAGGATCTCGTCAATCGAGATGCCCTTTTCCGGCAACGGCTCGTCGAACAGTTTTTCCAACTGCGGCGGGGTCGCCTCGGGAGTGACCCGGCGGTCCGCAAGCCCGCCGATGTGCTCGTTGACAATCTCCGCCACGGCTTTCCCGAGCTGCCGGTGTTGCTCAACAAAATCGTCAATCATATGCTTAGTAAAAAATGAATGACTTCGAACAGTCGTTAAGATCGAATCAAGCCGTTTTCGGCCTCGAACTGTCGCCGGAAACACAGTCGAAGCTCGGCGACTATTACAGTTTACTCACTCGCTGGAACGCGCGTCTTCATCTGGTCGCGCCATGCTCGGCGGAGGAGTTTGCAACGCGCCACGTGCTCGAGTCGTTGATGCTTCTCGAGCACCTGCCGGAGAACGCAAAGATAGCAGACATCGGCTCCGGTGCGGGCCTGCCGATCATCCCGTGTCTCATCGCCCGTCCGGATCTCCACGCAACGCTCATCGAGTCGTCACCGAAAAAATCGGTGTTTCTGCGAGAAGCTTCGAATCAGCTCGGCCTCAAGTCAACGGTGATCGCGAAGCCGTTTGAAGAGCTTCCCACGCCGGAGGTTTCGTTCGTCACCTGCCGGGCTCTGGATAAGTTCATGGAAAAACTGCCCGCGATAATCCAGTGGGCGCCGCGGGAAAGTTCGCTATTGTTATTTGGCGGGGAGACCTTACGAGAAAAACTCGATAAAGCAAAAATGAGAACTCAGGAATTTCGGATTCCCCTCTCGGAGAAAAGATTCCTGTTTGTTATGTCTTAGCCGGCTCTTCGCGGATGACGTCGGTCGCTTTCTTGTCCTGGCGCAATCCCTGAAACGACGGATGCCGGATGATGCCCTCGTCGGTCCACTCGGTGAACGCAACTTCGCCCACCAGCTTAGGCTCGGCCCAAACGGCGCGGCGGAGGCCGGGATCGCTCGGTATCTGTTCGAACGGCCGCGTGGGGCGTGCGATGCGGTCGATCATCTTTTTCAAATCTACCCGCATCTGATTACTGAAACCCGTCCCGGCTCGCCCCGCATAGATCAGCTTGCCCTTCTCATAAACAC
>DASURS010000308.1:0-11926 GCA_036279935.1 Pyrinomonadaceae bacterium
GTGTCCTGATCGCGGAGATATAAGCGTCCGCCGGCGACGACGGGATGCGTCCACGTCGGCAGTGAGCCTTGCTGGATGCGGAAGCGTCCCTTCTCGACGTAACCCGCTGGCGTCGCTTCAACCAGGCCCATCACGCCGTTCTCGCTAAAGCAATAGAGTCGCCCGTCGGCATACACGAGCGATCCTTTTCCGACACTGCGATCGCGCCACGCGATCTCGCCGGTGTCAAACTTCACCGCCGTCAGAATCGCACTCGAGAACCCGTACAAGTGATCGCCAACCAGCACCGAACTGCTGTGATGATTGCGCATGTCTTTCGTAAACCAGATCTCCTGCGCCGTTCCATCGGGCTTGATCTCGACAACACCGCCGCCCGTTCCATAATCCGAAGAGATGAACACGCGGTTCGCCCGCGCAATCGGCGTTGCGACATTCGCGACGTTATTCGACGGCCGCTCGTATTCCCACAACAATCGCCCGTCGTTCAGATCGAGCCCGACGGCGCGTTTCGAAGTGAAGAAGATCACCTGCGTTTTGCCGTTAACGTCGAGCGGTATCGCCGACGAATAACCAGCGGTATCGCTCTGGCTCTTCCAGATAACCGCACCGTCGTTCTTGTTCAGCGCGACGATCGAGGCGCCCGGCCCACCGGGATTCACCAGGACCTTGTTGCCGATCACGAGCGGCGACTCGCTGATGCCCCACGTGATTTGGCGTCCGCCAAACTCGTGCAGAATGTTTTTGGTCCAGACGATTTTTCCGGTGCGCGCGTCCAGCACGGAAAGATCGCCGCTGCCGCCCAGCGCATAAACTCGATCGCCGTCGACCGTCGGCGTTCCGCGCGGCCCATCGCCACGATCGTTGCGAAACGCATTGCCGTGCGACGTGGCCCATGCTTCCTTGCCGGTCGCGACGTCAAACGCGACGACGAACTCGCGATCGCCGCGCAGTCCCATCGTGAACAAGCGCCCGTTGGCAACGGAGAACGACGAGTAACCACGCCCCGCGCCCGTTGCCTGCCAAACGAGCGGCGGACCTTCCGCGGGCCACTGTTTGAGCAGTCCGGTTTCCTTCGAAACGCCGTCACGATTCGGTCCGCGCCACTGCGGCCAATTGGCGGCGTTCGATTGAGCGAGCGCCACGTTTGCAACGAACAATAAACACAACACGACCCGGATGATTTTCATAGAGAACTCCTTATCCGTGTTTCGGCGTTGTTAAGACTGCGGTTTGAAATACAGAACCAAACCGCCACCTAACGCAGCCAAAATAAAACCTAAATAGAGCAACGGATTTGGGGAGGTTTTTGGAGGATGCAACCACATCGAGTAGAGCACGTTGACCAGCGGCGCGCCTGCGAAAACGAGCGGCATCACGTATGTTGGCAAGCCACCCGAGCGGAAAGCAAAGATGATGCAGACCGCGCCGATCGCGCCCAGCGCGCCCCCCAGACCAGCGCCGAGCGATCCCTTCATCGTGAAGCCGTTGAGCTGCCCCTGCGACGAAAGCATGATGACGGGCACCAGCACCCCGATGAGAAAGTAAGCGACGCCCACACACAACAAGGCACGCATGGGATTGCCGCCGAGATCGACCTGACCGCGGTGCAGAGCAGGACCATACAATCCCCATGAGAGTGCGGCCCCGAGAGCAAAGAGGATCCAGACCATCAAGACCTCCGAATATGAAACTCGAAAAAGAGCTTTTCCGTAATGTCTACATCCTTGATTGCACGCATTCTAGCAGTCAGTCTCCGAATTGAATAGACAATTAGCAAATTCGAAGGCGATTTGCTAAGGTCTGCGGATTCACTCAGTGGGCCTACAAAATTTCGAACGGGAGCACTAAATCTTGAAGCCAAGTTTTCGTTATCTCTACCTCGTCGTTCTGACTCTGCTATTCGCGTCGGCCGTCCCGGCGCAAACGAATCGCGGTTCAGTCCGCGGGACTATCCACGACATCAAGGGAGCGGTGGTCGCCGGCGCAACGATCACGCTGACAAACGTTGCCACTGGTGAGTCACGCACGACCGAGAGCGGCGAGCAGGGTGAATATGCCATTTCGTCACTTCCCGCCGGTTCATATCAACTCAAGGTTGCGATGCGAAACTTCAACGAATATCAAAACCGGCTCGAGTTGCACGTCAACGAAGTAGTGCGAGCGGACGTAACGCTTGAAGTAGGCAATGTGGACGTGGTTGAAGTCGATGAAGTTTTTGAAGGCACTTTGAAGAAAGACTCCGCCTCGCTCGGCGCGGTCATCGATAATCGCCAGATCACCGGCCTGCCGCTCGACGGCCGCAACTTCTACGAGTTGAGCCTGCTCGTTCCCGGCGCGGTTCCGCCGGCCCAGGGCTCGGCCGGTTCAGTCCGCGGTGACTTCGCGTTCAGCGTCAACGGCGCCCGTGAAGACGCGAACAACTTCCTGCTCGACGGCGTCTACAACATCGATCCGAAACTCAACACGTTCGGTGTCCGTCCATCGGTCGACGCTATTCGCGAGTTCGAAATGCTGACGAGCACCTACGACGCGTCGTTCGGACGCAATCCCGGCGCGCAGGTGAACGTCATTCTTAACTCCGGTACAAACGATTTTCACGGTTCGCTCTTCGAGTTCCACCGCAACGCCGCGCTCGACGCACGCAACTTCTTCGCGCCCGCTGGGGAGCCCAAACCGAAATACCTGCGCAACCAGTTTGGCGGCGCGCTTGGCGGTCCGATCGTGCACGATCGAACGTTCTTTTTCGCCGATTACGAAGGCACACGCTCGCGCGAAGGCATCACGCGCATCACCAACGTTCCAACCGCCGAAGAACGCGTCGGAAACTTCTCGCATAGCGTCTTCGGCGTGCCGACGAACCCGTTCACCGGCCAGCCCTTCCAGGGTGGAGCGATCCCGGATTTCTTCATCCATCCCGTCGGCCGCGCGATTGCCGCGTTGTATCCGTTGCCGAACCGTAACGTTCCGTTTCAAAACTTCGTCTCGTCGCCGACGCAGCGCGACGACAACGACAGCTTCGACGTGCGCGTCGATCACCGGCTGACAGACAGGGCCGATCTCGCGGTCCGTTATAGTTTCGGCGACCGTGACCTCTTCGAACCGTTCACCGGCCCATCGTTCTCGGCCGTTCCCGGATTCGGCGATTTAGTGAAGCGCCGCAGTCAGAACGCGATGGCGGCGTTGACGCTGGTCCTGACGCCGAAACTCGTCAACGAAACACGCGTCGCGTTCAGCCGGGTCGCGGCATCGGTCACGCAGGAAGCGAGCGTGCTGAATTCAGAAGTCGGGCTGCCGACGATCTCGCCGCAAGCCCGTGATCTCGGTCTCAGTTTCATCACGATCACCGGGTTCTCGCCGCTCGGCGACGAAGGCAACAATCCGCAGAACAGCGTCACCAACGTCTACCAGGTACTCAACAACGCGAGCTACGTGCACGGCAATCACCTGTTCAAGTTCGGCGCGGACATCCGCTTCTCGCAACAGAACGCGTTTCGCGACGTCGAGTCACGCGGGCGTTTGCAGTTTTCGCCGTTCTTCCAACTGACGGGCAACGCGCTCGCGGACATGCTGCTCGGATTTCCGCTGCTGACGAGTGTCGCGCGCGTCGATAACCCACAACAGATTCGCACCCAGAGTTACAACTTTTTCATCAACGACAGTTGGCGCGTGACGCCGCGACTGACGCTTAACGGCGGTCTCCGTTACGAGTTCAACTCACCTCCCGTTGACGCTGATGATCGTGCGACAGTGTTTGATCTCGCCACGCGCAGCATCGTGCAGGTCGGCACCAATGGCGTCCCGCGCAGCGGCTTCGACGCCGACAAGAACAACTTCGCGCCGCGCGTCGGCTTCGCGTGGACCGTGCGCGATACGACGGTGCTGCGTGGCGGTTACGGCGTTTACTACGATCAGTCGCCGCTCGCGCCGGCCGAGTCGCTCTACTTCAACTCGCCGTTCTTCGACAACAACATCTTCTTCTCGCTGCCCGGCTTGCCGTTGACCTTGAGCGATCCGTTTCCGGCGTTCTTCCCGTTCCCGTTGCCGGATTCGGCGCTCGCAATCCAGCGCGATCTCCGCACCGGCTACATGCAGCACTGGAACTTCAACATCGAACAGGAGCTCGGAAGCAAGACTGTTCTCGAAGTCGCTTACGTCGGCTCGAAAGGCACGAAGCTGCTGACCGCGCGCGACATCAATCAACCGCAGCCACAGTTACTGCCGCCGGGACTGCCGTTCGTTCCGCGTCCGGACCCGCGGTTCGATGACATCGACTTGCTCGAATCGCGCGCCAACTCGAACTACAACGCGCTCCAGGTGCGCTTTCAACAACGACTCTTCCACGGACTCACGTCGCTCGCGTCATACACGTGGTCCAAATCGATCGACGATGCGTCAAACTTCTTCAGCAGCGCCGGCGATCCGAACTTCCCGCAGAATAGTTACGACGTCGCCGCCGAGCGCGGCCGTTCGAACTTCGATGTTCGCCATCGTCTCTCGGTCAGTTATTCGTACGCGCTGCCGTTCGGAAAAGGACGGCAGTATCTCGCGGATGATGGTTTGGTCTCGACTGTCCTGACTGGTTGGGAAACACACGGGATCGTGACTGTCCAATCGGGCCGCCCGTTCACCGTCGCGCTGATTCCCGAGCTCGACAACAGCGGCACCGGCCGTTCGATCCTCGGCTTCGGCGCGAACGATCGCCCGAACGTGGCCGGCAATCCGGAGATTTCAAACCGCACGCCGGAACGGTGGTTCAACACGGCGGCGTTCGCATTCCCGGCGCCGGGAACGTTTGGAAACGCGGGACGGAATATTCTCGATGGTCCGGGATTTCAGAACGTGAACGCGTCGCTGACGAAAAACACGGCGTTGACGGAGCGGGTGAACTTGCAGTTCCGCGCGGAGGTCTTCAACCTTTTCAATCATCCAAACTTCAACCTGCCGGACAACTTCCTCGGCTCGCCGACGTTCGGACGGATCTCGTCGGCACGAGATCCGCGGCATATTCAGTTTGGATTGAAGTTACTGTTCTAGTTCAGGGGCTACTCGATCTTCGTAGAACTTGTACGTCGCGGTGAGGAGAAGATCGGTGACCTCGGCCTGTTCCCTCGGGTCGAGCTGTTCGTACAACGGCGCCGGAATTTCCGCGAACTCCGCCATCGGCCCGTACACCGAATCGACGCCTTCGCGGAACACGTCGCCAATCAGCAGGTTGATGATGTGTACTCGCTCTGCCGGATACTTCCGCAAGAACCCTGAAAAGCTGAATCCTTCGTTGTAGAACGCATAGACCAGCTTCCGCATCGACTCGATGCCGCGATCGAGCTTCGTCTGGAACTGGCCCAGCCGCTCGGCGGAGAAGTCGTCGTGGTTGAATGCGTCGTGAATCGCGTCGGTGGCGAGCTCGGCCATCTTCAGAGCCAGCAGGACGCCCGATGAGTAGATGGGATCGAGGAAGCCGTACGCGTCGCCGATCAGGATGAAACCGTTGCCCGCGTTCTGTTTCGAGCGATAGGAGTAGTCGAGAATCGAGTAGATCTTGTCGACTCGTTCGGCACTGCCGACACGGCGCGCGCAGGGTTCACATTTCTCGATCTCTTCGTGGAAGATCTGCGCGAGGTCCTGCCCACGACCCTGCACGAGGTACTCGGGATCGGCAACGATGCCGACGCTGGTGATGTCGTTTTCGAGTGGGATATACCAGAACCAGCCGTTGCTTCCCTTCTCCGTTCGCAGCACGAGCGTGGCGCCGCCGTTTAGATCCGGCTCGCGATGAGCGCCTTTGAAGTAGGAGTACAGGACTGCTTTTTTCAACTTCGGATCGCGCACGCGCCAGCGAAACTTGTTCGACAGCATCGCCGCTTGTCCGGTCGCGTCGACGACGACTTTCGCGAAGAACTGCTGGCGCGAACCGCCCTGCATCTCGACTTCCACACCAACCGCGCGATCGCCTTCGAACAGCGCCTGTTTGACTAGAACGCCCTGGTGAACTGTCACGCCCTGCTCGGCGGCGTGATCGATCAGCATGTGATCGAACTGCGCGCGCGTCACCTGCCATGTCACGGCGCTCTCGTGGTGCACGGCTTCGAAAAAATAGAACGGACGCGACTCTTTGCCGGTGGAGTTGGCAAACTGCACGCTGTACTTCCGCACGAACGGGCTCTGCTTCAACTTCTCGAGCAGTCCCATGCGGCGAAAGGTCCAGTAAGTGTCCGTCATCAGCGACTCGCCGATGTGATGACGTGGAAATACTTCCTTCTCGAACAAAATTACGCTGCGCCCTTCGCGCGCCAACATGCTTGCAACCGAGCTTCCCGCTGGCCCACCACCCATTACTATGACGTCGTATGTATTGTTATTCATGCGTACCGTACGGTTCTCAATTCAGGTTCGAAAAACTCCGGAAGAAAACGATCGACTTCCAAAACTCCGCGGCGAGTGAGACGGATCGTGCCGTTCTCGCGCGTCAACAACTGATCACTGGCAAGACTCTCGTAGACGGGCAGAAATTCCTGCCAAACGTCGGCGCTGTATTTCTTCTGAAAATACGCGGTGTCGAGCTCACCCGTTTTTAGTTGCAGGACCATCTCGCGAATCAACCGCTGCTTCGGCGTCAACGAGACGGCGCGCCAGAGCGGCAGGCGATCTTCGTTAAGCAGACGGACGTACTCTTCGAAGTTGTGCGCGTTCTGATAATTCACGCCGCCGAAGTGTGAAAACGATGAGACGCCGATACCGATCATGTCGCCGCCGTGCCACAGCGCGTCGCGATAGATGAAACGGCAGGTCTTCTTCTTCGTGGCGACGATGTCCGTGCCGGCGATGGCGTAGCCGCGCGCGATAAACTCTTCGAAAGCGTAGTTGAGCCAGCGGCGTTTCGTAGGCCAGTCGGCGATGGGCGAGTCGATGCCCTTCTTCAGAATGTCCTGCGAGATGACTGTGTTGTACGGCAACTCCATCTGATAGATCGTGACGGAGTCGGGTTCCAGCTCGATCGTGCGCCGCACGGTTTCACGCCATTTCTCTTCCGTCTCGCCCATCATTCCCGAGATCAGATCGACGTTGATTTGCGGAAAGTCGACTTCGCGGGCCCAGTTGTAAGCGCGGTAGATCTCAGGCGACAGGTGAGCACGTCCGTTGGCTGCGAGCACCTCGTCGTCGAAGTGTTCGATGCCGAGACTGAGACGCGTCACGCCGATGTCTTTCAGGGTTTGCAGCTTCTGTTTTTGAATCGTGCCCGGCTCGCACTCGAACGTGACCTCTTCGGCGTTGTCCCACGTGACGTGCCGGTTCAGACCGTCGACGAGATAACGCAACTGTCGCTCGCCGATGTACGACGGAGTGCCGCCGCCGAAATACGCGAAGCGCAACTTTCGTCCTTGAAAAGCCGGCGTGCGGCTGTAGAGCTCGTTCTCTTTGATCAGCGCGTCGAGGTAGACCTCGATCTCCGACGCGTTTTTGTCAGTGTAGACTTTGAAGTAACAGAAGAGACAGCGCTTCCGGCAGAAGGGGATGTGAATGTAAAGGCCGAGCGGATCGTCAACGCGCGCGGGCTGATTCAGTGCGGCAACGGCCTGCGAAACATACTCCGGCTTCCATTGCGAGAAGGGCGGATAGTTCGAGACAAAATAGTTCCCTACTTCGGTTCTGGCTGGGGTCTCTACAGTCATTGAATACGCGCTTCAGCGCAAACTCTGCAAACTTAGCATCAATACAGGCGACTGGGCAATCAGGGGATATTACGGGCGACGTAAATGATAGGTTGCGCGTTTATAAGCTGGCGTTGTATAGAGAACCGATGTCGCCGAAACGCGGATTCATAATTTCGGATCTCAGGGACTATCTGGTCTACGCCCTGCTGATTATTGTATTCATCGGCGGCATTTGGATCGTCCTTGCCGCGGGCGCGCACCTTGACCCGGACTCGCAAGCGAAAAGGACAGTTGCCTCGTCTCTCCCGTCTTTGACGCAGGGCTTCAAAGACAATTTTCGCAATCCAGTGAGCGTCCTGCTGGTGCAGATCATCGTGATCATCATCATGGCTGGTCTGTTCGGCAGGCTCTTCCGAAAACTCGGCCAGCCGCCGGTGATGGGCGAGATGATTGCCGGGATCGTTCTCGGTCCTTCGGTGCTCGGGTTCTTTTTTCCGGACGCGATGGCGTTTCTGTTTCCACAATCGTCGCTCGAGACGTTGCGGTTGTTGAGCCAGATCGGCGTGGTGCTGTTCATGTTCGTCGTCGGCATGGAACTCAACATTCAGCACCTGCGCGAGAAAGGCACCGCGGCGGTGATGATCAGTCACGCCAGCATCATCGTTCCGTTTCTGCTCGGTTCCGCGCTTTCACTGTTTCTCTATCGCGACCTCGCGCCTGCCGGAACCTCTTTCACGGCGTTCGCGTTATTCATCGGAGTTGCGATGAGCATCACGGCGTTTCCCGTGCTGGCGCGCATCCTTGAAGACCGCGAACTGACGCAAACTTATCTCGGCTCGATTGCGCTCACGTGTGCTGCCGTCGACGACGTCACTGCCTGGTGCATCCTGGCGCTCGTGATCGCGATCGTGAAATCGGCCGGCGTCATGGTGTCAGTTGCGACCGTGCTGCTGACGCTCGTGTTTGCGGCGGTGATGCTTTTCATCGTGCGGCCGCAGTTGAACCGGATCGTGAAAGAGACGCCGCGCTCCAGTTTGCACGGCCGGCGCTTGATCGCGGCGATGCTGGCATTCGTTCTGGCCTGCGCGCTGATTACGGAGTCGATCGGGATTCACGCTTTGTTCGGAGCGTTCGTGGCAGGCATCGTGATGCCGTCGGCCCCGGAATTTCGGACGTTACTGAAAGACAAGATCGAGGGTTTCAGCGCCGCCGCGTTATTGCCGCTGTTCTTTGTGTTTACGGGTTTGCGCACGCAGATCGGCTTGCTCAACGACTGGCAGAGCTGGGCACTGTGCGGCGTCATTATTCTCGTTGCTATCGCGGGCAAACTCGGCGGCAGCATGTTGATGAGCCGCTGGAATGGGATGAGCTGGTCACACTCGTTTGCGATTGGCGCGTTGATGAATACAAGGGGGTTGGTGGAACTGGTCGTGCTCAATATCGGCTACGACCTTGGAATTTTGTCGGGGCGCATCTTTGCGATGATGGTTTTGATGGCGCTCGTCACGACGTTTATGACGGGACCGTTGCTCTCGCTTATCAAATCTGAGCAGTACGCGCCGCAGGTTGCGGAAGCTGTATGACGTACGTTTCTAAAAGGAGATCCCATAAATGGCAAAAAGGATTTTGATAACGATTGGTGCGACGCTCGTGTTGTCTGCGCTGGCGCTGGCTGCTGTCGATAAACCGAACTTCTCGGGGACGTGGAATCTGGATCGCGGGCGAAGCTTCGGCCTGCCTGGAAACATGACGCAGATCATGACCGTCACGCAGAAGGATGATCAGATCGAGGTCGAGACGAAGCTGATCCAGCCGGGCAATGAGCGAGTTCAGAAAGATACGTACATCCTTGATGGGAAGGAGCACGAGTTCCAGCCGCCAACGCCGCCCGCGCCCCCGGGACAACCAGCGCCGGCTGCTCCGCCGAAAGGCAAACGTACGGCGACGTGGCTGCCAAGTGGGAATGGCATCACAGTCACTGACGTAACGACTAATGAAACTCCGAAAGGGCCAGTGACGACTCAGGTCGTCAGGAAGTGGACGCTCACTGCGCAAGGCGAACTGGTGATCGACATGTACGTCGACAATCCGAATGTCTCTTACGAAGCGAAGAGGATCTTCAAACGGTAGCCACAAAAAGGCACAAAAGACACAAGAGGCACAAAGGGAAGGTTTGAAGGGGAACTCCCGCTGTCTTCCGTCCTAACGTGCCTTTCAGTTCCTGACTTGCTTTGTGCCTTTTGTGTCTTTTGTGCCTTTTCGTGGTTATTCGTGGCTACTTCCCGGAGAGATCGTAAGCCGCCATCTCGTTTGAATTGCGCACCAACAGGCGTCCGCCGGCGATGGCTGGATAATTCCAGGTCTGTCCTTTGATTGCCGAGAAGCGCGCGACTTCCGTGTACTTGTCAGGAGTCGCCTTCACCAGTGCAACGTCGCCGGTCGAGCCGTCAGTGATGATCAGATGACCGCTCGCTAACACGACCTGTCCATAACCGAAGCGCCCTTCCTTCCACTTGCGCTCGCCGGTGTTCACATCCAGGCACACGAGGATTCCTTCGTCGAGCCCGTAGATGTAACCGTTATGAAGAACCGAGCTGTTGAACTTGTTCTTCATGTTCTTGTTTTCCCAAACTGTGCCGGCAGTGAAGCTGTTGCCGCTGCCCTTCAACTCCACGAGCGCGGCGCCCTTGTCGTAACCCGAAGAGATAAAGAAGCGGTTATTGTCGACGACGATCGGTTGCGACACGTTGATGCCCATGCTCGTGTCCCACGGATAGCTCCACAGCATCGCGCCCGTTTCCGGAACCAGACCAACGACGCGCGTCGAGCTTACGACGATTACTTGCCAGCGTCCGCCCAGTTCGACCAGCATCGGCGAGACGTAGGCTTGCCGGTCGTCGAGTGACTTCCAAACCGGTGCGCCCGTCATCTTGTTGTATGCGACGACTGACTTTCCACCGCCGCCACCCGGAAGCACGATCACTTTGTCGTCGACGATCAGCGGCGACGCAGCCTGGGCCCATTGCAGGTTCGACGCCTGGTTCTCGGTCAGTATGTTTTTGCCCCAGATGACCGAGCCGGTGTTTGCGTCGAGACAACGTAGTTCGCCGGTTGCGCCCAATGCGTAGACGCGGCCCTGGTCCCACGTCGGCGTCGCGCGCGGGCCATCGCCAGTGCTGTCAGTGAATTCGGCGTTCCATGCCTGTTTCCATAGCTCGCGGCCGGTCGCGACGTCGTATGCCGCGACGACTTCCTGCTGGCGTCGCTGTTCGATCGTGTAAGCCTTGCCGTCCGCAACTGCGAACGATGAGTAACCAACGCCGACGGGCTGTTTCCAGAGCGCGGTTGGGCCGTTGGCCGGCCACGAGGTCGAGATTGGGGTCTCGTCGTACTTGCCGTCACGCTTCGGGCCGCGGAAGTTGGTCCAGTAGTTTCTGCCGGCGCTGGCGTGTTGAGCGGCTTGGGCAGCTTCAGCCGGATTTTGCGGGGAGGCGGAAGCGCTTGGTTGCGCGACAGGCGTGGCAGTTTGAGCTGGCGCGCCGGCGTTTCCGGCCTGCGCCGCCTGTTGCTGGCGATGCGCCTCGAGTTCGGCGTCGTGCGACTCTCGTGAACTTGACTCGCGCCACTTATTGAACGCCCATAGAGATGCGATGAGAATCAAGGCAATCGGAATCGCAAGCAGCAACTTCCGGCTCCGGTACCACGGCGCAGGCTTCTCTTGGTCAAACATATCCCCACCCTTTCTTAACTACTGAACGTCGAACTCGTTGAATTATTAACCTTAGACGCCACGCTGACAAGATTGTTTCCGTCACTGCCGCTCCAAATGCGGCAACGGCGAGGCTACAGCAGGTTTTGCCATCTAACAGTGTCGCGCCGCAGATTCATGACAGAAGTCTGTTGGTTTTCGTAATGGAGAGTCGCCTCTCTCAACTCAGTGAGAGCCGCGGACGTAAATCTGTACTGCGTCATTTACCGAAAGAAGAACGCAAATCTCTAAGTGCGGAGGGTCCATCGATGGCGGGTAGTTCGCCGCGCTCAAAAGCGTCAATCCGTTCCTCTGATTCGGCGCTCCACTTCACTTCGTTTTCCTTGATGTGTGCCTCGTCGAGGCTCGCCCAAAGAATATCGATCAGCTTCGCGCGCTCGGCCGGTGTGAGGTGAGTTATTTCTTTCTGAATCGATGCAAGGTTCATGGGTGAATAATTGACCGGATACATACTTCTGTCAAGGCACTCGTTACTGCCGCGCGATGCAGTAGAGGTTGTGGTCGG
>DASURS010000309.1:0-8860 GCA_036279935.1 Pyrinomonadaceae bacterium
CGACGAGATGAAGGGCTACGCGACGGCGCGGCACGTCGTCGGGAAGAACGCGCAGAAGCTGTCCACGCGTACGATCGTTCCCGGCGAAGGCGTCACCGGATTTGCGCTCGCGAATCGCAGCGCTGTAAACCAGCTTCACCCGAGTCTTGATTTCACCGGCGTCAATCCCGACGCGGGCATCAGGTACCGTTCCATGGCCGCGCTGCCGTTGTTCAAGGAAGACGTGCTGCTCGGCGCACTGTCCGTTTATTCGAGCGATCTCGAGCAATACACCGATGACCACATGCGACTGCTCGAAACCGTAACTCGACTCGCTTCCGACGCGCTTGCGAATGCAATGCAGCATGCAGAAGCGGAGTCGAACGCGTTGACGGATCCGCTCACCGGCTTGCCGAACGCGCGCTACCTGTCTTTGCGTTTCGACGAAGAGGCAGCGCGCGCGCGTCGCACCGATCGCGCGTTTCAGGTTGTGATGCTCGACCTCGACGAGTTCAAGAACGTGAACGACACGTTCGGGCACAAGTCAGGCGACAGGATGTTGCGCGAGGTGGCCCATCTGATCTCCGGGCAACTGCGCGAATACGATTTTCTGGCGCGTTACGGCGGCGACGAGTTTGTGGCGCTCGTGCAGGAAGTCGTGGGCTCGCAGGTCGAAGAGTTGTGCGCGCGCATCGAAAACGCCGTTTCCAAGTTCTCGCTCTCCGTCGGCCGCAACCGTACCGCGCGTGTCGGCATCAGCGTCGGCACCGCGACATTCGGCATCGACGGCCAAACATTGGACCAGCTCGTGGCCCATGCTGACGGCGAAATGTATCGCATGAAGTCGACCCACAAGGTCGAACGCTCCGTCCCCGTCAACGTCGACCCTCCACCACCGCTCCTCTCTGAACAGTCGAACTAAACATTTGTGATTTTCCCTTTGTCATTTGCCATGTCTCATTTCTGACAATGGCAAATGAGAAATGGCCAATGAGGAATGGAAAATGGGAAAATTCTTGACATCTTCCGCGCCCATCGCTTTCAATCAAATTGAGGGCTATGGCCGTTCCCGCCGAAAACCAAAACGCTACCCTTTTAATAGTTGACGATGATGCCGCCGCGCGAGATCGACTCCGCGAGATCTTCGAAACCGCGCAATATCGCGTCGTCACCGCCAACGAGGCGGCGTCTGCGCTGCGCGTGCTGAGAGGCGTGCGCTGCGATCTGGTCGCGCTCGATCTCGAGATGCCCGGCGTCGACGGCCTCGCGCTCTGCAAACTACTTCGCGCGCAACCCACGACCAGCAAGTTACCCATCATCGCGCTCTCGGAAAGCGACGACGAAAACCACAAAGTCCAGGCCTTCACCGCGGGCGCCGACGACTACATCACCAAGCCTTCCACGCCCGGAGAGCTGCTCTCGCGCGTCAGCCTGCACGTGCGCACTTCGCAACGCGAGTGGGCGCTCATCGGCAGCAATCGCGAGCTCAGATTTTTGTCGGACATCGGCCGCGGACTGCTGCGAGCGCCGGAACCGGAGCAGCTCGTCAGACGCGTCGCCGGCGCAACATTCGACGCGATCGACGCGTCGCTGTGCGCTGCGTACGTCACCGTCGGACGCGACAAGCACGCGTTGTGCGTGTTCGATCGCGAAGGCGCCGCCGACGACACGTCGCTACTGAATCGCGAGGCGTTGCAGTCGTGGCTTCGTTCCGCTGAATCCGGGAGTTCGCTGCTGGTCACGGAGAAGTCAAACTTCCTGCTGCGCGACGACATTCACACGGTCGAGTTCGTCTCGCCGTTCCGTTTTGCCGGCCGCTCGAAAGGCGCGCTCATCGTCGCGTTCGATCGGCGCGAAGAGTGCGGTGAAACAGAGCGGCGTTTGATCGAAGCAGCGGCCCAACAGACTTCACTCGCCGCCCACATCTGCTCGCTGTATCAGGCGGCGCGCGATCAGTCGGTGAGTCTCGCACGCGAAGTCGAGAAGCGCACGGCGGAGTCGGAGGCGCAGAAGCGGTTCATCGAAGCGATCGTCGACAGCCTGCCGCTCTCGCTGTACGCGATCGATCGCGAATACCGCGTCGTCGCCTGGAACCGCAACCGCGAACTCGGCGAACTCGGCATGCCGCGTGGATCGGTGTTGGGCAAGAACGTTTTCAACGTCCTGACGCGGCAACCGCGCGACGTGCTCGAGGAGGAGTTTGCGCGCGTGTTCGAGAGCGGCGAGATCGAGCGCATCGATCAGGAGACGCCGACGGGAAAGGGCGACATTCGGCATTGGGTGATCAGCAAGATCCCGATGTGGGCCGACATGACTGGCCGCGTCAGTCACGTGATCACCGTCGGCGAAGAAGTGACGGACCGAGTGGAAGCGAATCGCGCGGTCGCGCGCGCCGAGAAGCTGGCGGCGGTCGGCCGTCTGGCAGCCGGCGTGGTGCACGAGATCAATAACCCGCTCGCGACCATCTCCGCCTGCGCCGAATCGTTGGAAGCCCGCGTCAGCGAAGGCGCGTTCGACGGCTCGCCTGCGCTCGACGATCTGCGCGATTATCTCGGACTGATCCGCAGCGAGGCCTTTCGTTGCAAGAGCATCACGATGGGCCTGCTCGACTTCAGCCGCACGCGCACGTCGGACCACGTAACCATCGATCTCGCGGACGTCATTCGCTCGGCGGCGCGTCTGCTTTCGCACCAGCGACGAAGTGCGGCCGTCGACTTTCGTATCGAGATTGCCGACGACCTCGCAAACGTTTCCGGCGACCCGGGCCAGTTGCAACAAGCCATCATCGCGCTGGCGACGAACGCCGTCGACGCGATGAGCGACGCCGGTGGTGTGTTGACGATTATTGCCCGCAACGACGAGGACAAAGTCGTGGTGGAAGTGAGCGACACCGGCATCGGCATCCCGCCCGAGAACCTCACGAAGATCTTCGAACCCTTCTTCACTACGAAGGAAATTGGCCGCGGAACCGGTCTCGGGCTCGCCGTGTGTTATGGTATCTTAACTGAGCACGGCGGCACCCTGAACGTGCAATCGACCGTGGGAACAGGCACCACTTTCACGATCACTCTTTCCGCAGTCAATCTAAACGAGGAACCGACGGTTTGAGCGACCCACAGCAGCAGCAAGCACGAATTCTGATCGCAGAAGACGAGGCCAACCTCCGGCTGGTGTTGCAAAAGGAGTTGGAACGGTTGGGCTATCGTGTGCAAGCGGCGCCTGACGGCGAGGCCGCTCTGCGCAAGCTCGAAGAGAGCAATGTCGACGTGTTGCTGTGCGACATCAACATGCCTCGCATCGACGGCATGGAATTGCTTCGGCGTGTGCATCAACGGCCCAATCCGCCGGAAGTGATCATGTTGACGGGCCAGGCGACCGTCGAGACTGCCGTCGAGGCCATGAAGCTCGGCGCCTACGACTATCTCACCAAGCCCTACACGATTTCAGAGCTCGACATCCGCGTCCGCCAGGCTGCGGACAAGCGACGGTTGCGCGTGGACAACGTTCGTCTACGCGAGCAGCTTGCGCGGCAGTCGGCGCTGCCGGAGATCGTTTCAGTTTCGGAAGTGATGAAGGAAGCGATCCGGTTGATTGAACGCGTCGCGCCGTCGGAAGCGTCAGTGCTGATCACGGGCGAATCAGGCACTGGAAAAGAGTTGGTGGCGCACGCGATTCATCGTTTGTCGAATCGAGCGGAGGCGTCGTTTGTCGATCTGAACTGCGCTGCGTTTCAGGAGTCGTTGCTCGAGTCGGAGTTGTTTGGTTACGAAGCGGGCGCGTTTTCGGGTGCGAAGGGTAGAAAGCTTGGACTGATCGAGTTGGCGGACGGCGGGACGCTGTTTCTCGACGAAGTCACGGAGTTGCCGGCGCAGTTGCAGGCGAAGCTGTTGCGCGCGATCGAGACGCGCACGTTTTTCCGAGTCGGCGGCGTGAGAAAAGTCGAGGTCAACGTTCGCATCGTCGCCGCGACGAATCGCAATCTCGAAACGGTCGTCAACGATGGCGTGTTTCGTTCAGACTTGCTTTACCGCATCAATGGTTTTCAGATCAGCCTCGCGCCGTTGCGCGATCGGCCGGAGGACGTCGAGCCGTTGACGCGTTACCTGCTGAAACAGATCGCGGGCACTCATCCGCCTGAATTGACCGATGACGCTTTCGCCGCTTTGCGTACTTACACGTGGCCCGGCAACGTACGGCAGTTGAAGAACTGTCTGGAGCGCGCGGTGATTCTTTCCAACAACGGACGGATCACGTTGTCGGAGCTTCCGCCGGAAGTCACGCGACCAGTGGTCGCGCCGGTTCCTGCGGCCGCGCCGGTTGTGCCGGGCGGCGTCGAAGCGCCGGTTGCGGTAGTTGCCGGCGCCCCCTCAACGGCGGGATCGCTTCGTGAAGTCGAACGCCAGCAGATTCTGGCCGCACTCGAACAGACCGGTTGGCATCGCGGCAAGACAGCCGAAATCCTCGGCATCTCACCTTCCACACTCTACCGCCGTTTACGCGACTACGATCTCGAACGCCGCCGCTAAGTCTTCAGCTTCTTGCGATCGATCTTGCCGCGATCGTTTTTCGGAAGTGAGGAAACGAATTCAATCCAGCGCGGGTATTTGTAAACTGCGATCCGTGTCTTTACGAACTGTTTGATCTCTTCGGCGAGCTGATCCGTGGTTTCGAAACTTGAGCGCGCGACGATGAAGGCCTTCGGTTTCACCAGGCCCGCCGACTCATGGCCCACCACCGCACATTCGAGCACCGCTTCGTGCTGAAGCAGACAGTTTTCGATCTCCGCAGGAGCGACGTAAACGCCTGACACTTTCAGCATGTCGTCAGTGCGACCGTGATACCAGTAGTAGCCGTCTTCATCGACGTGAAACTGGTCGCCGCTGGTACACCAGTCGCCGGCGAATGTCTCTTTCGACTTTTCGTGCGCGTTCCAGTAGCAGAGCGCGGCGGAGTCGCCTTTGATGCGCAACGTTCCCATCTCGCCGGTTGGGACCTCGTTGCCGTCAGCGTCGACGATCTTCGCTTCATAGCCTTCGACGATGCGTCCGAGACTTCCCGGTTTGATATCGCCGGGGCGATTCGTGATGTAGATGTGAAACATCTCCGCCGAACCGATGCCGTCGCAAATGTCGACTCCGTACGTACTCATCCAGCGTTCGTAAAGCTCGATCGGAAGCGCCTCGCCGGCCGAGTAACAGAACCGTAGACTCGAAAGATCGTCACGCGATGCCTCTGCGACGTTCAGCATCGAATTGATCATCGTCGGCACTGTCGTCAGGATCGTCGGCCGATAGCGCTTGATGACTTCGAACATCTTTTCCGCCGTCGAACGTTCGGAAAAAAGCGCCGTCGCGCCGCCGACTGCGAAAGGAAACAGCAGGTTCGTTCCGGTGGCGTAACCGAAGAAGAGTTTCGGAACGGAGACTGTCAGATCATCGGCGCTGACGCCCATCGTCGCTTTGGCAAAGACTTCCGTATTGAACGGCAGATCGTGTTGCAGGTGGACCGCGCCTTTCGGATGGCCCGTCGAGCCGGACGTGAAGAGCCAGATGGCGATGTCGTCGCGCTTCGTGTCGGCGGGCGTGCATTCGGTGGGTGCGCTTTTTATATATTCATCGAAGTCTTGACCTACGACTAATACTTTTTTCAAGTACCGCGCTTTGCGAGCAGCTTCAGCGAACACCGATGACACGGATTGATGAATAACTGCCACTCGCGCGCGTGTGTAGTCGAGGTAGTATTCGTAATCCGCGGCGGGCAGTAGCGGATTGACCATCGTGATCACTGCGCCGATGCGTGCCGCTCCAAACCACGTCCAGACAAACTCAGGACAATCAGGCAAAACCATCAGCACGCGATCCTCGATGTCCAGTCCTAAATCGCGCAACGCGTTTCCCGTCTGGTTCGAAAGCCTTGCGACCTCGCCGTAGGTCCAACTGCGATCCTCGAAATACAGGCAGACCTTGTTCTCCCGACCTTCCTCGACGTTGTGATAGAGGAAGTAGTAGGCCATGTTGAACCGTTCTGGGAAAGATGGGATCACGTTCCGGGTTTTTTCGGGGCTTGTGACTGAAACACGGTTTCCAAATACGTCGCCAGTATCTGTTCGTCTTCCGGGCTTGCGGAGTTGAATCGCAGGGCAAACCCGATCTCGTTCGCTTCGTTGACCACTTCGGCCCAGAAGTGAATCGGCTCGAGGTCCGGAAGATTGATCTCCAGCCACACCAGCTCTTTGATAGCGGCTTTACCGCCGGTCAGCACGAAACAGCCGTTGCGGCTGATGTCGGTGACAGTCGCATTCTCACGTGAGAGCACTCCTTCCCAGCGCGCGGGAAGATTGACTCTTGCACGGGGCGCGGATCTTCTCTCTTTTTCCATTGCGATCAATGTGCAAACGGGCACCCGCGCTCGCCATGTTTGACGTCGAGATAGGTGCGCGCTTCCCAAAGTTCGGGATAGAACTTCTTGTCGAGCGTAGTCTTCAAATAGCCGATGCCTTCCGAGCCGCCGGTGCCGCGTTTGGCGCCGACCATGCGCTCGACCATTTTGATGTGATGCGAGCGCCAGAGCGAGAAGTATTCATCGTGTTCCATCATCGCTTCGGAGAGTTGAAACTCCTCGTAGCGCTCTTCGAAGTGAGTAAGGATCTCGAGCACCGCCCGCGATCGGTCTTCGACCTTGAATCCGCGCCGTTCCAGCGCTTCGTAAAATGCGTCGGCGAGCGACGGTTGGGCCATGCGCGCCTCCAGACGCGGGAAGGCAAACTCGTCGTCTTTGAATTCCCGAATGACACGTTCGTCTTTCAAGCCCGAAGAGAACTCGATCTCGCGAAACTGCATCGACTGAAACCCACTCGCCGGATTCAACTCGTCGCGAAATGCGAGAAAGTTGATCGGCGTCATAGTTTCCATGATGTGAATCTGGTTCAGCAGCAACTTCTCGATCTCGACGACGCGCTTGATCGCCCGTGTCGCGGCCGGGAGCCGGTCCTGGGCCAACATTGAGATCGCCGCGTCAAGCTCGTGCAGGATCTGTTTGAACCAGAGCTCGTAAGCCTGGTGGACGGTGATGAACAGCAGCTCATCGTGATGCGCCGGGTCTGACAGACAATCCTGTAAGTTGATAAGGTCCTGAACGCGAAGATATTTATTGTATGAAAGTGGCGAATCCTGACCGTAGTTTTTCGACATTTAAAACGCTGCTCCCGCCGCTTCCTGATAGGCGTCAGAGGCCGCAATCTTTTTCATTTCCTGGATCACTAATTCCAACTCCTCGTCTTTGTTGTAGAAGTGAGGTGAGATGCGAATGCCGGCGCCGGGCCGGTAGTCGATAATAAATTCACGACGGATCAGTTCCTTCGCGATCGCTGCTGCATGTTCGTGAGCGACTGTCACCGTGCCGGCGCGTTGTGCGCCATTCTTCGGACTGGTCACTTCGAAGCCCGCTTCTTCTGCGAGACGGATCAGATACGCCGTCTGGCGCATGCTCTTCTCGCGAATCCTGTCGATGCCGATCTCGTTGATGATCCGGTAACCCGACCGCGCGGCGTACAGTGCCGGGATCGCCGGTGAACCGTGGAGAAAACGCGTGATGTTCGGAGCGTAACGCAGTTTGGTGTCGAAGGAGAACGGCGCTTCGTGGGCCATCCAGCCGGTTGTTTTCGGTTCGAGTTTCGTTTGCAGATCAGGACGGACGTAAAGATAGCCTGCGCCTGGACCACCGCAGAGCCACTTGACCGAGCCGCCGGTCGCGAAGTCGGCGTTCAGCTCCTTGACGCTGAACGGGATCGTGCCGGCGGATTGATAGGTGTCGAGCACCACCATCGCGCCGACTTCGTGCGCGCGATCGATGATGGCTTTCGCGTCCTGTATAAACGCGCTCTTGAAGAGGACGTGCGAGAATGGGACGAGCAACGTCGTCTCGTCGATCGCCGCGAGCATTCGCTCGAGCGGGACCGTGATGCCGTCGTCTGATTTGACGATTTCGATTTTGAGTTTCCCGTCGCGGGCGTGCGCCTCGTAGACGTACATGACGGAAGGGAAGTTGAGTTCCGAGTAGACGATCTTGTTTCGTTTCGGCGTCGGTTCGAAGCAGGAGAGAATCAGCGACTGGCAGACGGAAACGTTTTGGTGCATCACGATCGTGCCGGGGTCGGCGCCGATGATGGTCGCCAATTCGTCGCCGAGCGTGACCGGCATTTCCCACCAGCCCTCCGCCCACGCGCGCACGCCGCGCGTCGCCCATTTGTCGGCGTATTCGTGCAGCGAATCGTAAGTCGCTTTCGGCATTGCGCCGAGGCTGTGGGAGATCAGGTAAACGGCCTTATCGAGAATCGGAAACTCGCTTCGCCATTTCAGTAGTTCATCAGTCAAAAACGGGGTCCCTCCTGCGCTAACTGTACCAGAATCCGTTTAATCTGTGGATCGTGGTACAGTTACCAGCGCGAACATGTGGAAGTTTGCGAACCCAATCAGGCACAGGATAGAAGAAACTCGTTGGCCGACAGCCGAAGAAGCCGCTCGATCCCTTCTCTACAGTCCCATAAAAATCGGACGACATGAGGCGAGGAGCCGCACGTGGGTGCCCGCGATGGTGCCGTGGCGCGCGACCGAGGACGGGTTTGTCACGCAGCAGAACCTCGACTGGTACGGGCGATTTGCCGAGGGGCGTCCGGCGGTGCTCGTCGTGGAAGCGACGGGCGTGCGCGACATTCCGAGCGGGCCGTTGCTGCGGATCGGCAACGATCGTTTCATAGCAGGTTTACGGAAGCTGGTGGACGTCGTGAGGGAAGCGAGCGCCGGCGAGACGTTGCTGTTTATTCAGATCATCGACTTCTTATCTGTGAAGCGACGGCCGGAGCGCGCGAAGTACTTTCAACGCT
>DASURS010000310.1:0-4709 GCA_036279935.1 Pyrinomonadaceae bacterium
ATTCCTGTCCAGCCATGGCCATCGCTGTTTCGGTGGCCGGCAGGACTCTGTAAGTTCTCAAAGTCAAAACGATCGTGGTCGCGAAAATCAGAGCGCCACAGGCGACGTGCGCGACCGTGATCGAGATCATCGGGTTCAACGGCTGCGGCTCGTTCGGCGATCCCAGCCGCGTCAGGTACGCGGCGACGCCGAGAAACAACTGCACCACCAGGAGCACGAGCGCGATGGTTGCAGGCCGCGTCAGCAACGTCTCGCCTTTATGACGGCGCAACACGGTCACCGCCGCGCCACCGAGCGCCAGCGTGACGGCGAAAGCGCCGCCGATATGCGCCAGCACCAGTTCAACCGGCAGATGGTGATCCCACGGCGCGGAGTGTCGCAGTGTCGCACCGAGTATCAATTGTAGAAAGATCGTGGCCAGCGCCGCTGTACACAAATAACGGAGCGGGAGAATTCCCTTCTCCTCCGATAGCGCTCGCGCGTTCATCCAGCTCGGCGACGTGAAAACCGCAATGCTGATGGTCGTGCAGAAAAAGAGCTGTGCAAGCGTCGCGTGGGCCGCGGAGACGGCGAGCGGCAGCATCATCTTCACCGTCAGCGCACCGAGCAGTCCCTGCGCGATCACCATGAGCAGCGCGAAGAAACTGAGCTTCCAGATCCAGAACCTCTTTTCCTTGAATCGAACGTAGATACCGAGCCCGATGGTCAGCAGACCGACTGTTGTCGCGACCATGCGGTGACCGTGCTCCCAGAACAGATTTCCAACCATTTTGGGAAACAGGTAGCCGTTCGAGGTCGGCCAGTCAGGCGTCGCCAGGCCAGCGTCGTTGCTGGTGACGAGCGCTCCGGCAATGATCAGGAAAAAGGTCGCGCAAGCGACGAGAATGGCGTAACGATTTAAACCTTTATTCATTTACGATTTTCAATTGCCAATTGCCAATTGCCTGTTTCTCTAAATCGGCAATTGGCAATCGACAATCGGCAGTAGTTTCCCCTTAGTGCTTGCCCATCATCGGCAACTCGAGCGCCGGCATCATCTGCAACGATGACTTGTTAGCGGACGTCGCCGCTTCGCCGAACGAGAAGTCGGCCTTGGCGTCGCCGTTCGCCGTGACGGTTACTTCCATCGGCTTCTCAGTGCCGGTGGCGCCGCCTTCTCTCCATGCGACGACGGTGTATTTGCCCGGCGGCAGACCTTCGATCTTGTAGGCGCCGTCTTCGCCGCTAACCTTGAAGAACGGGGTCTTCATGACGCCGATGTAGGCCTTCATCCACGGGTGCTGATTGCATTTGACCGGGATCAGGACTTCAGCGCGCGTGAAAGACTTTTCGATTGGCGGAGCGCCGTTGGCCTGGGTCTGGTTCCATTCCTGGTTCAGCTTCGGCGTCGGGTGAATGTTGTGTTGGGTCTGGTCACTGTTGGTGATGGTGAGTTTCTGGTTGGTTTGCAGTCCAAGCACGTGCGGGCTGTAGTGGCAACCGCGCTGGTCGAGCTGAACGGCCGTAGTTGGAGTTGACCAGGCGTAATCGCCGATCTTCTTGCCGCCTTCGACAGTGCCTTCCTTGACGTAGACAAAAACGTTGGCCAGTTTGCCGTCCTTCACGATCGTATCGTCGGTCGTGAGGTTCGGGTTGGCTTTTCCGCAGGCCGCGTCGGCGGTCGTGTCGATCTTTTTCGGCGCCGGCGGTGTTCCGGCATAGCTGACGACACCGCTAATCGAGCCGGTCGGACCGCTGTATGGCGCGGCCGCCGTCGTGGCTTCACCGCTCCCTTCCTTATTTGTGCCGGAGTCCTTGGCGCCACCGCAGGCAGAGCCCAGCGCGAGGAGAGACAGTGCAATCGATAACACAAGCCAGACTTTTGTCTGCTTATTCATGATCAATTCCTCCAAACTAAGATGACTTTCGCGTTAACTGTAGCACGGAAGCCGCACGAACGCGGAACGCGCCACTCGCCCCAAAAACTATCGGATCTCGTTCATTTGAAACTCTTACATCCCGCGCAACGCGCGCGCGACGCCACGGCCCAGGGCCGCTCGCTCCCGAACTTTGCGGTGGTGCGACGCCGATTTGCGGCGTTTTGACCGAGCGTGGTTCTGCGTCGTCGCGGCCGGTGCTGTCGTAGTCACCGGTGCAGTCGCCAACAAGGCGCGCTGCTCGTCGGGTGTCATTAAAAACATGTAACGCACCAGCAGATCCGCGTGATCGTGCTGGTAAGCGGTTGCGCTGGCGGGCGGGTTCGGCAGGTTCACTACCCACCGGTCGCCTTCCAGTTTGAATAGACCGCTCGGCATCGCCGTTCCGGGGCTGATCTGCGACGGATCGAGCAGCCATCGGCGCGTCCAATCCGGCTTCAGTCTCTCGGAGGCCAGCAGGAAGTTCGGCGCGATCGCCCTCGCGTCGTGTGCTGGTTCGCCCGTGATGTGACACTTCAGGCACGGCGTACCGGAGGTGAACATCTGGCGCGCCGTGATCTTCTCCTGTTCGGTCAACGGCTGCATCGGCTGCTTGATGTATGGGTCTTGCTGACCCGACATCGCCATGAAGAAGCGAACCAGGATCTGCAACTCGTTTGGCGAGAAGTTGAACGTCGGCATCCGGAACGTCAGATACGGACGCACGCCATTGCGATCCATGCCGGGTTGCGGGCGTAGCTTAACTGTGTTCGCGGGCTGTTGCGCGTTCTGGTTCGCCTGGGCCCCTTGAGTCGTCGCGGACGCGTTGGATTGCGGCGACGCGGCCGCCTGCGGGTTCGCCGCCGACAGTGCATTGATTTGCTGCTGCTGTGCCGGCGTCTTTTCACCACTCAACGACGGATCGTGCAGGAACCTCAACAACCAACCCGGATCGACACGCGCACCTTCGCTAGTCAAACGCGGAGGCAACAGGTCCTTGCCTTCCGGAGTCTGGTAGAACGGCAGATCCATAACGACTGATCGCTGTCCGACCTGAAGCTGGTGACAGCCCTGACAGTTATACTTCTTGATCACCCACCAGCCGTTCTGAATGTCCTGCCGCCGTTGATCCTGCGGCGTGTAGAAGAGCGCGCCGGGAACGTTTGCGCCTTCAGCGCCGACGCTGCCCAACAGGAACGTCGTCAGCGCGACGCGCCACTGCTCGGTCAGGAAAGGCTGCGGCATGCGCAGCTTGTCCTTCGGATCCTTCTCCTTGCCTTCGTCGTAGATCGACGGTTGCGTGATCTTTCGTTCAAAGAAGCCCTTGTGGTTGTACCAGGGTTTGCGCTCTTCGTTGGGCCTGAGCTTCAACGGATCCTCGCCGTCTTCGGCGTGGTGCGTTTGCAGAGCGAAGTCGAGTCGCTCGATCGGCGTTGCGCCTTCGACCGTCAACTCTTTACCGATGCGCTGCTCGTCTTCGAAGCCCTTGATCTCGTGACAACCGGCGCAGCCGTACTGCTTGATCAGCAGACGGCCCTTCTCTTTCAGGTTCGCATCGTCCATGAACGAGGCGTCGGCGTAACTCGGCGGTGAACTGAGCGAGAAGAGATACGTGGCGATGTCGCGCGCGTCCGACTCAGACAGGCGGAAGTTCGGCATCACCGTCATGTTCTGCACCTGCAATTCCTCGTTGTCGTTCGGACAGCGGGAATGAAGCTCGGTGTCGAAGACGTACGGCAGTCCTTTCTTCGCGTAGTCTTCCGGAGTCAGGTCGCGTTTTTCTTTCGGACAATACGGAGCGACGCGCTCGCGCGGGTTGTAGATCCAGTGGACGATGTAGTCGAAGTTGGCCTTCTCGCCGACGCGCTGAAGGTTCGCCGCGAAAGTGCCGCCGATGTGGTTGTCGCCTTCGCCGATCGAGTGACACGCCAGACAGCCGCGCGTTTCGAACAACTCTTTTCCATGACCGGCATTGCCGCGCGCTTGCGTTGCGAGCGGCGTCGTGAGGCTGTCCTGCCACAGATACGCGGAGATTGCTTTGATCTGATCGCCCGCATCTTTATCGCGCATGTCGACGCCTTCGCCCGTGTGCGCTGCGAAGCGCCAGAACGTCGGCATCTTCGTGCCTGGCCGGAACGCTTGTGGGTTCTCCAACCAGACCGGCACCCATTCCTTGCGCAACTTGACGCGAACGTCTTTAAGATTGGGTCCAACCTTCTTCTGGTCCTGCATCAAGTATTTCGCTTGCAGACTCAGTTGATCGACGCGGGCGGCGAGCAGACTGTTGGTGACGCGCAGACTCTCGGCGTGGGCCAGTAATCGTTGCGCCTCGTTGTTGTCTTCGACTTCGCCGGAACGCTGCGTGTCGGCGCGAATCTGTTTTTCGTTCCCCGTGATCTGATCTCTGAGTTGTCCGATCGTTTGGCGT
Source organism: Pyrinomonadaceae bacterium (assembly GCA_036279935.1). Lineage (GTDB taxonomy): Bacteria > Acidobacteriota > Blastocatellia > Pyrinomonadales > Pyrinomonadaceae > PSRF01. The sequence goes on from DASURS010000310.1 coordinate 4,324, forward strand.
GCTGAAGCGAGTGCGTCTGTTTCGCGATCGAAGCCCTCGTAGCGGTGGCAACCCATGCAGCCGCGCTGCGAGAAGAGATCGCGTCCGAGATTCAAAACTTCGGCGCCCTGCGTTACGCGATCGCGCGCGTGACACTGCTGGCAGCCGGCTTCAGTGTTCTCTTTCTCGAACATGGGCCACAGCCAGAAACGATGACGGCCGTGTCCTTTAACGTCGCTCGTGGTGGCGCGGCCGTTGCCCCAGTGACAACTCGCGCAGCCGAACTTCTCCGGGTTGTGAATCTGAAGGATCTCTCTGTTCGGGTGACTGACGAACGCGCGCGCCAACGAGTCGGGCTGTTTTCCTGGTCCGCCCGGCGCCATGCTCGCCGGCGTGATGTCCAGCGG
>DASURS010000311.1:0-9101 GCA_036279935.1 Pyrinomonadaceae bacterium
AGCCGCGGTGATTCGCCATGCGCCTGATCCAACCGGTATCGACGCAGACTGCCTGAACCCACCGCGTCCGTCGCCTGACAGAACGCGTATGCTGTTGCCGTTTGTAGCAACGACGTCCATCGTCTTATCGCCATCCACATCGGCGATGACCAGCTCAAAAAGAGAAATGCCGAAGTCGAATGGAGATCCGTTTGCTTCCGTAAATCCGTCACGGTCGTCGCCGATCATCACCGTCAATGCATTTAGTTCGTGATGAGTTGCGACGATGTCGGGTTTACCGTCGTGGTTCAGATCCGCGATGGCGGCAAACCACGGTTCGCCGGTGCGGATGGGGAGTTGGCGTGGCGAGAGGCCGCCTTTTCCGTCGGATAGGAGCAGGGTCAAGGCGCGGCTCTTCGGAAGTTGTTCTCTGCGGAATGGTCCTGTCGCGCTGGCGGTGGCGACGATATCCGGGTAGCCGTCGTTGTTGACGTCGCCGACGGCGAAAGGATATGGGCTGGGACCGACGGGGAACGGCTGAGGAGCGCGAGTAAAGTTACCGCGGCCGTCTCCGAAAGCGATCGAGATGTCGTTATCTTCGTTGTTGCAAGTGATCAGGTCGAGTTTATTGTCTCGATTGATGTCGGCGACTGCGAGACCGTGTGTATGCGGATGCTGGCCCAGCTTCATCACCACTGGCGAAGCCGGGGCTTTAGCCAGACCACCTTTACCGTCTCCGTTTAGTAGCACCACTCCGTAACTGTCGTGCGAAGAGATAGCGACGTCGAGTTTGCCGTCGCCGTTGAAGTCGCCGGCTGCTATCTCGCTGGGCGGTTCTGCGATCGTTGTAGTGCTGAGGGCTGGGCCAAACTGGCCGTTGCCTTTGCCTTCGAGGACGGTAATCGCCCGCGGGCGTCCAAGCGCAACGACAAGATCGAGCTTTCGATCGTTGTTCATGTCGCCGACCAAAACCTTGCCGGGCCCACCTTCGAGGGGAACAGGCGAACCTTGAGCGTCGGCGAACAACGGCTGTTGCGCTGTCTGTTGCGATGCGTTTGAAGAAATGTCGCCGGAAAGGCAGGAGACAACGACCGACGTCCCGAATCCAGCCAGTAACATCAATCCCGCGACCCGGCTGATAGTCGCTAGTATTTTGATAGAAGCCACGCCAATCTCCTTTCGTCTCGCGTTTAAGACGTTTCGACGTGACGGTTTCTTCCCAGAAAGTCGAATTGCCGTGGATGGTCCACCCGCCACCGATTAAGCGGTTTTCAGTGCGTCGCTACCCGTAATATAATGCGTCGCAAATCTCACGAAAGGACCTCACATGAGTAAAACAGATCTCATCTCCATCGAAAAAACTATTTACCTTATTCGCGGCGAAAGGGTGATGCTGGATCGCGACCTCGCGGAGCTTTACCAAGTCCAGACGAAAGCGCTCAATCAGGCAGTACGCCGCAATGTCGATCGGTTTCCCGTTGACTTCATGTTTCAACTTTCCGAGAAAGAAGTCGCCGAGCTGAACCGGTCACAATTTGTGACCGGTTCCCAAAAGCATCGCGACCCGCGTTCTACGCCGTATGCGTTTACTGAACAGGGCGTCGCCATGCTCTCGAGCGTCCTCCGCAGCAAGCGCGCGATCAGCGTAAACATCGGAATCATGCGCGCCTTTGTAAAGCTTCGACAATTGGCAGCGTCAAACACAGAACTCGCCCGCCGGCTGGATGAGCTCGAAAGCAAGTACGATAAGCAGTTCAAGGCTGTGTTCGACGCGATCAGAAAACTAATGGAAACGCCAATTCCAGGTCGTAAAGAGATCGGTTTCGTTCGCGATCGTGACGGATGAAGGCACTGATTACACGGATTAAAACAGATCCGAATTACACCGCCGCCAGTAGATTCTTTGCCACCATCCCAACCGCGGCGGTGTTATCCCATAGAACCACGTTCATTCGGTTGAACCAAGCCAAAGCCAAGTACGTAAAGACCCTCCGGAGGACCGCGACGATGCAAACGTTCCTGCAGGACTTGAAATACGCACTGCGCATGCTGAAAAAGAACCCCGCCTTTGCCGCCGTCGCAATTCTGACGCTCGCGGTCGGCATCGGCGCTAATTCCGCCATCTTCAGCGTCGTCAACTCGGTACTGTTGCGGCCGTTGCCTTACCGCGAACCCGACCGGCTAGTTCGTGTCTACAGCGAGTTTCCCACGATGCAGCTCCGGAAATTCTGGCTCTCGCCTCCCGAAATGCTCGACATCCAGCGCGAGGCCAAATCGTGGGAGTCAATCGGCGCGTGGGCGCCGGGCGGTCAGAACGTCGGCACAGAAAGCGAGCCACTGCGAGTCACCTCCGCCGTCATCACCCGCAGCCTGATCGACGTCCTCGGAGTCCAACCCGAACGCGGCCGCAACTTCACCGAAGAAGAAGATCGAAACAATGGACCAAGCGTCGCCATCATCTCGCACGGCCTGTGGCAAAAGGGTTTCGGCGGCGCGAGTGACATCATCGGCAAACAGATTCAGGTCAACTCCGCAACGACGACCGTCGTCGGCGTGATGCCCGCCAACTTTGCCTTCCCCCCGGGAAGCAACGATCAAGTCGAGCTCGTCCTGCCGTTTCAATTCGATCCCGCCAATCCCGGCAGCCGCGGTTCCCACTTCCTGTCAGTCATCGGCAGGCTGAAACCCGGCGTGACTACCGAGCAGGCGTTGAGCGAGATGACGAGCCTGATGGCCGGCTGGAAGAGTGAGAGCCGTTCGCAGCATTTACTCAACCCTGAAAAGCACCCGGTCATAATGGTGGGTCTTCACGAAGACGTGGTCGGCTCAGCTCGCCGGGCCGTCTGGCTGCTCATGGCCGCGGTTGGTTTTGTTCTGCTCATCGCGTGTGTGAACGTCGCGAACCTGTTACTGGCGCGCGCGGAATCACGCCATCGTGAGTTCGCAGTGCGGCTCGCACTCGGCGCCGGCGTAAGACGAATGGTCCGGCAATTCGTCGCCGAGGGATTCGTACTCGTCTTGATCGCTTCAATTCTCGGAATCGCGCTCGCCTTTGGCGGCTTGAAGGTCCTGTTACTGTTTGCGCCTGACAGCGTCCCGCGCACCGAGGAGATCGGCGTTGGTCTGCCAGTACTTGCGTTCACGATCGCGGTTGCGATTGTCGCCGTGTTTCTCTTTGGTCTCGCGCCCTTGGCCCAGGTCAGTGAACGTAACCTGGCGAACTGGATTCGCGGCGCCGGGCAGCGCGCAATTCGAGGAGGCGGACAGGCGCTTCGCAAAGGACTCGTGATCGCAGAAATCGCGCTCGCAGTGATCCTCGTCATCGGTTCGGGACTGATGATTCGGGCCTTTTGGAAACTGCAACAAGTGAAGACCGGATTTGATCCGGCGGGCGTTACCAGCTTCAGCCTCAATCTTCCCGCGGTTAAATACAAAAACCCCGAACGCCTGCAATTTGTTAACGCGCTCGAACAGAAACTCGCCAGCGTTCCCGGCGTCGCCAGCGTCTCGATGGCAAGCGGACTACCTCCGCTGCGCCGCATCAATGCCAACGACACCGAAATCGAAGGCTATCAGCCAACGCCCGATGGACCAGCGCAGAACGTCGACTACTGGAACGTCGTCAATAACGATTACTTCAAGACGATGAAGATTCGTTTGTTGGAAGGGCGCACGTTTGAAGCGCAGGATGACAATCCGAACGCGATGCCGGTGGTGATCGTCAACCAGGCCCTCGCGAAGAGGTTTTGGCAGGGAAGTCCCATTGGCCGGCGTGTGAATCCGGGGTTTTCTGATCCGAAAATCTGGTGCACGATCGTCGGTGTCGTTGAAGACACTAAGAACGCCGGCATGGACAAGCCGGCCGGTCCCGAGCTCTATTTCCAGGTGCGTCAAGTGGCGAATCAGTTCCTTGGCGCGAACGTGAATTTCGTCGTTCGCGCGTCGAACAACTCCGCGTCGCTCGAAGGCTCGATACGAAACGCGGTTCGCGAATTGGATCCAAGCCTGCCGGTCTACAATCTTTGGTCCATGGACGAACTGGTGTCGAAGTCGATGGTCCAGCCACGCTTCCTCGCGTTACTGCTGGCGACGTTCTCCGGTATTGCGCTGTTCCTGGCGGCGATAGGAATTTACGGTGTGATGGCTTATTCCGTCGTGCAGCGAACGCAGGAAATCGGAGTGCGAATGGCACTGGGAGCGCGACCGCTTCACGTGTTGCGACTCGTGCTGAAACAGAGTCTCGGCATGGTGCTGATCGGCGCGGTCATCGGGTTAGTAGGTGCATTTGCGCTGACGCGATTGATGCAGACGCTGCTGTTCGAAATAACTGCGACTGATCCGGTGACGTATGTAAGTGTGATTGGCGTGCTCGCTGTCGTCGCTTTACTCGCGTGCTACATTCCGGCGCGCCGCGCAGCTAAGGTCGATCCGTTAATTGCGCTGAGATACGAATAGCTGCGCGCTGTCCAACTACGCTTCTCTTTGTAGCGCAGAGAGACTTTCAAACTGCGTCACTACCAGAAACCCTCGCCGATTGACCATCAGAGTCAGGCTTTAGTGTCCTTTGAATGATGTGGAGATCGCTTTCGCGGAATCGTCGAGCCAGCCGTTCAGCTCTTGTTGCGAGTGCCATTTGCCCTTGAGCATCACGCCGGCGCGATTCTCAGTGGCGGAGATGTCGACCAGCGGATTGGTGTTCAGCAGTATGAGATCGGCGCGCTTGCCTTTCTCGATCGTGCCGGTTTTGTCGATGGTGCCGAGGAACATTGCCGGGTTTTTTGTCGCCGCTTCGAGCACCGCGTAATTAGAGAGACCGGCGTCTTTCAATGCCTTCAGTTCGTGATGCATTCCGAAGCCATACAGCCAGAGGAACTCGGGCGTGTCCGACCCGGTCATGATGCGTCCGCCCGCGTCGTATATTGCCTTGATTAGCTGCTCGCGCAGTTGGACCCAGCGCGCGCGCTTTTCCAGCGGCACGGTGTTGATGAAGCGGTTCTTTTTGTAGAAATCCAACCATTGCTGTTGCACTTTCGCAGGGTAGAAGCGGAAGTCCGGCTGCTTTCTGATCTCGTCCTCGGTCCGCAGCCGTCCGAACGTGTTTTTCATGAAATGCTGCGTGGGATCGACGTACGGGTTCGACGCGACCGTCTTGCGCGCGACCTCCGCGAGCTTGTTTTCGTCGATGTAGTCGAAGCTTTTCCAGTTCTCGGGATTGTAGATGTAGAGATCGGATACGCTGCCTTTCATCGGCGCATCGTCGCGAAGCAATAGTTCCATATATCCGTCGAGGTGCTCGATCTGCTGCTTCGCTTTCCAGGCGCGTTCGACGCCGACGAAACGGCTGTCCGCGTGACCAACGACGCGGATGTTTTGTTTCGCGGCTTCGTCGACTGCCGCTTCGTAAACTTCCGGTTTGACGAACGTCGTCACTTTAATGAAGTCGTAACCGGCAGCTTTCGACTTACGCACAGCCTCGCGCGCTTCTTCCGGCGTGTTGACGACGAAGTTGTTCCCCTGTTCGCGGCCGGTCAGATGTGGGCTCGCAACGAAGATCGTCGGCGCTTCAATTTCGCCGGTAGCGGAGCGGCTGCGCAGGGACAGCAGTTCGGGCGTTCCGATCATGAAGCGAACGGTCGTGACGCCGTTTGCCACCATGACGCGCAGCTCATCGGGACCGATCGAATCGGGAAACTCGTCGCTGTCGGACAACAGGTGCGTGTGCATGTCGACAAGACCGGGCATCAGGTATTTTCCAGTGCCGTCGATTCGCACCGCGTCTTTTGGCAGTTTCACGTGTCTGCCGATCTCGGCGATCAGTCCGTTCCGAATAATGACGGTCTGGTTCGCAAGCACACGCTCACGATCCATCGGGATCACGTTCACGTTCGTGAAGGCGACAGTTTGGGCTGAAACCGGCGTTGCAAAAACAAAGCATAAGGCAAGAAAGAGCCCCTTCATTGAAGTCCTCCGAGATATAAGTGCTGTGCTTGCGACGTCCCCGATGTATGCTAGCGCCGGTTAGAATACCGCTGATCACCCTTTCAAAGGAAAAACAATGCGTAGACTGAAATGTCTTCTCCTGATTTTGTCTCTCTTGGTGCCGCTCGTGCAGACATTGGGCCAGGTAACGACGAGCCGCGACGACACCGCCGCGAAACGCGCCGCCGCGCTGTTGGCGAAGATGACATTGGAGGAGAAGATCGGGCAGCTCAACCAACAGTTTTTTCTGGGCCAGATAATGAAGCCCGAGTCTATGGAGCCGGGCATCCGTGAAGGCAAGATCGGATCGCTGTTGTTCGTCACCGACGCGGGCATGATCAATCGCTTCCAGAAAGTTGCATTCGAGCAGTCGCGATTGAAGATTCCGCTGCTGTTCGGTTTCGACGTGATTCACGGGTTTCGCACGGTGTTCCCGGTTCCACTCGCGATGGCGTCCTCGTGGGATCCGGCGCTGGTGGAACGCGCGCAAACGGTAGCGGCTCGCGAGGCGCGCGCGGTCGGAATCCGCTGGACGTTTGGGCCAATGGTCGACATCGCGCGCGATCCGCGCTGGGGACGCATCGTCGAGGGTGCGGGGGAAGATCCCTATCTCGGCGCGAAGATGTCCGCCGCGCAGGTGCGAGGCTTTCAGGGATCCGATCCGTCCGCTCCCGGCCGTTTGCTTGCATGCGTGAAGCACTTCGCCGGTTACGGCGCGGCCGAAGGCGGTCGCGATTACGACTCCTCCTATCTCAGCGACGCCGAGCTCTACAACGTCTACTTCCCACCGTTCAAAGCAGCGGTTGACGCCGGCGTTGGGAGCGTGATGACGGCGTACATGAATCTCAACGACGTCCCTGCGACGGGCAATGTCTTTCTGCTTCGTGAAGTCTTGCGAAAGGAGTGGGGCTTCAAAGGATTCGTAGTAAGTGACGCGGATTCCGTCGGGAGTCTGGTTACGCACGGCTTCGCCGCAGACAAAGCTGACGCAGCGGTCCGTGCGCTCACTGCGGGCGTAGACATGGAGATGTCGCTTGCGCTGAGCGGCATCGGAAGCGCGTACGCCACCAGTCTTGCGGACCTTGTGAAGGAAGGGCGCGTTACGACTGCGCAGATCGACAGCGCCGTACAACGGATACTGGAAGCGAAGTACAGACTCGGTCTTTTCGAAAATCCTTACGTTGACGAGTCGGCAGTGACGACGCATCACAACAACCCGGAGCACCGGCAACTCGCACGCGTTGCCGCGCAGCGCTCGGCGGTGCTGTTGCGCAACGAAGGAAACCTTTTGCCGCTCACCAAGGGCGACCCGAAGATTTCATCCATTGCCGTGATTGGACCACTGGCGGACTCGAAGCGTGACATGCGCGGTCCGTGGACCCTCGCCGACGACAGACGGACGGCGGTCACCGTCATCGAAGGCATTCGCGAAAAAGTTGGGCAACGCGTGAAGGTCGACTACGCACAAGGCGTGGACATGGATCGTGTGTATCCGTCGATCTTTGCCTTGTTCGGCGGTCCACGTCCGGCGGCGTGGTCCGAAGTGCAGAAGCGTGAAGAGTTCGACAAAGCGGTAGCGCTCGCGCGGTCGTCGGATTTGGTGATGCTGGTGCTCGGTGAGTACGAAGAGATGAGCGGTGAAGCGTCGACCCGTTCAACGATCGAACTGCCCGGCCGTCAGCGCGAGTTGCTCGAAGCGGTGTCGGCACTCGGCAAGCCAACGGTGCTGGTGCTGATCAATGGACGGCCGCTCGACATCTCGTGGGCCGTCAATCGCGTGCCGGCGATCCTCGAAGCGTGGCATCCGGGCAGTGAAGGAGGAAACGCGATCGCGGATCTGCTTTACGGCGACGCAACGCCCGGCGGGAAGCTCCCGGTGACATGGCCTCGCAGTTCGGGCCAGGTTCCGATTTACTACGCTCACAACCTCACGCAACAACCAGAGACAGCGAAAGACTTCAAGTCTCGTTACTGGGACATGCCGACGACACCGCTTTACCCATTCGGCTACGGTGTGAGTTACACGACGTTCGCCTATTCAAACTTGCGAGTGAGCAAAGCGGAAACAAAGGTGGGCGAGAGCGTCGAAGTGACCGTTGACGTCGAGAATACGGGACGCAGGGCGGGCGAGGAGGTTGCGCAACTCTATATTCACCAGCGTTCGGGAAGCGCGTCGCGGCCCGTGCGTGAGCTGAAGGGATTTGAGCGCATCGCGCTCGCGCCGGGCGAAAAGAAAACCGTTCGCTTCACGCTCGGCAAAGCGGAGCTGACTTACTGGAGCTCAGCAGTTAAAGGTTGGGTGCAGGAGCCTGCGACTTTCGACGTGTGGGCCGGCGGCGACTCGTCCGCCGGGTTGGCGACGACGTTCCGAGTGGTCAGGTGAAAGCATGTCGATATCGCGACGTAAGTTCATCGAGTTAGCAGCGTCATTTGGCGCGTCGCTCGCTTTTCGCTCAGGTGACGTGCGGGCGTCAAGCACTGGCTGGCGCGAGCAGCGGGAGTTTTATCCGCAAGGCGTCGCATCGGGCGATCCGCATTCCGACAGCGTGATTCTCTGGACCCGGCGGCCGCCATTGAAAAACAGCGAAGCGAAGAAATTGATACTCGAAGTCGCGGCCGATCCGGATTTCCGTCGCGTCGTCGCGACTGCCAACGCAACGCTCTCATCCGATGCTGATTGGACCACGCGCGTACTGGCCGCCGGCCTTAAACCTCGCAGTGTTTACTGGTATCGCTTCACTGACGAACATGGTTTCGGCAGTCGAGTCGGCCGCACGATCACGGCGCCGGCTGCAAACGACAGTCGCCCCGTGAGCTTCGCGTTCGTAAGTTGCCAGAACGTGCAGATGGGCGGTTCAAACGCGTATCGTCGAATGATTTGGGAAGACGAAAGCAAGTCTGTTGCGGATCAGCTCGGCTTCGTTCTGCACCTGGGAGATTTTGTTTACGAGGTCGTGTGGTATCCGGAGGATCGGCCGCAGGGTTACTACGCACGGCGGCTGCGCGACGTTGTGCGTTACCCGCACGGCGAAAAGATCAGAGACTTTCACGTGCCCATCAACGTCGACGACTATCGCGCGTTGTATCGTGGCTATCTTCTCGATCCTGATTTGCAGGACGCGCGCGCCCGCTGGCCCTTCGTC
>DASURS010000312.1:0-3288 GCA_036279935.1 Pyrinomonadaceae bacterium
AGCTTGACGTCGCGCAGATCGGTTTCATCCCAGAGCACCGCGCCGGAAGAGGGATCGTGAAAACGCGGCAATAGCTTAGTCAGCGTCGACTTTCCGCCGCCGGACTCGCCAACCAGCGCCACCATCGTTCCGGCCTGGATCTTGAGATTGATGTCTCGCAGCACTGAACGCGACTCGTTATCGTAACCGAACGACACGTCGCGCAACTCGATCTGATGTCGCAGCGGCGGCAGGTCGCGAGCGTCTTCCTTCTCCTTGATCGCGGCGTGCTCGTCCATCACTTCCCACACGTGCTGGGCCGCCGCGAACCCCTGCTCCAGGCTGTTTTGCAGCCGCGACAACTTCCGCATCGGATCGTAGCTGCGAAACAAAAAGAACAGGAACGTCACGAACTGCGCGGTGTTCATACGACCGGCGAGGATTTCCTGCTGACCGAAGAAGAGCAGGAAAACCACGAACAACATCCCGATCATCTCGATCGTCGGCGGCGAAGCGCCCGCGATACTCGCACTACGCCTGTTCGCTCTGACGATCCGTTTGGCTACCGCCGTGAAGCGCGCAGACTCGCGTTTCTCCGCGCGATATGCTTTGACGATTCCCTGGTTGGCGAGTGCTTCCTGCGCGGTGTCGGTCAGCTCCTTGCTTCCTTCAAAACTCTCGCGCGCCCGATGACGCAACGCCTTGCCGAATTTGGCAGTGAGAAACGCGATGATCGGCGCGATGATCAATGAGCCGAGCGTCAGTCGCCAGTTGTAGTAAAAAGCGGCGACGAGGAAAAAGATCAACGTAAAACTCTCGCGCAGCATATCGCGGATCGTGCTCGTCACCGCGGTTTCGATGGCCGCGGCGCTCGAGACGAGGCGCGAGACGAGATAGTTGCTGCGGTGGCGTTCGAAAAAAGTCGCGGACTGGGCGAGCAGGTGGTCGTAGAGATCCTGTCGCAATTTGAGCACGGCCGACTGGCCAATCCGCGCCATCAGGTAAGTCGACAGATACTCCGCAATGCCTTTCGCGAGCGTAAAAACAAGCAAGAGGATCGAGATCACCTTCCAGGCGCCGAGCGGGGCCTGCGGGATTAATTTTTGGAGGCCGAAGAGAGTCTCGGTGCGTGGAGCGCCGGTTTGAGTGAACGCCTGATCGAGGATCGGGACGATCAAAGCGCCCGTGGCACTCTCCAACAGTCCCACCAGCGACATCGCGATAGTTGCTACAGCGAAGATCGGCCAGTGAGGTTTCAGGTACTTTAACAAGCGACGAAGATCACGCATCTCTGGTTGCTAAAGTCTCCGATCAGTTGCTATAAGGAGGGTAGAAGCGGTCCAAAGTCAAAGAGGAACTATACTTACCCCCACTAATTTGCGTCAAGGCTGACCCATTTTATCCATCCTGGGAAGCAATCGATCTCCTCCCAACCCGGATGAGTTATAATCTCACTGCTTACGACTTTTAATCAGATCCCCACCGACAGGATCGGAGAGAATTGGCACAGCAAGCACCACCAAACAGCAAATACGCAGGCAAGCGCCTTCTAATAGCCGACGACGACACCGACATGCGCCTCCTGCTGGCGGAATACTTTCGGCGTCTCGGCTTCCAGGTTGATGAACGAGAAAATGGGATGGCGGCTCTCGAAGCAGCACTGGCAGGACGGTTCGATTGCTTCATCTTCGACGTCTCGATGCCGGGCATGTCCGGACTCGATCTGCTCAAGCGAGTTCGCGATCGCGGCATCCAGACGCCCGCCCTCTTCCTGACCGCGCACGACGCGCTCTCCGATAAAGTTGCCGGCTTCGAAGCAGGCGCCGACGACTATCTCGCGAAGCCGTTCAGTCCGCGCGAGCTCGAATATCGCGTCGAGGCGTTGCTGCGACGCGGCGGCGGTGTCGCGCCCGAGCCTGACGGAGAACGAATCGAGGTCGGTGGACTGATCATCGATAAACGGCGTCACGAAGTGATCCGCGACGGCGATCGCATCGACTTAACGCCGCTCGAGTTTCAGATTCTCGAACTGCTCGCGTCCGAACCGGGCAGGGCATGGTCCAGAAACGCGTTGCTCGATCGCGTTTGGAGCACGGACTACGAAGGCTACCAACGTAACATTGATCCACATATCAATCGTTTGCGGAAAAAGCTCGAAACCGATCCGAAGAACCCGCGTTACGTGCTGACCGTGCGCGGAGTCGGCTACAAGTTGAACGAAGTGCCGTAATGGCGAAGCGACGTTTTAGCGAAGCGACGTAATGCTTTGGTGGATTGGTTCAGGTCTGATCCTGGTGTGGTTCATCCTACTCATCGCCCAGCAGCGAGGATGGATTCATCTGTTGTTGCTCTCCGGTATAACCATGCTCATCGTCCAGATTGCCGCTTACCGCAAGACGCGGCACGAACACAGACTTCGTCAATAATTCGTGTCATTTGCGGCAACAGTGAACAAAGCTGAGGCATCAAGAGGAGTAATAAATGATCAGGAGTTCTTTTGCCATGACGTTCAGATGCATCGGTCAACGCCTCCCGTTCGTGCTTATCGCCTGTCTACTCTCCGTCTCGCTCGCATATGCGCAGCGTGACGTCGAACGACAGACAGTTGCCATTACCTATCCGCTTGACGAAACGGTGACGGTGAAGTTTCGCGGCACAACTCTGTTGCCGCGTTTGAAAGGTGAAGCCAAGGTCAAACGGGCCGGCCGTCGCGGCACGCGCGTCGAATTGAGCATCGACGATCTGCCGCGTGCGTCTGAGTTGGGTGGCATCTATACGACTTACATTCTCTGGGCCATCTCTCCGGAAGGACACGTCGACAATCTCGGCGAGATCAAACGAAGCGGCAGCTCGTTCGTCGATTCAAAACTCGACGTGACCACGCCGTTACAGTCGTTCGCACTGATCCTGACAGCCGAGCCGCACTTCCTGATGAAAGTGCCGAGCCGCATGGTCGTGATGGAAAATCTTCCGCCGAAGCGTCCCAACGGAAGCTCCGTGGAGACAGTCGACGTCCGCTACATCGGAAACTCGAGCGACTACTTCCGCGACGCGCGCGTGCCCGAGATCGCCGACCGCGATTATCGTGAGACGCCAGTGTCGCTGCTCGGCGCGCGTCAGGCAGTGAGCCTCGCGAAGTATGCCGGTGCTTCACAGGACGCGCCGGACGAACTGCGCGCCGCCGAGGAACAATTACAGGCTGCCGAGCAGGCATGGCGACTGAATCAACCGCTCACCGAGATCGACATGAAAGCGCGTCAGGCGACTTCCTCCGGTGCTCACGCTGAAGAGACGGCTGTCGCTCGAAAG
>DASURS010000313.1:0-17305 GCA_036279935.1 Pyrinomonadaceae bacterium
ATCCTTCACGCGCTTCTGCTTCGCTTCGGAAAACTTCCGCAGCGCGCGTGCACCGGCGCGACGCGAAACGAGATACAGTATCCAGCAACCGATAGCGGATCCGGCCGTCGCCATGAAGGCGTACAAGGCCATCCAGCGCGGGTGCGCCGTCGACAGCAGGATCATCAGCGCGTCGGCGCTGCTCGGCAGCGGCACAAAGGCCGAATCGAGCAGTGCGACGGCAAACAACCCAAACGCCCCAAACGTGATCAGGTATTCGGAGACGCGCGTGAGTCCTTTAGTTATGGGGCTAAGAACAGATTTCAATCAGCGGCCCTTTCGGAATCAGGTTTTTCCAGGCGCGCATCCGCGCCTGCGGCTTCGTCGTCAGGGGATAGCGGCAGCCGCGTTTGGCGGCGATTAATTATCAGATATGTGATGCCGCCCACAAGCGCGAGCGCCCCGACGATGCTGAGTATCACCAACCCGTTATCTTTCATAAACAGCAACACTCGCCGCCCGTAGAACACGGCGAGTATGCCTTCAACGTAGTAACGGAACGATCGCGCGATCATCACCGTCAGCAGAAACTTCCAACGGGGATACTCGAGCGCGCCGGCAGTGGCGACGAATATCTTGAACGGCAACGGCGGCGGAAGTATCGCCGGTATTCCGATCGCCAGAAACCCGAACCGTTCGTACGCGCGTTCGACTCGTTTAATACTCGCGATCGGGAAACGCTTGCGCAGCACCGCCTGTCCGCCGCTCCGCACGATCGAGTAGAGCAGGTTGCAACCGATGACCGATCCGGCCGCCGCGAACAATGGAAAGTAGAAGGCGGCGCTCGGATCCTTGAAACAACGTCCGACGACGAGATAGTCGTTGATTTCGGGAAGCGAAAGGAGCGACGAGTCGAGCGCGCCGATGATGATCATCGCCGGCGCCGCCAGGTAAATGGGCAGACCGATGACGTTCACTTCCAACCACCGCGCAATCGCCGCTAACCAGTCATACATCCGTGTTGTGGCCTATTTGACTGGAGCAAAGATTGCCGGCGTGTCGTAAGTGACTCCCACTGTAAATCCCGAGTTTGGACTAAAACTGGTGAGACCCTTGATGCCCGCGAAATCGAATCGAAGTCCCGAGGCGCGAATCTGCATTCCGAGCCGCGCTTCCGCCATCGACTCGGTGCCGAGCGGACCATTTCCGGGACGCGTGTTGGCGCGGCCGTTTACCTCGCCCGCGACGCTGAACTGTTTGTTGATGCGAAAGATTCCCGCCAGGCCGTAAGTGATCACGTCGTTCTGCGAGAAGAGCTCGGTCGGCGCGGTCAGGATCGCGAGGCCGATATTGCCGAACGTATTGAAACGTCCGTCGTGCCCAAACTTCTTGCCGACGAGGATCGAGCCGAAGGCGTTCGTCTGGTTGAGACCGATACCCTGCCCCTGGCTCGAGTTGGGAAGCTGAACGCCGAAACGAAAGCCGAGCGACGGACCGCGGCGCGTTTCGTTCCGTAGTTTGAACTTGGCAGCGAGTGTGAAATCACCCGTGTCGTTCGTCGAGTTGACGCCGGGCGCGAGCGAGAGCGGGATGGCCGAAACGCCGCGCGAGTTGATGCTGAGATAATTCTGCGCGACTCCTTCGATCTGAAACTCGACGTTCGGACCCATGCCGAAGTTGATGCCGATCACGCCGACGCGAGTCAGATCGCCTTTCAGGCCGGAGACGGGATACGTAGCGCCCTGCATGAAGTCGATGCCGGCTTCGATGCGGATCGTGCCCGGCGGAATAATGTCCACGTCCTCGGTCAATAGCGGCCGCTGCTGCGCGTTGGCGGCAACGGCGCAGAGCATCAGGACCAGAGTGGAAAGAATTCGTTTCATCCGCGTCGTGATTCAGTGGTGGATCAGTCGGTTTCCCGCAAAGGCGCAAAGCCGCAAAGAAAACAGCGATTACGTCGTCTTCCTCTTGGCGACTTTGCGCCTTTGCGGGAGGTCTAATGCAACTGACCCACTACGCGTGATTCTAAGTCGCGGCTACTGAAAGCGTCAATGTGGTAGTATTCGCCAATGCGAAGCCTGGTGATTCTTCTCCTTTGCCTCTCTCTGCTCGGTTCGCTTCCAGTTGCCCAACAAGCACAGCAGAACTCGCAAGTAAAAGGAATCAAAGACAAAGTCACGATCCGTCGCGACGAGCGCGGTATTCCGTACATCGAGGCGCAGAACGACGAGGATCTTTACTTCGCGCAAGGCTACGCGACCGCCGCCGATCGGCTCTCGCAAATGGACTTCTTTCGACGCACCGCGCGCGGAGAGCTGGCGGAGGTCGTCGGCACTCTGGCGTTGGACCAGGACAAGCTGCACCGCACCTACGGTTTCACCGAGGCTGCCGAGGCTGAGTACGCCAGTGCGTCGCCGCGATCGCGCGCACTGCTCGAAGCGTATGCGAACGGCGTGAACGCATACGCGTCGTCGCTCGATCCGAAGTCGCGGCCGCCTGAGTTTCAGATTCTCAACTATGAATTCCGACCATGGACGCCGGTCGATTCTTTCGCCGTGATCAAGCTGTTCTTCGAAGCGCTTTCGGATACCTGGCGGCTCGATCTCATGCGACAGAATCTCGCGTCGTTGCCGGCGGAGAAACGGACGGCGCTGTTGCCGTCGATCTCGCCGCTCGACGTGCTGGTGGTTGGAAAAGACATTCCTGCGAAAGTCGCGCCCGCACGTTCGGCTGGCGCTGTCAGTGGTCCACTCTCGCCTGCGTCACAACAGGCGCTCGCTGACAACGCCACCGTGGCGGCGGATGCACTCGCTCGCGTCGGTCTGTACGCCGATGAGCTCGCCGCGAGCAACAACTGGGTCGTTAGCGGCAAACGTACGGTTTCCGGCAAACCGCTGCTTTCAAACGACCCGCACCTGCGCCCGACCGCGCCGTCGATCTGGCACATGGTCCACCTCAGCGCGCCCGGTTATCGCGTTGCCGGAGTCACGGCAGCAGGACTGCCGGGCGTTGCCATCGGTCACAACGAGAACATCGCCTGGGGATTCACCAACGTCGGACCGGACGTTCAGGACGTGTATCTCGAGAAGTTCGATCCATCGAACCCGAACCGCTACCAGACTGAGTCAGGCTGGCAGGACGCTGTTGTTCGTCACGAAGAGATAAAAGTCAGAAAAGGACTCGCGAGCGCCGAGTTTGACGTCGTCAAGCACGACGTGACCGTCACGCGCCACGGTCCGATCATCTTCGAAGGCGACGGCAAGCGTTACGCGCTGCGGTGGACGGCATTCGAGATCGCGAAGACCAAACATGAGATCAACTACGGTCTGAATCGCGCGCGCGACTGGAACGAGTTCAAGACCGCGTTACTGTCGTTCACCGCGCCAACGCAGAACGCCGTCTACGCCGACGTCAACGGCCACATCGGTTATCACGCCGCTGGCATCGTTCCCATTCGACGCTCCGGCGACGGCAGTCTTCCGTACGACGGATCGACAAACGCAGGCGATTGGGTCGACTACATTCCGATCCCGAAACTGCCGAACGTCTACGATCCGCCGTCGGGAATGATCGTCACCGCCAATCAACGCATTGTCGGCACTGACTATCCGTATCACCTGACACACTCATGGGCGCAACCGTATCGCGCTCGCAGGATTCACGATCTGCTCAGCGAAAAACCGAAACACACGGCCGACGACTTTCGCCGGATCCTCGGCGACGTCTACTCGATCGCGGGCGTGTTGTTTACGCAGCAGGCAGTGAAACTCCTGCGACCGAAGTTGACGCCGCAGGACGACAAATTGCGCGCAACACTCGACGCCTTTGAGAAATGGGACGGCCGCATGAACGCCGAATCGGCTGTCGCACCGATCGCCAGCCAGATGCGCCTCGCTTTCAGGTCGAAGATCCTCACGGCCGCGCTCGGTCCTGATCTCGTGAAGAACTTCCAGTGGAGCAACTTCGATACGACACTCGATCGCATCATCAAGGACCAGCCTGCTGACTGGCTGCCGAAAGAGTTCGCGAGCTACGCCGACCTCATGCGCGCGTGCTATGACGAAGCCGTAAAGAATCTCACGCGGAGCGCCGGCGCGGACGAGTCGAAATGGACGTGGGGCGAGGTCGCTAAAGCGCGCTTTCCGCATCCGCTTTCAACAGCGCCGCTGATCGGTGTGCAGTTCACGATCCCTCCTGTTCCGCAGAATGGGACCGGCGGTTTGCTCGGCGCGACGGTGAACGTCGGCAGCACGGTTTCGATGAGGTTGATCGCGGACCCGGGCAATTGGGACAAGACGCAACAAGGGATCGCGCTCGGCGAATCCGGCCTGCCGAAGAGCCCGCATTGGACCGACCAGCTTGCAGACTGGCGCGCGGTCACGCCGCGTGAGTTTCCGTTCACCGCGGACGCAGTGACGAAAGCGACAAAAGAGACGTTGGTGCTGGAACCGGCTAAGTGAAAGAGACAGAGTGGCGAATCTTTTGCGCCGTTGAACTTGCGGAGGAGATCCGTGATCAACTCCATGATCACGCGAAGCGGGTACGTGAAGCTGTTTCTGACGCGAGCGCGAGTTGGAGCCGGCCCGAGAACGTACACCTCACGCTCAAGTTTTTCGGCAATGTCAGCACGAACAAACTAGCGCGGATCTCCGCCGCCGCTGAACGCGTCGCCGGCGAATTTTCTCCATTTCAGATCAGGATTGGCGGCACGGGCGTGTTTCCGAAGCCGAGCCGCGCGCAGGTGCTTTGGATCGGAGTCGACGATTCTTCCGGCCGGCTTTCAGAACTGCAACAACGGTTGGAAGATGAATTTGACTTTAATAAAGAGGATCGAGCGTATCGTCCGCACTTGACGATCGCCCGCATCCGCAAACCGGAAGGCGCGCGGCGTCTTGCGGAAACTCACTTGCAAATGACCTTCAAACACACGCCGATGACGGTGAAAGAATTCGTCATCTTCCGCAGCGAGTTGAGCCCGAAAGGCTCTCGTTACACCCCAATCTCCCGCCACGAATTAAGTTAATTCAATTTATCGTAGCTCGCGCGGCTTCGGCGGCGACGGTGGCAAACTTTCCTTGTCGCTCTCGCCGGTCTGCGACAACACTTCCTTGATCGCGCCGATGCTCGACAACATCGCGGACGTCTCAACCGGCATGAAGATCACTTTCGAATTGTTCGTCTTCGTCATATCGCGCAAGCTCTCGATGTAACGCATCGTGATCAGGTAGTGACCGGGATCGCCGCCCGGAATTGCCTGCGCGATCCGATTGAGCGCCTCCATCTCCGCTTCCGCGTTGCGCAAACGAGCCTGTGCCGCGCCTTCGGCCGCCAGTATCGCCGACTGCTTTTCACCCTCGGCGCGCGTGACCGCCGCCTGCTTCTCGCCTTCCGCTCTCGTAATCGCAGCCTGTCGATCGCCTTCCGCCTGCAACACCAGCGCGCGGCGGTTGCGTTCGGCCGTCATCTGCTTCTCCATCGTGATGCGGACGTCTTCCGGCGGGTTGATGTTTTTCACGTCGACGCGCGTCACTTTCACGCCCCACTTGTCCGTCGCCTCGTCGAGGATGATGCGCAGCTTGGAGTTGATCTGATCGCGTTGCGAAAGCGTGTGGTCCAGGTCCATGTCGCCCATCACGGCGCGCATGCCGGTTATCGTCAACTGCACGATGCCGCCCACGAGATCGTTCATCTCGTAGACAGCCTTTACGGCATCAGTGATCTGCCAGTAAACGACGGAATCGACGTGAATCGTGACGTTGTCGCGCGTGATCACGGGCTGCGGCGGCAGATCGATGTACTGCTCGCGCAAATCGATCGACGTTAGGCCGGGACGCGTGTTAGTCCAGAAGACGGCGCGCGGTCTGTCAATGAACGGCACGAGGATGTTTAGGCCCTCCTTGGCCTGCCTGTCGAACCTGCCGAGACGCTCGACCAGCATCACTGTGGCCTGCGGCACGATGCGAATCGTCTTCACCGCGATGACCAAAAGGACCAACGCGAGGAAACCGAAGAACATGAATGAGAGAGCGGCGGTAATTGGTTCCATAATCGACTCCTAAGTCGGGACGACTCCTAATCGCGACGAAAGACTAAACTGAAAGCGCTTGTTCCACAATCTCCGCCGCCGCTAAAACCGTCTCTTCCGCTTTCGGACCACCCACGATCTGTACGCCGATTGGCAGGCCATCGTTCGATCGTCCAGCGGGAACGGTGACGACGGGTAGATCGAACAGGTTGAACGCCTGCGCATAGCTGAACGCGCGAAACGTTCCAACCGGGCGGTCACGAACCGTGACTCTTAGCGTGTCGTGTTCGTAAGCGGGCGTCGCGCCGACGGGAGCGACAATCAAGGGCGTCGTCTCCATCCAGCGCAGCAACTCCTCGCGCAGGCGATCGCGCTCCATCCAGCCGGCGATGTATTCGTCGAGTGTGGGCGGCGGCGGCCGGTCCGCATTCGCCAGTCGCCAGCTTACAAACGAGCCTCCCTCGTTTTCACGACCGGCATATGCCTGCCGCAGTTGGACCACGGAGGCCCGCGAAAACAATTTCAACCACAACTCGTTTCCTCGTTCGACGTGCGGCGGCAGACGTTCTTCAACTATCAATCCGGCATCCTGCAACGCCGCCGCAGCCGATGCGACTGCGCGCGAAGTCGCATCAGTAACGGGCACGA
The DNA here is from genome assembly GCA_036279935.1 of Pyrinomonadaceae bacterium. Classification (GTDB taxonomy): domain Bacteria; phylum Acidobacteriota; class Blastocatellia; order Pyrinomonadales; family Pyrinomonadaceae; genus PSRF01. Next base: position 6,653 of record DASURS010000313.1, read on the forward strand.
CTCCGTCATCGCCGTACCACGCCACACGCGATCCTTTCAATGAAAACTCTGATCCATGTTCCCCACTCAACACTCGAAACAACAAACGCAACCCGCCAACGGTGCGCGCCATTGGCCCAATGACTGCGCCCAACGAGTATGGCCCGGTGCTCGGTGGAAACTGTCCCTCGCCAGGGACGCGCCCGGTTCCCGGCTTCAGTCCCGCGATGCCACAGAAGTGCGCCGGAATGCGAACCGATCCGGCAAGATCGCTGCCGAGTCCGCCCGGCGACATGCCGGTCGCGATTGCCACCGCTTCGCCGCCACTCGAACCACCCGGCGTCAGTTTCGGATTCAGCGGATGCAGTGTTCGCCCGAACAGAGGATTGTCGGCGTTGTAATCCATCGCCATTTCGGCGGCGTTGGTTTTGCCGAGAATGATCGCGCCCGCTCTTTTCAAAAGCGCAACGGCAGGTGCATCAATCGCCGGGACATGATCGGCGCGAATCGTCGAGCCGCTGGTCGTCCGCAGGCCCGCCGTCTCGATCGTGTCTTTGATCGTCAACGGAATTCCGTGAAGCGGGCCGAGGGCATCGCCGCGCATCACCGCCGCTTCAGCATTCTTCGCGCGCTCGAGCAGATCCGGCGCAATTGTCACAATCGCGTTCAAGTCGCGATTCAACTCCGACACTCGGTCCAAACATTGTTGCGCCACTTCAACAGGAGAGATCTCACGCCTCTTGATGGCTTGAACCAGTCTGGGCAACGTCAACGTCATTCTCGGATCCGTGGTTAGTTGATCTATACTATCTGCACCGATGTTAACCCCTCTCAACAAAGGAGCGCATTCTTGGCTATCCGTTTGAGCAGGACCTTCATCCTGCGCAAGCTCCACCAGCTTTCCGGCATCTTTCCACTTGGTATTTTCCTTTTAGAGCACTTTTACACGAATTCTAAAGCGCTCTCAGGCGCGGCCAGCTTTAACAAAGCCGTCGCGGATCTGCAGTCGATCCCGTACATCCTGCTCGTCGAGATCGGCGGCATCTTTATACCGCTCCTGTATCACGCCGTCTATGGTTTGGTGATCACGATGGAGGCGCGGCCCAACAACCTCGCCTATCCATACCCGCGGAACTGGTTCTACCTGATTCAGCGAATCACCGGCGTCATTCTGTTCTTTTTTATCCTGTTTCACGTGCTCAACTTCCGCTTCGGCCTGGTGCCCGGATTGAACATGGACTCGGTCGCTGAAAATTCGAACAGAGCATTTGAAATCGTCGCCCGCGAGTTTCGCATGGTCCCGATTTTCATCGTCTACCTGATCGGCATCACCGCCACCGTTTGGCACCTCGCTAACGGCATCTGGCTGTTTCTCGTCGACTGGGGCGTCACGATTGGCGAACGCGCGCAGCGGCTGACCGGATACGCCTGCATCGCATTTGGCGCGGTGCTGCTGCTGGTCGGCGTCAACGCCGCGATTGCTTTCGTGCGTGATGGTGGACTGTTAGGAGGAATACTTCATTAATGGCGAGTAACGGCATGAAGATCGCGATCGTCGGCGGCGGCCTCGCCGGGCTGGCAGCGGCGATGAAGATCGCGGAGGGCGGACACGCAGTCGATCTCTTCTCGGTGGTCCCGGTGAAGCGGTCGCACTCGGTTTGTGCCCAGGGCGGCATCAACGGCGCCGTCAACACCAAAGGCGAAGGCGACTCGACGTGGGAACACTTTGACGACACTGTCTACGGCGGCGACTTCCTCGCGAATCAACCACCCGCCAAAGCGATGTGCGAAATGGGGCCAGCGGTCATCTACCTCTTCGACCGCATGGGCGTTCCGTTCTCGCGCACCACTGAAGGACTACTCGACTTCCGGCGTTTCGGCGGAACGAAACACCATCGCACCGCGTTCGCAGGCGCTTCGACGGGTCAACAGTTGCTCTACGCTTTGGACGAACAGGTTCGCCGTTACGAAGTGGCCGGTAAAGTTCGAAAGTTCGAGCACTGGGAGATGCTTTCGTTAGTGCTCGACGATCACCAGGTCTGTCGCGGATTGATCGCGATGAACTTGCAGACGCTCGAATTAAAAGCCTTTCCCGCCGACGCCGTGATCATCGCGACCGGTGGACCGGGTTTGATCTTCGGCAAGTCGACCAACTCGATGGTCTGTACCGGCAGCGCCGTCTCGGCCTGTTACCAGCAAGGCGCGAAATACGCGAACGGCGAGTTTATCCAGGTACATCCGACGTCGATTCCGGGCGAAGACAAGTTGCGCCTGATGTCTGAATCAGCGCGCGGCGAAGGCGGGCGCGTGTGGGTCCCGCGCACGGTGGGCGACACGAGGCCGCCGTCGTCGATTCCGGAGAAGGAGCGCTGGTATTTCCTCGAAGAAAAATATCCCGCTTACGGCAACCTGGTGCCGCGCGACATCGCTACGCGCGAGATCTTTCAGGTGTGCATCGAGGGCAGGGGTATCGGCGGCGGAAACCAGGTCTATCTGGATGTGTCGCACATTCCCGCTGACGTTCTCGATCGAAAGCTCGGCGCGATCCTCGAGATTTACGAGATGTTCGTCGGCGACGATCCGCGCCACGTTCCCATGCGCATTTTCCCGGGCGTTCATTATTCGATGGGCGGAATGTGGGTCGACTTCGATCAGCGCACGAACGTTCCCGGCCTGCTCGCAGCCGGCGAATGCGACTACTCCATTCACGGCGCGAATCGTCTGGGAGCAAACTCGCTCTTGAGTTGCGTCTACGGTGGTTTCATCGCTGCGCCCGCCGCGATCGAGTACGCGAAGAACGTCGAGCGAAACGGCGCCGACGGCTCGCGAATTTACGACCAGGAACTGAAGCTTCAGCAGGAGATCAACGACCGGCTCGTCAAGCAGAGCGGCACCGAAAACCAGTACGTGCTGCACCAGGAGATGGGCGACTGGATGACTGACAACGTCACCGTCATCCGCTACAACGACAAGCTGAAAGCCACCGACAACAAACTGCTCGAGCTGATGGATCGCTACAAGCGCATCTCGATCAACGATTCAAACCTGTGGGCCACGATGGCGTTGCCGCACGCGCGTCACCTCGCCAACATGCTCGAGCTCGCGCGTGTGATCACGCTCGGCGCTTTGAATCGCAACGAGTCGCGCGGTGCGCACTACAAACCCGAGTTTCCGGATCGCGACGATGAAAACTTCCTGAAGACCACGATCGCCGAATACTCCGGCGAGGGCCCGGTGTTCTCGTACGAGCCCGTCGACGTCTCGTTGATTCAACCGCGCAAGCGCGACTACAGCAAAGGCAAGAAAGAAGCAGCAAAGGTCTAAATCATCCGTGGCAACTAAACCCAACACAGTCGAGATTCACATTCGCCGTCGCGCAAACCCCGACTCCTCGCCATACTGGGAAGAGTTCGTCATTCCATACCGGCCGAACCTCAACGTCATCTCGTGCCTCATGGAGATCCAGAAAAACCCGGTGAACAAAGCCGGCGAACGGACCACGCCGCCCGTCTGGCAAATGAACTGCCTCGAACAGGTGTGCGGCATCTGCACGATGGTCATCAACGGCCGCGCGCGCCAGTCGTGCTCGGCGTTGATCGACAATTTGGACCAGCCGATCAAGCTGGAGCCGATGAGCAAGTTTCCGAACGTTCGCGATCTGGTTGTCGATCGCGCGCAGATGTTCGATCACCTGCGCCGGGTGCACGCATGGGTCGAGATGGACGGGACCTACGATCTCGGGCCCGGCCCGCGCATGGATCAGGAGGACGTGCAGGAACGTTACGCGTACTCGCGCTGCATGACTTGCGGTTGTTGTCTGGAGGCGTGTCCGCAGTATGAGGGCGACCAGTACATCGGGCCGCAGGCGATCGCGCAAGTGCGTCTATTCAACATGCATCCGACCGGCAAGATGACGCGCGACGAACGGCTCGAAGCGATCATGGGTGAGGACGGGATCACCAACTGCGGCAACGCTCAGAACTGCGTGAGAGCTTGTCCGATGAACATTCCACTGACGCGCGCGATCTACGAAGAGAACCGCGAGACAGTGATCCACGGGCTGCTTGGCTGGCTCAAGGGTTAGCCACAAAAGGCACAAAAGAAATTTTTGAAGGAGAGTTAACGCTCTTTCGGAAAAGCGTGACTTCCCCTCGTGAAAATCCTTTTTGTGCCTTTTGTGGCTTTTGTGCCTTTTGTGGTTAAACGCCGAGGACGTCAACGAGCTCCTGCACCGCCGACGCGCTCTTGTGCAGCGCAATCCTCTCTTCCGCGGTCAGATTGATCTCGATGATCTGTTCCAACCCGCGCGAGCCGAGTTTGCACGGCACGCCGACGTAGAGCCCGTTGATGCCGTACTCGCCTTCGAGATACGCAGCGCACGGCAGAATCTTCCTCTTGTCCTTCAGAATCGACTCCGCCATCTCGACTGCCGCCGCTGACGGCGCGTAGTAAGCCGATCCAGTCTTCAACAGCGAGACAATCTCAGCGCCGCCGCCCGCGGTCCGTTTCACGATCGCGTCGATCTGCTCTTTCGAGAGCAGTTCGGTGATCGGAATACCGGCGCAAGTTGAGAAACGCGGCAGCGGAACCATCGTGTCGCCGTGTCCGCCGAGCACGAAGGCCGTGACGTTCTCGACGGAAACGTCGAGCGCTTCGGCAAGGAAGCAACGCATGCGGGCTGAGTCGAGCACGCCGGCCATGCCGATCACGCGGTGCTTCGGAAACCCGGATCGCTTGAGCGCGACCTGGCACATCGCGTCGAGCGGGTTCGAGACGATGATCAGGATCGAGTTCGGCGAGCGACGCACGACTTCGTCAACGACGTCGGAAACGATTTTCGCGTTCGTCTTCAGTAGATCGTCGCGGCTCATTCCCGGTTTGCGCGCGAGACCGGCCGTGATGATCACGATGTCGGAGTTGTCCGTCTGCTCGTAGGTTTGTGCGCCGATCATTCGCACGTCGAAACCTTCGATCGGCGCCGCCTGAGCCAGGTCCAATGACTTGCCTTGCGGCACTCCCTCGACGATGTCGACGAGCACTACGTCGCCGAGTTCCTTTGCTGCGAGCCAGTGTGCCGCCGTTGCGCCCACGTTGCCCGCGCCAACCACAGTAATCTTCTTTCGCGCGCCCATTTCGCTTTTATTCCTTTAATTAATATGTAGGATTGAAAGAGCGCGAGTTTACAAACTGGTTTGGAAGGGTGTCAAATCGTGCGTGTCATGGACGTCGACGCCGACAATCCTTTTCCCGATCCTGTCGAGATCGAGATCACGGACGTTTTCGATCTGCACACGATCCCGCCGCGCGATGTGAAAGGCGTTGTCGAGGAGTATTTGCGGCTGGCGCGCGAGCAGGGATTCCGCAGCGTGCGCATCATTCACGGCAAAGGCATCGGCGTACAACGCGACATGGTTCGTTCAATTCTCGCCCGCACCGCTTTCGTGTTCGACTGGACTGACGCGCCGCCCGAAGCCGGCGGATTAGGCGCGACGATCGTGCGCTTCCGCGAATCGTGATTGTTTATCGCGCTGTAAAGGTGTAACGGATGATGCCGGTTACTTTGACAGGCTGGCCTGCGAGCACCGTCGGACCGAAACGCGCGTTGCGGGCGGCGTCCACGGATGCGCCCTGCAGCAATGGATGGCCACCGAGCGCGGCGGCTGCGATCACTGTTCCGTCGAAGTCGATCAGCACTTGCACGTCGACTGCTCCCGAGACATGGGCCGCGCGAGCGACTGGCGGATAAGCTGGTTTTGGCAGCTCGATGATTTGTGCGGTAACGCCTTTGTCGCCGGTCGCGCTGTCAGCTTTCTCATCACAGTCCTGCAAACAGCTACCGACAACTGTATCGCCCTTCTTCTGCGATTCGTCGATCGCCAGCTCGACTGCGTTTTTCGTCTGTTCGCTCTGATTGGAGGCGAGCAAAACTGCGGGCTGCTGCGCGGCTTTATCCTGGACAACCGCGAGGGCAGGCCATGTTCCGAGGAGGACGATCAAGGACATCAGGAGTTGGTTCATTGCGAGTGCTCCTTTGACGATCTAATGGCCCCTGAGTGTAACTCCGACCCCTCCCGAAAGCCATATCCATCGTTACTTCTTAATGACTTCGCCCCGAGCTTTCTTGATGTCTTCAATGATTCGCGCGGTCAGGAGCGGCGCGGCGGCGTTGCCGTCGAATGCGTTCACCTTGCCGGTCGTTAGCAGTATTCCATTGCTGCGATCGGTGATCTTGTATGTGAAGGTAAATGTGAAAAGCGGGCGATCAACTTCAATAAGGATGTCCGCAACCTGACGCTTGTTCCAGTCGTCGACAATCACCATGTTCCACTCTTCGAACTCGGCGCGCTTGCGGAAAGCGTTCTGTAACTGAACCGACTCGAAGTACTCGGTGTTTGAGTCGATGTAGATCGTCCGCGCGCGACTCAGCAACGCTCGCGGGCTTGTCGCGGCAATGCGCGCAGACTTCTCCGCCGCGAGTTTCTGTTCAGCCGCCTCGCGGAGTTCCTTCTCCTTGATGGAATCCGCTACTCGTTGTTCGACGGTTTGGGATGGCTTGATGGTGACGTTGACGTTTTGCTCAGTAGTCTGGGCGTTAACGCTCAAACCCAGTGCGAACAAGGAGATCAACAGGCAGACGGCGCGGCTTGGATGTTTCATGATAGTTCGACCTCGTTTCGATTCTTAATTGCAAGAACTCTTGAGATGCCACTATCGTGTGGGGCAACCTTTATGCCGCCGTACGCGGCTTCAAACACGCGTAAATCCGCGAGCTATTCGTTCCAAGTCAGACAGATGCAGTAGAAATCCTGCGGTCCAGGTTAAGGCTTGATTCGGATGGTCCCGGTGTTGCTCTCCTGATCGGGTGCTTTGATTTTGATGTTGCAGACGCCGGGTGCGAGAGTGTCGGGGAGTCTGAATTGAACTTGCATGAAGCTCACGAGAGGGAGGGCGCGAACGTCCTCCGCCCCCACTTCAAAGGTCTGACCGTTGGCGTCCACTAAGTTGATCTTGACGGTCGAGGGTGCGTCGCCTTGTGCGAAACGAAGGTTCGAAACGTACACGACGAGACGAGTGTTTTGGTCCGTTCCCTGGTTGAAAAGATCGAACGGACGCAACACTGAAAACGGATCTCGCAGAAACAGTAATGAATCGAGTGCGACAACCTGGTTCGGATCGGTTGCCGATTCTTCCAAAGCCAGCAGCAGTGGAAGCGCCTTGATCGTCAACACCGCCGTCGTGGGCGTGCCGAGAATCGCGCCGCCGGTCAGGTTGCTCAACGTGAGGTTCAGCGTCTCGTCAGGCTCCAGAACGTTGTCATTAGTGAACGTGATGAAGATAGCTTTCGAGGTCTCACCCTGATTGAACGTCAGCGTGCCCGTGGTTGTCGGGTAATCCGATCCGGCGACAGCAGTCCCGTCACTCGTGGCAAAGTCGACCGTCACCGTTCCCGTCGCTCCATTCAAACGCGAGATCGTTACGACGACGCCGCCCGCGCTTTCAACCGCGCTGAACGTCGCGTTACTGAATTGCAGTTTCCCGTTCGTGTCGTCGTCGATGATCGTTCCGGTACCTGTCCCCTGTCCCGGTGCTATCGTCGCACTGCTCGCGAACTGCAGCGTGACGGTGAACTGCTCGTTCGACTCAATCTGGAAATCGCCAAAGATGCGAATCGAAATCGTTCCGGACGTTGCGCCCGCCGGGATGATCAGCGTATTCGAAAAGACGCGCTGATAGTCGATGCCGTTGAAGGCCGTAATATCAGCGGTACTGTAATTAACCGCGACGGGATCGACTGTCGGCCCTGAAAGCGTCACCGTGAAGACTGCGTTAACGACCTGACCCGGATTGCCCTCGGTAACCGACGCGTTGCCGATGCTCACTGTTGGCCCATCGTCGTCCTGAATCGTGCCGATGCCTTGCGCAGTCGCGATCGTCGCATTTATCGGATTGCTCAGGTTTACGACATACGTCTCGGCTGTTTCGTCGACATTGTCACCGGTGACTTCGACGGCGATCGTCTCTGCCGTGTCGCCGGGAACGAACGTCACAGTCCCGGAGGTCGCGACGTAATCGACGCCGGCGGTCGCAGTGCCGTTGGCGGTGGCATACGCAACCGTGATCGTCTGATAAGAAGGATTCGACAGCGTGACCTGGAACGTCGAAGTGCCGCTCGTCCCTGCCGCGCCTTCCACTCTCGACGATGCGGCGATCGAAATGCTCGGTTGCGGATCGTCGTTCGTGATCGTGGCCTTGCCCTGACCGTCCGCGATCGTGGCGTTCGTTGGATTACTCAGATTGATAAAGAACGTCTCATCGGGCTCGAAGACGTTGTCCATGTTGATCGAAACGAAAATGGTCCGTGTGACCGTTCCGACAGGAAACTCGATCGCGCCCGTGCCGCCGAGGTAGTCGACGTTCTGCGTCGCCGTGCCGGGCTCTTGCGCGAACTCAACGCTGATCGGCTTCTCGCTTGGCCCGTTGAGCGAGACCGTGAAATTGGCCGACGACTGCGGAAATGTCGTTGCTTCCACCACCGAAACGTCGTTGATGCTGATCGTCGGCGGCGCATCGTTATCGACGATCGTACCGATACCCTTCGCGCGGCTAATCACCGCATTGATCGGCGTCGTGAGTACAACCGCGAAGAGCTGATCCGGCTCGTCAATGAGATCGCCTTTGACCGGTACGTTGATGGGCTGAGTGGTTTCACCGGGAGCAAACGTCACCGCGCCGGACACGCCTTCAAAGTCCACGCCTTTCGTCGCCGGAAAGTTACCCGTAGGGATCACGAAATAGTTGACACGCACCGTCTCCGCGCTTGCGGCAGACAATGTGACGGTGAACGTCGCATTGTTCGTTCCGGCGTCGATCTCCGTAACGGTCGCGTCGTTAACGCTCAAACACGGGCGTGCGGCGGTGAAGTTGTTCAAAAGCAACGCGACGCTATAACCAAACGGTTGACTGAGGATGACGTCGTCCTTGCCGTCGCCATTGAAGTCAGCGACTCCCGGTTGAAAAGACCGGACGCTGGTTGAGAAGTCGATGGGAGCTTCGAATTGTCCATTGCCTTTGTTCGTGAAGACGGCGACACCGTCGACGTTGCTGTTAACGAGGATCGCGCCGCCGCTGATTGCCAGGTCGGGCTTGTTGTCCCCGTTGAAGTCGCCGGCGGCGAGAATTCCCGCCGTTTCCGACGCGTACTGCGTGCCCGCATCGAATCCTCCAGCGCCGTTGTTTATAAAGACGGTCAGCGCTGCCTTCGCAAACGTGTTCTCCGAGTACGAACTGGTGACCGCGATGTCGGGTTTTCCATCGCCGTTCAGATCTCTCGCAATGACCGAAACAGGCACACCCGTTATCGGCAGGTTCGTAAGGGTGGCAAACTGCCCTGTTCCGTCTCCTACTAAGACGCGAACTAAACTCAGGTCGCTCCTAATGACGGCGATATCGCTTTTGCCGTCATTGGAAAAATCGGCGATTGCCACGTCCTCAAAGAAGCTCGATGCCCCTACCAACAGCGAATCCTCAAAGACGCTGAAGGCACCGGTCCCGTCTCCCAGCAGCACAACGTAGGTAAGATTGCTGGGGACGATGGCGATCAGGTCGGCTTTATTGTCGTTGTTGAAATCTCCCGAAGAGATCGCGGTCGGCTGAAAGTTGACGGTAATACTCGGCTCGGACTTTCCGGTCGCAGAAAAGCCGCCCGTGCCGTCATTCAGAAGGATCGTGATTCTTCGATCCGTCTTTCGCGTGACGGCGAGATCAGGCTTCCCGTCGCCATTGAAATCCGCCGCCGCGATCCCGCCGAGGGTCAGGTTGAATCCAAAAATACTAACGGACTTTCTCGTGAAGTTGCCGTTTCCGTCACCGAGCGCCACTTCGACGCGCGAACCCACGGAATCGCCCTGGCCCAGTCCAAACGTCGCGAAGTCTTTCTTGCCGTCGTTATTGAAATCGGCAACGACGAGATTACGCGGGTCCGGCATGTGTGTCTGGTATCTCGACCCATCGTGAAACGAGCCCGTTCCGTCGCCGTCGAGAATGCCGATCCCCTGGTTTTGCGCGGCGGCCAGATCGACTTTTCCGTCCTCGTTGAAGTCTCCGATCGCGGCAAAAGAAGACACAGCGCCGAAGAGAGTCGAACCTGACGTGTAAGACTTGCCACGGGTGAGATGTCCAGTCCCGTCGCCCAATAGGATCGTTAGACCACCCGCGTCGGCAACTATCAGGTCAAGATGGTTGTCGTTGTTGAGGTCTCCTGGGACTGCCGCACTCGTACTCTCAAGCAGCGGAACGGTGATCGGCGCCGCGAACGTGCCGTTCCCGTTTCCGAGCAGCATCTGAGCCTGGCTCCACAGATCGAGATGGCCGTCGCCGTTGAAGTCGCCGCCTGTCAATAACCCTCCCAACCCGCCGACGTTGATGGTCGTCGCTGGACCAAACAGGCCGGTCCCGTCTCCTAAACGAATGTCCAGTTGGCCGAAACTGGCGCCTGGCATCGCGAGGTCGCGCTTGCCGTCTTCGTTGAAATCGCCGACGACGAGCGCGGTGGAGTTGACGCTGAACGTCGCGAACGGTGAGTTGGGCGCGTGAGTGAAACCTCCCGCGCCGTTTCCTAAAAGCACGTCCACCAGCGCGGCGCTGCTGCCGGTGAACAACGCGGTCACGATGTCG
>DASURS010000314.1:0-21154 GCA_036279935.1 Pyrinomonadaceae bacterium
GGTTCCGGGACACAACTATGGGCTTGGTTGACCGCCTCGGCGATAAACTCGAAGGTCGCGGACGAACCATTCTCTACGCACTTGGCGGCGTTGTCCTCGCCGGCATAATCGTCCTTTTCTTTGTGAAGTGGAGCAACCGCAAGGCTGACGAAGCCCAGCAGGCCCTCGGTCGCGCTATCTCCATCTCGACGGCCAACGTAGGCGCGCCGATGCTCGGAGCAGACCCGACCGCGCAAAGTTTCAACACTGAGATGGAACGTTCGCAGCGCGCCATCGAGGAGTTTGAGAAAGTCGCGGCGAAGTACGGCGACCCCTACAGATCGCAGGCCCGTTACTTCATCGCCACCAATCGCCTCGAAGTCGATCGCGCAAAGGGCATCAGCGAGCTGACTGAGTTGTCGAACAGCAGCGAGCCTGAAGTTGCCGCCTTGTCGAAATTCGCGCTCGCGCAAGTGAACGAGAGCGATGGAAAACTCGACCAGGCTGCCCAGATTTACAGTGATCTGGCGAAGTTGAACGGCTCCACGATCAGCCAGGAAACCGCCAATCTTCGTCTTGCCAAGATCTACGAGAAACAGGGCAGGAAGAAGGAAGCGACCGACCTTCTGTTCAATATCGTCGACGCGTCTCGCAAGGCGAAGGGGGACGACAACCAACCACTGCCGCCGTCAGCGGCAGCCCGTGAAGCGGCGACCGAGTTGAAGAAACTCGACCCTGACCGGTACGCTCAGCTTCCGCCCGAGACCCCCTCGTTACTTGGTTGATTCGATAAAAAACCGCCGTACTGAATGGACAATCTAACGCATTCGCTCGTCGGACTGACTGCGGCCAGGGCGGGCTTGGAAAGATTGTCTCCGGGCGCTACTGTCCTCTGCGTTATCGCCGCCAGCTCTCCTGATTGCGACGTCGCGCTCCTCCTCGGCGGCGATCGCTGGACTTTTCTGCAACATCATCGCGGAATCACGCACGCCATCGTCGGCGTCGCGGTTTTGGCGTTGTTGTTGCCGGTGATCTTCTACGGCGTCGATCGAATGTGGGCGCGGTTCCGAAACCAAGCGCCCAGAACAAACTTTCGCGGACTGCTGATCGCATCGCTGATTGTGACCGCAACCCACCCGCTGCTCGATTGGACTAACAACTACGGCATTCGCTTCTTTCTCCCGTGGAGCCCGAAATGGTCGTACGGAGATCTCGTTTTCATAGTCGATCCGTATCTTTGGCTGATCCTGGGCGGAGCTGCGTTTCTGTTGTCGTCGAAAACAAAGAGTGGAAAGGTCATCTGGGGAGTGCTGGCGGCTGTGCTGACGTTTCTGATCGTGGCGAGCCCGCGCAGCGGCGATCTTTGGTACCCGCGCTTCGTCAACTCGGTGTGGATTGCGTCTATCGTGATTCTGGTAGTGCTGTCGGTGATCGGCGCGGGACGGCGTTTCGGAAACAAGATCGCGTTCGCCGCGATCGGTCTTGCGCTCGTTTACTGGTGTTTTCTCGGGTATGCGCACTCGCGCGCGCTGGTAAACGGGCAGCTAATTGCCGAGGGGATCATCGCCGAGAAGGGCGAGACTGTCCGTCGGCTCGCTGCGATGCCGACGCTTGCCAGTCCGCTGCACTGGGATTGCGTTTTTGAAACCGATAGCGCTACGTATCGCTTTCGCCTTCGACTGTTGAGCGACAACTTTCCCGCTAGCCGCGTGGTTCGTTATGAAAAGCCGTCCGGAGAGCTGGCGGAACTACTGGAAACAGTTTCGCAGCAGCGTCCGGCGCAAGTGTTTCTCGGTTTCGCCCGTTTTCCTGTCGCGCAGCTCGCCGATCCACACTGCACAACCCAGACTCTCGTTCAATTGGCTGACTTACGTTACACTGAACCCGGCAGAACACGCGGCAGTTTCGGGCTCGAGTTGCCGGTCGACTGCCCGCCGGCTGATGAGGTAGGCAGATGAGCGAGACGAACGAGTTTTCCAGGGATCTTAATAGCCTGCCTGCCCTTAGCGAGGTAAGTGACGAACGCGAGCGCGCGCGTCGCAAAAGACCCGCGATTGCGAGCGTGCGAGTCTCGCCCGGCCCGTACCTGACCGTTGCGGCTGTTCTCACCTTCTTTGCCGCGCTGTTGCTGCGGATTCATTACGACGGTTGGGCCCTGCTGCTGGTCGCGTCGGCCTGGATAATCCTTCCCCTGTTGGCATACACGGATCGCATCGTCTTCGACGGCGCTTCACTGCGACGGCACGGACCCGTTCCGTCGCTGCTTAATCTCATCTTCGGTTATCGAAAACAACTGTGGATCGATGACTTTGAAACCGTCGAAACGCACGCGGTGCGCACACTGCGACGTGGCGGACGCGTACGTTATCGCTACCGCACGGCGATTACGGGCAAGGGAAAAGACTTCATCATCGTCTCCGGCGGCCGCGAATACCGGAAACTCGTTCGCGAGCTGTTTCCACTGATTCACGAGAACAAACTCGACAATCGCAGCCGCGACTTGCGCGACTATCTGCACGAGCCCAGCTTCCTTAATCGAAAAGCGGAGCTCTCGCAGCTCGCCTCATCGGAAGTGCTGGACGTCACGGAGTCAGACCTCGACGCGCACGCGCGCAAACTCAGCAGCAAACTGAAACGCCGTCGCGACGACGCGGAAGCGACGCCTGAAGAGATGGAACGAGCGCGCTTGTTGCGGCGGCTTGGTAATGAACTGCGCGTCTCGGGGCGTCTGCGCGAAGCCGGCGAGGCGTTTCGGCGCGCGCTGAACGTGCGTCCACACGGCCCGTGGCTGATTTACGACTTCGCGCGTTTGTTGCGCTCGCAGGCGAGTGCTCAATCGGACGCGCGACTGTTGTCGAGAGCGCGGGCGGCGTTGCGCTTGGCGAGTATTCGGGCGCGCAACGATCTCGTGCTCTTGCCGCTTATCGCCGAGAGTTTTCTCGAGTGCGGCGACGCCAGACAGGCGCGACAGGCGTTACAGAAAGTAGTTGAGCTCGATAGCGGGAATTTTAAAGCGCGCGTTGGGCTGGCTGATATCGCGCTGCGGGAAGGGAAGTTGGCCCACGTCATTCACCACTACCACGAAGCCGCTCGCGTCAGTTCCGAGCAGTCGTTGGCGCGCTACGCTCGCAGTGAGGGCGAGTACTACATGCAGTTGAACAACGACGACGATTACCTGGCGGCGGAACTGCGGCGGATCAGTTGGCTCCAGAATGTGACTCGCATCCGGCGACTGGCGTTGCGGGTAACGAATGCCAGCGTGTTGCTGGCGCTGATCGCGGGACTCGTCGACCCGCTTGTTGGAAGTTTTGCGTGGTCCCTCGCATCGTCAGCGCTGGCGGTGTGGCTGATGTCGCTGCTCGGGACCCGCTTACTCTATAGCCGCTCGAAATATTCCTAAAAACCTAGGCGGTATTCGACTTTTAGGGCAAAGCTCCTAAAAACGGCTTTGCACGAAAAGTCCCGAGCGCGCTCTTCGCTGTGCAACCTCAGTGTCCTCTGTGTCTCTGTGGTTGATGAATTCCGAGTAAAACCACACCACCGAGACACAGAGGACACTGAGGTTGCACAGAGGATCCCCAGAACAAGGACTTTTTGTGCAAAGTCCCTAAAAACCTATTTCTTCTTCTTATTCGAAGCTTTCTTTGCGGGCGTCGCAGCCGTCGCGACGACGTTTGGATTCGGTGTGACGGTGCGCGCCTTTTGTTCTGAAGCTGAGGCGACGGCGTACGCCTGCACCGGTTCCGGATTCAGCATCGCGTCCCACGAGTAACGCGCGCGCTTGGCCGGCTCGCGCAAGCGCTTGAACACCAGCTCGACAACGGCGTTCGTGATCCAGTTGTGATAGAACTCGCCGACCGACGCGAGCTCCGCATCAGGCGCCGGATTCATGAAGTCGATCGCGTACGGCACGCCATCCTTGATCGCAAATTCGACCGTGTTGATGTCGTATCCCAGCGCCGTGCAGAGCGTGCGCACGTCTTTACGGACGCGTTCCGCGAGCTCGGGCGCGAGATAGTCAGGTTTGTGAACGTACTGTTCGCCCGACAGGTACGGCTTGCGAGGATCGTAGGCCATGATCATCACTTCTTCCTGGCCGACGCAGTAACACCTGACAAACTGATCGAAATCAATTGACTCCTGGAGCGTCATGCAGAGCGTCCCGGTCTTGTCGTACTCGGTCCACAGTTCCTCGAGTGAATTAACCTTCGAGACGTTCTTCCAGCCACCGCCATCGTAGGGTTTCAAAAAGGCCGGCAGGCCGACGTAGTCGATGATGCCCTGCCAGTCGAGCGGGAACTCGAGATTGCGCAGGCTCTCACTGACGATGCCTTCGATGTAGTCTTTCTGCGGCAGCAGGACGGTCTTGGGGATTGCGACGCCGAGCTTCGTGCCGAGCGAGTAGTTGAAAAACTTGTCGTCCGCCGTCCACCAGAAGGGATTGTTGATAATGATGGTTCCTTCGAGCGCCATGCGCTTCAACGTGGCGCGATAGAACGGCACTTCGTGCGAGATGCGGTCGATGACGAGATCGTACTTTGGCGGCGCGTCGAACAGAACACCGCCCAGCTTGATGTACTCGGCGACAACTTCGCCGTTTCCTTTTTCATTGATAGCTTTGATGATGGCATCCGGAAAGGTC
Source organism: Pyrinomonadaceae bacterium (assembly GCA_036279935.1). Classification (GTDB taxonomy): domain Bacteria; phylum Acidobacteriota; class Blastocatellia; order Pyrinomonadales; family Pyrinomonadaceae; genus PSRF01. The sequence goes on from DASURS010000314.1 coordinate 4,622, forward strand.
TTCTCCCGGCCTACGAGGACTCCGACTCTCTTCATGTGCGTATGGGTTTTCCTTTCTGCAAAAACGAAGCAACATACGCGGGCAGCCCAATCTTGTCAAACAGCAGTCTAAGTACGGAATTCGCCGATTCTGTTGAAATCCGGCGTCTGTGTTACAATTCGCCTCTCCCTGGTGTTAGGCTAAATTTAGGAGACAGTTTAGTTTGCTTCGCCCAATAATCGCCCTCATCGTGCTTTCTGCGCTCCTGGTCCCAGTCTCGGCGCAGGAAACCAAGCCCCAGGAAAAACCTCAGGAAACCAAGGCCCCGGAACCTAAGCCCCAGAAAGACAACAAGGGCGAAACAAAATACACCGCCGAGCAGATCGTCGAGTCGGTAATCCTGATTTACGGCACGCGCCCCGGCCTCGAGCACATCCGGCGCAACGGAATCGAGCGCGGCAAGATCACTCGCTTCAACGCCGAGGGCAACGCAGAGGAAGCCAACTACGAGCGTCGTTTCATCCGCGGCGAGAACCTCGACAAAGACAAGATTCGATTGGATCAGAAGCTGCCGACGATGGAGTATTCGCTCATTTTCGGCGAGGGAAAACTCTGGGGACTCATTAACGGGGCCGCCTTCACGCCGCGCCAGGACGCCACCGCCAACTTCCTTTCCCAGCACCATCACAGCATCGATTCGCTATTGCGGTACAAAGAGTGCGGCTCGACGTTGACGCTCATCGGCAAAGACCAGCAAAAGGGTTTGGACCTGTTCGTGATCGACCTCGCTGACAAAGAGGGCCGCAAGACGCGCTACTACATCAGCTCGAAGTCGCTTCGCATCCTGTGGCTGGAATATGAGGAGGGAATTCCGGGCGGGCCGGCGGTGAAGTACGTGAAGAAGTTCCTCGATTACCGGCCGGTGCAGCAGACCCTCGCTCCGTACCGCACCGTGCTTTTCGAAGACGGCCGCCAGAGTCAGGAAACGCACGTGATGACGATCACCTACGGCGTCAAAGTCAGCGACTCAATTTTCTCCCGGCCAGAAGCCTAACGCCCGCCAGGTTCGAGAGTGCAATCCCACCCACGGAAGTGGGTGGATTACTTAACCGCCAACCTACATAAGCCTCCGCAATAACATCGAAATCCCACCAACGGCAGTTGGTGGATTTTTCACCTTCTTCCTGGAACCAGCCGTAAATCCGCGCGTGTGATGCTGTTGGGTGCGCGGCGGGTACGGGTATAATCCGAACGCCCGGCGCTAACTCAATTGTCGAGCCCGCGAAACTTATCGTTCGAGCCGAGGTCTACCTCGCTCCTAAAACGCATGAGAGCCTGCCTGCCCTGATGAATACGCTGACGACCATCGACGAGCTGGCCTTCGCCCCACAGCTACAGGAGGTGCTGGAAGACCCCACTTCCGATCATGCGTTGCTGGAGGCGACCCGGACCGGTGATCAGGACGCGTTTGCTGAATTGGTGAGTCGCTATCGGAACCAGATCACGAGTTACATCTATCGCATGACCAGCGACTACGACGGCGCCGTCGATTTGGCGCAGGAGACCTTCGTGAGGGTGTACAGGGCACGAGACAGATATCAGCGCAGCTATGCGTTTTCGACGTACATCTATCGCATCGCGACAAACCTCGCGATCAGCGAACTGCGAAAACGCAAACGCCGCAAACTCGTTTCGCTGACCGGCTTCTTTCAGCCAAGCGACGGCGCCGAGCCGCAAGAGTTGAATCCGCCAGACTGCCGGCCGTTGCAGGATTCCGAACTGGTCGACGCCGAACGCCGCAACGCCGTTCAACGCGCGATCGGCACGCTGCCCGAGAAGTATCGCGCACCATTGATCCTGCGCGATGTCGACGGCCGCAGTTACGACGAGATCGCCAAAATCCTGGAGACGAGCGAGGGCACGGTCAAGTCGCGAATCAGCCGGGCGAGAGGGTTCTTGCGAGAGAAGATGCGGGCTTATTTGTAGGTGAGAAATATGAAGGAAACAAAATGTGAAGCAATTCGTCGCGAGCTCGACGAGCTGATGCTGGGCGATGAGTGCAGTGTTGACGTGACGCAACATCTTCGCGAGTGTGGCGCGTGCCGCGAGTTTCACGAGAAGCAAACGCGGCTGCGGCAGATTGTCGGCGGCCTGGGCACGATCCAGGCGCCACCTGATTTCGACTTCCGCTTGCGAGCGCGCCTCGCGAACGAGCCAAGCGGGGCCGCGTTTCACTTGAGAGCGCTACAGTGGCCGTTTGCGACGAGAGGCATTGCGGTGGCGGCGATGTTGGTTCTGTTTGTCGGTGGCGTCGTCCTCGTGCGAAATGCGATGAAGCAGAATGTCGTTCCGCAGCAAAAACCGTCCGCAGTCGCCGTTGGTCAGGACGATCCAACTCGTCCAGCTTCTCGGCCTGATGAAGTCAAACCGGCCGAAGGAGTCAAACCGGCTGAAGGAGTCAAACCCGATAGCCAGACGCCATCGGTTGTCGTCGCTTCGAGTGATGTTGTTCCGCGCAGGAACAGGGGCGACCGTTTATCCCGGCCGAAGCCGTCGCTGGCGTCAATCGATCGCGCGAGCGAAGGCGCGTCAGTGATGTCGCTGTCGCAAAGGCAGTCGGCGATCTTTCCGATCGACGCTTCGTTGCAGTCGTTGAAGGTTTCGATCGACGACGGTGACGGTAACGCGCGAACGATCTTCGTACCGACGATCAGTTTCGGTTCGCAGCGGGTATTGGCGACCGGCAATCAGTTTGCGCAAAAGGGTGTTTGGTAAAACGCAGATCAGAGTTTTTCGAAAGATGTCATTAAGTATGCTAAAGCGAGTCGCGACATTGACAGGTGTGTTGTTGTGCTGTGTAGCGACGATGGCGCCTTCTTACAAGGCACAAGCTCCCGCGCCACCTCCCAAAAAAGCTGCGCCACCGTCGCGGGTGAGCCCGCGGCCCGCGGACAGGAAACTGGCTGCTCCGCAAGTCGTCACGATCGTTCACCGTTTGAATGGTCTCAAAATGTTTCGTCTGCTGATGCGCGCCGACCAGCACGCGCAGGCGATCGCCAGTCTCGACTCCGCTTTTAACCTGCTCGACGACGTTCACACGAACGTGATCGCCGGCCTCGCCATGGACGATGGTGAAACGATCGCCGCGTGGTTGCCGGAGGCTGACGTCGAGTTCGGGGCTTTCGGTTTTACTGAACCGAATATTCAAGTACCGGATATTCCGTCTCCCGACATTGCTCCTCCGACTCCTGCGGCGCCAATGCCTGCCTCGCCACCTTCGCCGCCAAAGACGAAGGCTGCCTTGCGTGCAGCTAGATCGATGGCCGGGTTTGGCACTGGTTTCTTCGAGTCGCCTGATGTCACGGTCATCGGTCCTGACGGCAAACCGCTCGCCGCGAAATACATCGGGCTCGACGCCGTTACCGGGCTTTCAATACTGCGTCTCGCCGACAAGAATCCGTCAGCCGCGGGCGCGATCAACGTCGAGCCTGGCGATGTTGGAGAGAGTGTGCGTCTGTTCAGTCCGGAACCCGTTACCGGGCAGCGCGGACTGCTGAACACTTCCGGGCTTTACGTTCGCATCGGCGCTACCGAAGGAAAAATATACGACGTGCGTCGCGGTCCTGCCGGTGGAGTCGCGCGGTTCAAGGTTAGTTCTCCGCGTCTGTCGCAAGCGGTGATCGGCGGCGTTGCGGTGAACGAAGCGGGTGAGACGTTAGGCATCGTCGACGGGCTACAGGGAAGGGAAGCGAGCGTGTTGCCGGTCGAGTTGATTCGTCGTGCTGCACGGCGTGTGTTGGACCGGCAGGCAAGTGTTCCGAAGCCGTGGCTCGGCGTCAGCGGTGAAGCTGTTGCGGCGCTCAAAGTCGATCAGTTTGTGAATCATGGCTGGAAACTGGACCGCGCCGCAGAGTTGGCTGGTGAGCATCGAGGGATACTTTTGACGTCAATCGTTCCCGGCAGCCCGGCAGCGGATGCTGCGTTGCGTGTTGGCGACGTCATTCTGAAAGTCAACAATCAGGAGATCGCGAACGGCGAGGATTTCACGTGGTTGCTGGAACAGGCTGGACCAAGCAGTTCGGTATCGTTCACAGTGGCGCGTCCGGATCGTGTTGCGGAGGAAGCGCTGAACGTGAAGCTGAGCGGGATGTTGGATCCGCAGTTTACGTTCAAGTTCAAGAACCGTTTCTTCGGGACGAACACGTTCCGCCTGATGGAACACGGCATCGAGACGATCGCGTTGCGCCCGCCGGTTGCGTCGCAACTCGGAACGACGGCCGGTCTGCTCGTGGTCTACGTCGAACCATCGACTGCTGCTTTTGAAGCGGGCCTGCAACCGGGAGACGTCATTCAATCAATCGACGGCAAACCCGTAAACCCCCTGCGCCGCCCGTTCTTACCTCCGAAGCAGACGTCACCCATGACGTTTGAGATCGTGCGGAACAAAGAGAAGCGTGTGATCACGGTAAATCCGCCGAAGCAGTAAGTTTGTACTGACTATTTCCGCTTCGGTTTCCTGGTCCTGCTCTTACGTGAGTTGCTCTTCGGAGCAGCGCTCTCGAGCGCCTCTACGACTTCCTCAACAATCTTTCGGACTTCGGGCGATAGTTTTTCAATCAACGCTTTATCTCCCGTCGTCACATAATCCAAAGCACGCGCTAATGGAAAGAGCGATTCCTGCAGATCAGATTCATCAACCAGATCTCTTAAGAAATCCCACCCGCCCCACTCGGCTGAATCGCGCAGAACCGTTGACGCAAGTTCAATCCAGCGAGCTTGCCCTCCTTCTTTTTCGGCAGTTTCTTTTAGCTGTCGCCAGTCCTCTATCGCGTCGCTGCGATTTTTATCAATCAAGGACAATTCCAGTTTCATGGAAATAGCATGCGGGGTGTACCGAAGGGCTGCATGAGTAGGCGAGGTCAAACTGAAGGCGTGTCGAATACTACTCCTGGAGTCCTCGGCTCTATCAAGGGAGCCAAGTATTAGTCCTCGAAGATAATGAGCATCGAACGAGTTGGGCGCGATTGTGAGTGCCTTATCCGCAGTTTCGAGTGCCTCGTCGTATCTTCCGAGTTCCGCTAAGATCCGACTCTTCGGAACTAGTGAATCGTAAGAATTAGCATCTAATGCCAGAGCTCGATCGAAACTCTCGATCGCCTCTTCGATTCTATCCAGCCGGACCAATATGTATCCGCGTAGATGATGTGGTTCGGGCATTTCTGCGTTGATTTGGATGGCGCGATCGATGCTTTCAAGTGCCTCATCGAAGCGATTCAGCTCGTCGAGTACCTCGCCTTGAGCGAACCAACCGGCAAAACTAGCGGGATCGAGTTCAGTCTGACGACGAAATGCTTCGAGAGATTCTTCGAGTTGTGAGGTTGCTTTGAGAATCATACCCACCCACGCCCAACCTTGAAACGCATTTTGTGTGTCGAGCTGATTCAGAGCAGCTTTGGTCGCTTTGAAATCCTTTTCCAGGGCACTCTCCAAAGCTCCAATCTTCAGCCGCGCAACTGAATCATGTTCCAGCAATGACTTCGCCTTCTCGAGTACGGCTTTGGCTTCTTCATGTTTGTCCATCAGCACGTAAATCAGAGCAAGCATACCTTGAAAAAAACCTGAGGCTGGATTGAGTGCCACAGCAGCATCAAGGTTTTCTCTGGCTTCCTCCAGGCGAGCATCCTTTAGGGCAATCAGCGCCCGGTCGAGGGCAGCATCACACTGCGCCGCGATTTCATCCTTTACTTGCTCGTCGTTCATCAGGCCGGCTTCGACCAGGCGCGCTTTAGTGTCATGCGTCAGGTCCTCGCTCTCCACTTCGAAGAGCACCTCTCGCCTTAGCGTGTCAAAGTCTTTGAGCTCGAGATAAGAACGGATAATGCTCTCGACTGTGCGCGAGCGCTCGGAACCGTTCTCCAACGCGCGCATGAGATAGTGACGATGTTCCAGGACGTCGCGCGCTTCATTCAACCTCCCGGCCGTCATGTATTCCTGAAATCGGCCCTCGAGTTTCACGGACTCCGCGTTTATCTCTTCCGCGTCATACCAGCCTTTCAAAAACGAAACTAACCAATTCATTCGCTCCCGCGCTTCTCGGCCAAAACGCATCTGATGCCAGATCGCATACAACGGCTCAGACAGGGTGTAATAGGAACTGCGTCCGCGAACGTTTGCCGCGCGCACGTATCCGATATCAGCCAATCGCTTGAGTTGAGAGCTGACTTGATTCGGCGTTAAGCGAGTTGAAGCGGCAATCTCGGTCGGCGTCAGCCCCTCGCGAGTACGCGAGCTCATACGCGCGATATGGTCCAAAATTTTGCGTTGCTGCGCCGGCAGACTCTCGATCTTCGACTTGTAATAAGGCGTTACTTCATCGAGGAGTTTCTCTATCCCGCGTTTTAATTCCGAAACATCGGATCGCGTAATCACTCGGTAAAGCATCATGACCAGACGCGGATTTCCACCCGTGAAATATTCCAACACTCGAACACGCGATGCGTTCCGGCGTAGCTGCTCATCGAAGTCTTCGATCCCATCGAGCCTCGCTCTACGACGTAAGAGTTCGTGTATTTGGCTGGAATCAAGACTCGCGAGGTCGTAGGTTTTGAAAAGGTTGTAGAGCGGCTGATCGTAGTCCCGCGCTTCCTTGAAGAAAGTGGTCGCACCGCCAACTAACATCATCGTCCCGTCGTTCATCAGGACGTCCCGCAGTTTCGCGTTATCTCTTTCGTCCCCAATTTGGGTAAGAATGTCGTCAAAGCTATCGACGAGCATCAGGATCTGCTTCTCATTTTTACTTCGCCAATCCTTGATGGTTGCCACCGCAGCCTCTTCCAACTCGTCGCCATCCGGATGCGTACGTTGAAGCTCCGCGATTTTTGCGCTGAGTTTTTCATCCTGCGTATCGGCGGCAAGATGGCCCAGTCCTGCAAGCCAGAAGTCCGCTAAGTCGTAAACCGCATACGATTCTTCCGGAAACAATACCGGCTGCCACGACTGGGCCAACTCACTCTCCAGAACGGCAAAGCGCAACATCAGAAGCACTGTTGTCTTTCCCATTCCGCGCGGCGCGATGATGAGGACGTGCTGAACCCCAGCGCCTTTCGGTTGCTGCTTCAGTATCGACAGAATCTCATCCACCAGCCACTGATTGGCAACGAAAGTCTCTTTAACTTCAGTCTCGGTCATTCGTTCCGGGTTGTAGAAAAGTTCCATCGTGTACCTCGTTTACGAAGCCTCAAGTCCATAGTGGCGGAGCCACCAGTCACGAAGAAGCTTGCTGGCAAATTCGTAGGCGCTCGTGTTTGTGTCGAACCGAACGTAGAAGTCGTTCTCGAGGCCGGTCATTAGCCGGTTGAACTGCTCAATTTCCGATCCGTCACCGTTGTTTTGTCGGTAGATCTGATAGCAGGAATCACGCTTGAGACGGCCCACCACTGCGAGTTCGCGGAGAATTCGCTTGGTCGTCTTTTCCTCGTGTGGTTCGTAATAGGATCTCAGCCGGCCGTAATAGTGATCGAAGTAAGTTTTGCAGTCGACGCCGAGCACTTTGTCTCGATAGATCTGCTCCACTCTTTTGGGCGTGATTGGCAGCCCGTCCTGCGCGTGAGACTTTGCAGCCTCCGAAAAGATCACTTGAACGAAGTAAGGCACGTGAGTGCCGATCACCTCGAGCATCTTTCGTTTGCTGGATTGCGAAAGAGAGATGTTCTGCGATCTGGCGAGTTCCGACAGTAAGCCGGCGGCAACCCTTGGTGAGAATGGCTCGAGCGTAACTTTCTCAAAATCATTGATGGCGCTTGTTTCCTCCAATTCACTCAATACGTGGTCGATGCCGATCGAACCAGCGACGAGGAAACGTACGTTTCCGATGTTCGGCGATTGTCGCAGCGCACGAAGCCAGCGAAGCAGAGTCTTTGCTTCCTCGCGATGAGTGGCTGACCGGGCCATGCGATCAATCATCATGGGAAACTCATCGAGCACGAACACAATCGTGCTCTGGAAATCCGCAATTCGTCTGAACAACTCCTCGCCGCTCTCCTGCCAATTCGGGCGCAGCTCGTCCCTCAGCTTTATTTTCACTTTGAGGAGCTCGACTTCAGAAAATGTCTGTTTGAATCTGGTCCAGAGTGTTTTGGGGAAGTAACTGAGCCCGTTTGCGACGCGCGCGAGTCCTGTATCCTTCGCGAGCTGTACCACCAATTGGGATATCAATTCCGCCGGTTCAGTCATGTATTCGAGGTCCGCGTGAACGATTTTGAATTCATATCGCGGTTCGTCGATCAACTGGTACATGACGCTCGTTTTTCCAAACCTGCGCGGAGCGGCAAGCAGGATGTTGCCGATTTTGAGTTTTTGCCAGATGAGGTCGACAAACGTGTCCCGCCCATAGAAATCAGCGCCTCGTACCGGCGCTCCGACCCGATTAATTACCATTTACTCTCCTTAGGTTGCCGAGGGCGGGCGGTTATACAACAGTTTTGTTGTGCAACAGATTCGTTGTACAACGTGGCTGTTGTGAATGTCAATCGATTATTCGAGGGGTGGGTAAGGGCCAAGTCAATAATCGATCTCGATAGGTTTTGCAACTGTGTTACCCTAGGTCCTCAAATCACATCCAAAGAGGACCTGTCGACGCACCTATGTTCCCCGAGGCTGTTGGGCGGTATCACGATCTACTTGCGAATAAGGATTTGGCTGAGGAGTCGCGCGCGATGCTCGATGAGGGACTCGAGCGTGCGAGGCTCATTTTTGGCGGCCGCAGACTGTCTCCATACTTGAGGCCGCACTTTGTTTCCGAACAGGATTTCGCGCGGATCTGCGCTATCTGTGAGACTGTCTGGTCGGCGATACAGAAGGTCAAGGATGCCGCTGTCAACGACAGCAGGATAATCGACGACCTCGGACTGAGCGGCGTCGAACGTGAGCTCGTCGCCATCGATCCCGGTTACTCAGCGGTCTCCCCAACTTCGCGGCTCGACTCGTTTCTAACAACCAACGCCTACAGCTTCGTCGAGCTGAACGGCGAGAGCCCCGCCGGAATCGCGTACGCCGACGCCGCTTACGAGATCTTTTCCAGTCTTCCGGTAATGAAGCAGTTCACCCAGGACTACAACGTGGGCTCGATGCACGGCAGACGCTTGATGCTGGAGGTCCTGCTCGATTCGTATCACGAATACCTCGGCCGCAGACCAGAACGCCCACCGCGAATAGCCATAGTCGATCTCCCGGACGTGCCGACCGTAAAAGAGTTCGAACTCTTCCGCGAGTACTTTGAAGCCGCCGGCTTCCCGTCAGTCATCTGCACGCCGCAGGAACTCGAGTTCAAGCATAACCGCCTGAGCTACGCCGGTCAGGAGATCGACATCGTCTACAAACGCCTGCTGGTAAACGAGTACTTACCAGTTATGAACGATTACCCGGCGTTACTCGAAGCGTACAGCGCCGGCGCTATCTGCATGGTCAACAGCTTTCGTTCCAAGCTCATTCACAAGAAGGCGCTCTTCGCCGTTCTCACAGACCGCCGTCACGCGCATTTATTCAGCAACGCGGAACTCGACGCGATTCGATCTCACGTTCCGTGGACGCGCATCGTCCGTGACGAACGCTCGGACTATCACGAAGAAAAAATCGAACTGCTCGAATACATTCGCAACAACAATGAGCGGCTGGTACTCAAACCAAATGACGATTACGGCGGCCATGGAATCACGATCGGCTGGAACGCCGACGCCGGGACCTGGGACACGGCCATCGAGGAAGCGCTCGCAGACGGCGACTATCTCGTTCAGGAACGCGTTCCGACAGCGCGCGAAACGTTTCCGGCGCTGACCGCCGACGGGCGCATCGAGTTTGCGGAGCAACTCGTCGATCTCGACCCGTTGCTCTTCAACGGCAAAGTCGGCTCAGCTTTCACCCGGTTGTCCGCGACGGAGCTGGCCAACGTGACTTCGGGCGGCGGAATGGTGCCAACCTTCATCATCAGCCAAAAGTAGCGAAAACAGGTACAATTCGGTATCACGGATTTTCACTCACTGCTTCGTGGGAGGCATGCTGTGGCAGACGACGAATTTCAAACGCAGGACGAACGCCGCGCTCACGACCGCTCGCGGCTCATTCTCGACGTTTTTTTCGACGGACAGGACGTGACCGGCGTGGCCAGCACAAAAGACATCAGCCCCGGTGGGCTCTACATGAACACTCAGGCGAGTATTCCCGAGGGCGCGTTTCTGCTGGTCCGCATTCCGTTTCGCCAGGACGTGACCGTCGTTTGCAACGCGGAAGTCGTTTACAGCAATCCGGGCCGCGGCGTCGGATTGCGGTTTCATAACCTGACCGATGAGGTGCGCGCGCTGCTCGAACGCGAAGTTTCCAATGAGCAAGGCCGCTAAAGCGATGACGCCGGTGCTGAAGTGGGACGACCTTTCTCTGGCGAAGCGCGAACTGCTTCAGGGAAAACTCGCCGGTCTGTGGGGCCAACCGACGGACGCCGCCGCGTTCGAGTCATGGACCATCGACAAGCAGCAGGCGCTGATCCTGTTGCTGAACCGGATGCAGGTAAAAGGCCTGTGGCATCTGGTCAAACGAATAACGAACGTCTATGGTGAAGGCGGCGTTGGCCTGCAATTCGAGGCCTGGCCCATGATCGAGTCGACGCTGACTCGCCGGCGCGACTTCACGCGGTTGATGGCGAACCATAAAGATACGCACGGCGGTTTCTACGAACGGAGAAGAGGCGAAGCGATTCTGCATTTCCTGTATCAGGAAGGCGAACCGCGCACCTGGTACGTACATTTCGATCTGTACAGCCCGGTCCATTCGCCGGGCAGCGCGTTCAGGCATTTGCGCCATGAGTTTCTGGGCAAGATCAGGCCCGACTGGCAGATGATCGCGAAATATTTGAATCGATAGTTAGACTGAGAAAGAGGGCAAATGTTCGAGCAATTCACACTGGGCATCGAAGAGGAATTTCAGATAGTCGATCCGCAAACGCGCGAGCTGCGGTCGCACGTCGCCGAGATTCTCGAAGAGGGCAAGATGCTGCTCGGCGAGCAGATCAAACCGGAAATGATCCAGTCGATGGTGGAAGTGGGCACGGGCATTTGCCGTAACATCCAGGAAGCTCGCGCCGATATCACGCGGCTGCGCAGCATCATCGCCGGCCTCGCGAAGAAAAACGGGCTCGCGATCGTCGCCGCTTCCACGCACCCGATCTCACGCTGGCAGGACCAGAAGATATTCGACGACGAACGTTACGAGCTGCTGGTGCAGGAGCTTCAGACAGTCGCGCGCTCGCTCTTGATCTTCGGACTTCACGTTCACGTCGGTATGGCCGATCGCGAGCGTGCGATCCACATCATGAACGCTGCTCGCTATTTCCTGCCACACGTGCTGGCGCTCTCGACGTCGTCGCCGTTCTGGATGGGCCACAACACCGGTCTCAAATCCTATCGCACGGAAGTCTTCAAACAATTTCCCCGGACCGACATTCCCGATCACTTCGACTCTTACAGCGGTTTTCAACGGTACGTCGATCTGCTCGTCAAGACCGGCTGCATCAACGACGGAAAGAAGATCTGGTGGGACATCCGTCCGCATCCATACTTCCCGACGCTCGAGTTTCGCGTTTGCGATATTCCCACGCGCGTTGACGACACCATCGCGATCGCGGCGTTGTTCCAGGCAATCGTCGCGAAGCTGAACACCCTCATCGACAAGAACCTCGGGTTCCGGCTCTATCGCCGCATGTTGATTCAGGAAAACAAGTGGCGCGCGGTCCGCTACGGGCTCGAGGGCAAACTGATCGATTTCGGAAAACAGACCGAAGTTCCGGTGAGCGATCTGGTGCTGGAGTTGCTGGAATTTGTCGACGACGTCGTCGACGAGCTCGGGTCGAGAAACGAGATCAATCACATTCACACGATCCTCGAACGCGGCACGTCAGCCGATCGCCAGCTTCAGATCTATCGTGAGACGAACGATCTGAAAGCCGTTGTCGACGATCTCATCGAGATGACGATGGAGAACGTGCCCGAGACGAAAGCGCTCGGTGGCATACCGGCGCCGACGACAAGCGCCTCTACGATCTCGAAATAGATTTATGTGATTCCTTCACTTCCTCCTCACATTTACACCCTTCACGGGAATCTGCTACTCTGTGCGTCCTTCGCTCCAGACAAAAACCACAATTCTCCCAAAATAGTTTCACCGAGCCCTGCCTTACCTCAAGCCAAAGGAGGCGCAAATGATTCGTAAAATTTTGATCTTCACAGTTCTCGCTGTAGCCGCTGCGGCTGCCACAGTCCTGCCGTTATGGAAGTCAGACGCTGCACAACAGCAAACGCCAATCAGATCTACCGGTCGAGCACTGCCAAACGTCGACGTTCGACTGGCCGGTCGCGGCGAGTTTGACGACGTGGACCTTGGGTCAACTTCCGGTAAACAAGCGGCGATGCAAAATGCTCTCACCCGCTCTCGAGCTTCCGCAGTCGACGAATTCCGTTCGTCTCTGAGAGACGAGCACGCTAAGAATCTTCACGCGATAGTCAACGAAGCAGGCGCAATGAAGAGCTTCTTCGTCGATGGCGCCGCTCTTTCCGAACCACAATCAGATACGGCCGACAACCTTGCTCGCAAGTTTCTCGCGCGGCACAACGCCGTCTTCGCACTATCGACCGGCGGCGTCGGCGATCTAAAACTGGAAAACGAAGATAACGACCAGGGAACCAGTTTCCTGAATTACACGCAGACTGTCGCTGGTCTAAAGGTATTTGAAGGACAGGTTCAAGTCGTCGTTAACAGAAATGGCGAAGTGCTCAACGTCCGCGAGGGATTTCTGGTCGATGGCCCACCACGCAAACGTCAGGGAGCGATGACCGAAGCAAACGCGATCGCGAAAGCGTTCGAACATGGGGACAGAACTGTCTTTCCGTCTTTCGTCGAGAATTACGCTCGAGCGTCGACGACGGAAATGTCTCGCTTCGCCAATCCGCTGGATCCGAATTTTGAGGAAGTACTCTCAGAACAGAATGTAGTGAGAGTCGGTGGTGAGAGCCGCCTGGCCTGGCACGTGTTTGCGGAAGTCGGTCCGGAAGAGTGGTACGAAATTCTACTCGACGCTTACACCGGCGAGCTTCTGTTTCGTCACAACCTTTATCTGTTTGAAGCGCAAGGCACGGTTTACACGGAAGCGCCTGACAAGGGTGCACGCCAACTCGTTTCATTTGTCGGCGACACCACCATCAACACGGCGGCCGGCTGGATGGGAACTTCGACCGTAACGACGGGCAACAACGTCGAAGCTTACCTCGATTCAGATGCCAACAACGCACCGGACAATAACAACGGCCCGGGTCTCGCGACCGGTCACGCCTCCGCGGCGAACCAGGATTTCACGTTTCCGTTCTCCACGACAGTAGATCCAAGGACACAGCAAGCCGCCGTTGTGACGAACCTGTTTTACTTCAACAACATCATGCACGACTTCTCGTACAACCTCGGGTTTACGGAGACAGCGCGCAACTTCCAGGTGAACAACTTCGGCCGCGGGGGCAGCGGAAACGATTCCGTGCGCGCGGAAGCGCAGGACGGCTCGGGAACAAACAACGCAAACTTCGCGACACCGCCGGACGGTTCGCGTCCGCGGATGCAACAGTTTCTGTTCACCGCACCCACTCCTGACCGCGATAGTTCGGTGGATAGCGATGTTGTATTCCACGAGTATGGACACGGCATCTCGAACCGTCTGATTGGCAACGGCAGTGGCGCTTTGAGCGGTACACAGTCAGGCGCCATGGGCGAAGGTTGGTCCGACTATTGGTCCATCACAATCAACAACAATGGTGCTGTTGGCGAGTACGTCGTCAATAACACAGCCGGCATTCGGCGTGCTGCCTACACTGTTCCTGCCGCAGCCGTCCATGACTCTTACGCGGACGTCGGCGCGGGAGGTTTCGAAGTTCATAGAGACGGCGAAGTCTGGGCCGCAACTCTTTGGGACCTGCGAACGCAGCTTGGCGCTGCGATAACCGACCGCATTGTGCTCAACGGGATGAAGTTCACACCCACTCGTCCGTCATTCCTGAACGCACGCGACGGCATCCTTCAAGCCGATCAAAACCTGAATGGCGGAGCGAATCGCTGCGCCATCTGGGCAGTGTTTGCACGTCACGGCATGGGCGTTTCGGCGGTGGGTAACGATGGCACGACGCATGTTGCGGCGACCGACGTACCCGCAGATTGCGGAGGCGCTTGTTCCTTCTCGATCAATCCGACGAGTGCGAGCTTTACAGCGGCAGGCGGATCGGCAAGCGTGTCGGTGACTACGACCGCCGGTTGCAGTTGGACCGCGGCGAGCAATAACTCGTTCATCACCATCACGTCCGGCGCGAGTGGTTCCGGTAGCGGAACAGTGAACTACGCTGTTGCGGCAAACACTGGCTCGCTTTCAAGAAGCGGTTCGATGACGATTGCGGGTTTGACGTTCAGCGTAACTCAGGCGGGCGCCGGTGGTACGTGTACGAACGCGATCGTCAACCCGGGATTCGAAACCGGCACAACGCCGTGGACATTCAGCGGACAGGTAACCCGCAGCACGGGATCGTTCCCACACAGCGGAACTGCCTACGCGATTCTCAACGGCGTGAACAGCACTACCGGGACTCTTTTCCAAACCGTAACTGTTCCGAGTAATGGCTGTTCGAACCTGCAGTTCTGGCTGAACATCACGACGAACGAGGCGGCTGGAGCAGCAATCTTCGATCGTCTCTTCATTGAAGTACGAAGCACGACAGGGACTTTGCTCGCGACGCTGGCGACGTTCAGTAATCAGAATAGCGGCACGGCAGGAGCGTACGTGTTGAGAGGACCATTCAATCTCAGTTCGTTCGCCGGTCAGACAGTGCGGATTCAATTCCGCGGCACCAACGACAGCACGTTGCCGACGATATTCAGAGTTGACGACGTGTCATTGCAGTAACGCGGTATAAACCGAGAGCGGAGGCATTTCGGCGTCTCCGCTACTCAGATGCGCGGACCTTCTTGCCGAGGTAATGCTGCCACAGCATCCGCGCGGCGACGGCGCGAAAGGGACGCCACCTCTCGGCGATTGTTTCCAGCTCATCGGGCGTTGGTCGTCTCTCGAGTTGCAGTAGATCCTTTGCAGCGACTGCCAGCGCCAAATCACCAGCGGGCCAGATGTCAGCGCGCCTCATCGCCATTAACAGATAGACATCCGCGCTCCACGATCCGATTCCTTTTATTCGCGTCAGTTGCTGTCTCACCTCATCATCATCCATGCGGGAAAATCTATTCAGGTTCAATTCACCGTTGAGGATTGAGACTGAAAGGTGAAACAAGTACTCGGACTTTTGTCGTGTGACTCCGAGGCCGCGCAGGTGCATCTCGCCTAAGTGAACGAAACGGTCGGGCGTAAACGGCTGGACGGCCGATTGAAGCCGCAGCAACATCGCTTTCGCAGACTTCAACGACACCTGTTGTTCGAGAATGATGTGTACGAGTGTGGCGAATCCGGTGGGCCGTCGCCACATCGGCGGAGCGCCATGTGTAGCCAGGACCCGCGCCAGTATTTCATCGCGAGCACCCAGATACTGCGCGGCCTGGAGCAGAGTCTTCGAAGTTAAAGGGGTCAAAGTGGGCCGATTATTGCCAAGTGCCAATTGCCAATTGCGTGTTGCAATCAGCTACCGGAAACCAAAACGGTAAACCGTTAGTGTGCGACCAATCGGCAATCGGCAATCAACAATCGGCACTATCTGGTGGCCATTACCAGGAAGTTCTCGAAAAGGATGCGGCCGTCGCGCGACTCGTTCGGATGCTCCCATCGCGTGCGGTTCTTGTTCCAGTCTTCGAATGACTTTTCGAGGTGAAACTGCACGGTATAGATCAGTTGGCCGTCGCTGCGCTTCACCATCATCTGGTTGCGGCAGAGATACGACGTCGCGAGCAGTTTGAATCCGTCAGGAACGCGATCGAGTTGGAGACCGTGGTTCTGCCAGACGTGGAGAATCCGCGGCTGCTTCGAATCGTCGGGCGCGGATGTATCGAGCGTGATGTGCTCGAAGATCGGATCGTCGGGCTCGGTGATGCGCACGTAGCGATACTGATATTCGTGCGGCCGATCGAGCCGTTGTTGGTGCTGTTCGAGCTTGTCGAGCGTGACCACGCGCGCGCCGAAACTCAAGCCGACCAACTGGTGGCCGCCGCAGATCGCGAGGACGGGAATCTTTGTCTTGCGAATGAAGCTGCCGAAGCGGTCGAGGATCGATTGCTGGTAGTAGTCGAAGTCGCGAAGCGTGCCGCTGACGACGATCGCGTCGGGCGCGAATCGCTCCGCCGCCTCGGCGACTTCCGAAACGTGCGCGACTTCCGTCGCGGGATCTTTGACGAGGCGCGAGATGTTGTTGAGTATGTTTTCGATAGCCAGTCCGGCGATAAAACGCTCACGCCGAATCTCGGCGGAAACGGTTGAGCCCCACTCTTCCCGCGCGACGGCGGAGAGATCGGATTCGTCACGAAGCAGGCTGTCGATTACCA
>DASURS010000315.1:0-9520 GCA_036279935.1 Pyrinomonadaceae bacterium
ATCAGACGACGCCGCGTTACACCGATCCGAGCGACGGTGTAATGAAGAGCATTCAGGATTTGATCCGCGGGCGTCACCAGTGTCTGGTCGCCGAGATCCGCTTCGGACCGGATTCGATTCCGTTAGGCGACACGCCGGCGAACAACGACAATCTCGCACAGCGAAATCTCGCGATCGTCGAGTCAGACAATCCCGGACCGGCGGATTCACATCTCGTGGTCCACACGTTTGACCTGCGCACCACCTGGCCGCAGAAGACGAAGCGAGACGTGCGGTTCGGCGCGGGTGAAGAGACGTTCACGCACGCCGTTCGCGGGCATGATCACGCGGCGGAGTTTGACGAGCTGATGATCCAGTGGAACGGCGTGCCCGAAGACTCCGAGGTGACGCTCTTCATGCCGGATCTCGATGCGGACGCGATCCTCGCAGCCGCGGCACGACGATCCGGACCACAGCGTCTGGAGCGAGTCGATGCGCACACGATTCGCTGCCTGGTTGCCGACGTCAACTACATCCCGTTGCCAGCGCCCGCGCCGATGCACATCGCCGGACTGATGACGATTCGCTTGCCGGATTCGGTGAGGGTAGGCGAGCGTTACAGTGTAGTCGTGCGACAGCTCGGAGGCTTGCCACGCTATGTTGTCGGCACGTTTGAGATGTTCATCTCGGTGTCGACGTCGGAAGCGATCAGGCCGGAAGAGGAACGGACGCTGGCGGTGATCAAGCACATCGCCGGAACGATCAAGCCCGCGAGCCGGTGGTACAGCGTGTTTCAGCGATACGTTGCCGTGCTTGGAGACAAGGTGCGCGGCGTCGGTGGCTCGCCGGGACAGATCGATCCCTCGACGGCCGGCGAGCCGCCGCGGACCGACGACCACGAAGATCCGCGCAGGCAGCGATGTTGCCGGTTGCTGTGGTGGGTGATCATATTGCTTGCTCTGTTCATCATTGCCGCGGCGCTTGCCAGTCTGCCGGGAAGCGCGGGCGTGTTGGGAGCATGGTTGTTTGTTTTGATCGCGATCGCACTCGCCATTGTCTTCGTCATCTGGGTGCGAGTGTGTCGGATGAGTGGGTGCTAACTAAAACGAAGGAAGAACAAAATGCGCGAACATACCGAGCACGAAGAGAATGTTGATCGACTATTCCATCCGACGCCGAACGATGGTCCACCATTGCTGTGGCTCAAGTCGCAGGCGCGGTATGTTCGCGCGGCTTTCGAAGGCCGTGCCTTAGTGACCGCCTGGCTGCCCGGCGGACGGTCCATGGCCGTCGATGCCGTGCTCGCAGTGCGCGATCAGAGCGTCGTGCTGCAAGGGCGGCTCGAAGACGGCAGCGAGGCCCACGTGTCGATGCGCGCGGACGATGTCGTCCTCGTGATGACCCCGGCTCCGGCAGATATGGAAAGCACTCTGTTCGGGTTCGTCAGCGTGTCACGTACACCTCAACCGCTACTGCCGCGCGTGAAAGGCGCCGAACCTCACGGAGACGACGATCATCACTAACCTGTATTAGACAAGTACACGAGCAGCGCGGGAATTCCAGTAAAAGCTCTCAAAAACGCGTGGCCGGAAAGTTGCTCAGATAGAGTTTCGTTTATAAAGGAGATCTCGATCATGCAGCAGCAGGCCAATGAAAGCGGAGAGCTGTGGAAGGGAATGGTTGCCGGACTTGCCGCAGGTCTCGTCGCGTCGTGGACCATGAACCAGTTTCAGGCAGCGTGGACGCGTATCCAGGAAGGATACGAGAAGTCGCACGGCGCCCAGTCGATGCAGCCGACCGAGGGACCGACTACACACCCGGGATCAACGGGTGAGCCGCCACAGGAACAGGACGACGCCACAGTCGAAACAGCAAAAGTGATCTCGGAAGGCATCTTCGGGCACGAGCTTACCGGGAGTGAGAAGGAACCAGCGGGCGCAGTGGTCCATTACGCTTTCGGCACTGTCACCGGCGGCCTTTACGGCGCGATGGCGGAAGTGGCGCCGCAGGTGACGACCGGCGCGGGCATCCCATTTGGCGCAGTCTTCTGGGCCGTCGCGGATGAGACCGCCGTCCCGTTACTCGGGCTCTCTAAAGGACCAACCGCGTATCCACTTTCGACGCACGTTTATTCGCTGGCGTCGCACCTGGTCTATGGTCTGACAGCCGAGCTGGGCCGGCGCGCTGTGCGCAACGTTCTTTAATGGAGTCGTTACCAAGAGGAATCGCGTTGAGGAATGAGCCGCCTCACTTTCTTCTGTGATCTGGCAGAAGCGACTACGCCACTCCCGCATTTCTGGGAACACACAGTCGGCAGCGATCATGCGCTGATGGCGTTGCGTGCTGACTGGCAGGACCAACTGAAGCGCGCGCATAACGAGTTGGGCTTTCAGCACGTTCGCTTCCACGGTCTGCTGTCGGACGACTTCGGCACGCTCGCTCGCAACAAGAACAAGCTGATCTATTCGTTCTTCAACTGCGAACGCGTCTTCGATTTTCTTCTATCGATCGGCATGAAGCCGTTCGTCGAGTTGAGCTTCATGCCCGGTGCGCTCGCTTCCGGCGATAAAACAGTCTTCAGTTACGAAGCGAACGTCACGCCGCCACGCAACTACAAGCAGTGGTCCACGTTAATCGATCGTCTCGTGTCTCATTGCGTTGAGCGATACGGCAGCAGGGAAGTCGCGGAGTGGTTCTTCGAGGTCTGGAACGAGCCGAATCTGAGCGCATTCTGGGACGGCACTCAACGCGATTACTTCAAGCTCTATCGTCACACGACCGAAGCGATCAAAAACGTCGACGCCGCATTCAGAGTCGGTGGCCCAGCGACCGCGAAGAGCGAGTGGATCGAAGACTTTGTCGACTTCTGCGATCGCAACAACGTGCCCGCCGACTTCATCAGCACTCATCACTACCCAACCGACGGACACGAGAGCGTCAAAGATCTGGAAGAACAACTGTTCAGAAGCCAGCGCGGAATCCTGCGGCAAGCGGCACAGGACACGCGCCGGTACGCGGGCGGACGGCCTGTTTACTACACGGAGTGGAACGCCTCCGCCAACTCGCGAAATCCGTTGCAGGACGAACCGTACGCCGCCGCCTTCGTCGCATCGACGATCCTCGAAGCTAACGGCCTCGTCGAAGGCTACAGCTTCTGGACATTCTCGGACATTTTCGAAGAGGGCTACTTTCCGTCGGTCCCGTTTCACGGCGGCTTCGGCCTGCTGAATCTGCACGGAATCGCGAAACCAACGTATCGCGTGTTTGAGTTGTTTCATACTCTCGGCGACAGGCAGTCGCTCGTCGATGGGTTGCACGAGACTGTCGACTGCTCGCTGGTCCAGAAAGATTCGAGCGTGACGCTGTTGCTCACGAATCACACGACTCCCGGACACTCGATCGAGACCGAACAACTCGACATCCAGCTCACGAACGCGCGTGAGCCGCTAGAAGCGTCGATAACGCGGATCGATGAAGATCACGCGAACCCGAAACGGTTGTGGGTGGAGATGGGCCGGCCGGATTACCTGGGCAGCAGGGAAGTTGAAGAGTTACAAGAGGCTTCGAAGCTAGTTGTTGAGAAACAGTCATTCAGCTATCACGACCGGACACTGACGCTGAAAACCAGGTTGCCGCCTCATGCGGTCGCGGCAATCACAATTGAGTTCAAGAGCGCATGAAAGTACTAGAACCGTCAATATCCGATGAAGCTCTCGATCGGCTCGAACGCGACACGTTCCATTACTTCGCAAACGAGATAAACCTGGATAACGGCCTTGTCGCCGACAACACGCGCGTCGATTCGTCATCGTCAATCGCCGTCGTTGGTTTCGCGCTTACCGCGTATCCGATCGCCGTCGAACGTAAGTACATGACGAGGTCGGAAGCGGTGAAACGCGCGCTCGTCAGTCTGCGGTTCTTCAACGATGGGCCACAGGGGCCGCACGAGGACGCGATCGGGTACCACGGTTTCTACTACCACTTTCTCGACATGAAAACCGGCCGCCGTTTCGAGAACTCCGAGATCTCCACGATCGATACCACCTACCTGATCGCCGGAGCGCTAACCGCGGCCGCCTACTTCGATCGCGACACGAAGAACGAACGCGAGCTTCGGGCGCTGGCGCAGTCGCTTTACGATCGTGCCGACTGGCAGTGGGCGCAGAACAAAGGATTGACAGTCACCCATGGCTGGAAGCCGAAGACGGGTTTCATCAGGTATCGCTGGACCGGCTACAGCGAAGCGTTGATTCTCTACGTGCTCGGGCTTGCGTCGCGGACGTTTCCGCTTCCCGAGGAGAGTTATCGCGAATGGACCAGGACTTACCAGTGGAAGAAGATCTACGGGCACGAGTTTCTCTACGCAGGCCCTTTGTTCATTCATCACCTGTCGCACATGTGGATTGACTTCCGCGGCATACAGGATGAGTACATGCGCGCGAAGGCGCTCAACTATTTCGAGAACAGCCGGCGCGCCGTTTACGTCCAGCAGGAATACGCGATGCGCAACCCGAAGAAGTTTGATGGCTACGGGCGGTTCTCATGGGGCATCACCGCGAGCGATGGTCCCGGGCCGGCGATTCGCCGCGTCAAGGGGCGGCGCGTTCGCTTTCACCCTTACTTAGCGCGCGCGGTCCCGTATGGCCCTGATGATGGAACGTTGTCGCCGTGGGCCGTCGGCGGGTCGTTGCCGTTCGCGCCGGAGGTGGTCCTTCCGTCGCTGAGCCGCATCAACCGCGACTTTCCCGACATCACCAGCAAGTACGGGTTCAAGTGCAGTTACAACCCAACATTCAGGTCCGGAAAGGGGAAAGGCTGGGTGTCGCAGGGCTACTACGGGCTCGATCAAGGTCCAATCGTGATGATGATCGAGAACTACCGCACGGGCATGATCTGGCGCATGATGCGGCGCTGTCCGTACATCGTCAACGGCCTGCGCCGCACGGGCTTTAGCGGCGGGTGGCTGGGTTAAAAAACATTGACGGTTCGCTTGGACGCCGGCGGGACCTCTGGCTAGTCGTACATGTTTTGAAAAAACGGATTGTCATACAATAAGGGACATGATTTCAGAGCGGAAATGGACCGGATACGTGGTCGCCGGGTTGAGCGTCGCCGCGTTGACGCTCTTTCTGAAACTCATCGGCGGGCACTTGAATGCCACGACCGTCTCGCTGGCGCTGCTGCTCAACGTCCTGTTCATCGCCACGCGCTGGGGCAGTTTGCCGGCTTTGCTGGCATCGATCCTCGCCATGCTCTGTTTCAACTTCTTCTTTCTCCCGCCGTTCGGAACGTTCAATATCGCCGCTGCTGACAACTGGATTGCGCTTCTCGCATTTCTCGTCACGGCCGTAACCGCCGGACAACTTTCGGCGCGTCACAAGTCGCGGGCCGAAGAAGCGGAATCCGGCAAACGCGAGATCGGACGTCTTTACGAAGAGTTGCGCCAGGCGTTCGAGCGCGCCAGTCAAGCGGAAGGCTTGCGGCAGAGCGAGAAACTGAAGTCAGCGCTGCTCGACGCCGTCACTCACGATTTGCGCACGCCGCTCACGTCGATCAAAGCCTCGATCACGACGCTGCTCGACGAAGCTCGCGGCCGAAATGACGGAGAGTTTGCAGTGGCGCTCGATCGCGAGTCGAAGATCGAGATGATGGAAGTCATCGACGAAGAGTGCGATCGTTTGAGCCGCTTCATCAACGGTTTGATCGAGCTGGCGCGCATCGAAGCGGGCGAACTGCACTTGCGCCGCCGATGGAGTGTCGTGGACGAGATCATCTCCGCCGCACTCGCGCGAGCTGAGTCGATCACGCGCGGGCATCCGGTTGAGATTGCGGTCGCGGATGAACTGCCGGGCGTTCGCGTTGACGAACGCGCCGTCAGCGAAGTGGTCTATACGTTGATCGATAACGCCGCGA
Organism: Pyrinomonadaceae bacterium; assembly: GCA_036279935.1. GTDB lineage: Bacteria > Acidobacteriota > Blastocatellia > Pyrinomonadales > Pyrinomonadaceae > PSRF01. The sequence goes on from DASURS010000315.1 coordinate 5,893, forward strand.
AGTATTCGCCGCCCGGCTCGCGCATTCGCATCACGGCCGAACGTGCAGGCGACGATCTGATCCGCATGGCAGTCGAAGATGAAGGACCCGGCATTCCGAAGGAACTGAGCCAGCGCGTGTTCGACAAGTTCTTTCGCGCAACGCGCGACGGCGACGTGAGCACGCGACAACCGTCAGGCACCGGCATGGGTTTGGCGATTGCGAAAGGCATCGTCGAAGCGCACGGCGGGCAGATCTCGATCGAGTCGGGTGCGGCGAACAAAGGGACGCGAGTCGTTTTCACGCTGCCGATTGGCGACGAGGACGTTGCTGCTGAACCGGCGTATGCTGTCGCCGAGAACTTATGAACGAAAGAGCGCGCATATTAGTCGTTGACGACGAGCCGCAGCTCACTCGCGTGCTTCGCACCGGACTGAAATCGCGCGGTTACGACGTGCGCGCCGCCGCTGACGGTTTGTCAGGGTTCGAAACTTTCAACGACTGGCATCCGGATCTCGTGATCACCGACCTCGCGATGCCGAACGTCGACGGGCTCGAGTTGTGCAGGCGGTTGCGCGCAGTTTCGCAGGTGCCGATCATCGTCCTGTCGGCAAAAGGTGAAGAGAAGACGAAAGTCGAAGCGCTAGATCTCGGCGCCGACGACTTCGTTACCAAGCCGTTTGGCATCGACGAGTTGCTGGCGCGCGTACGTGCGTCACTGCGCCGGGCAAGCGCGTCCGCGATCAACTCTCCTGCGCAAACCACGCTCGACTCAGGCGACTTTCACGTCGATCTCGAGTCGCGCGAGATCACGGTGAGCGGCAACTCGGTCCACCTCACGCCGAAGGAGTTTGACCTGCTGGTCTACTTCATTAAGCACTCCGGAAAGGTACTCACGCATCGAACGCTGCTGGCTGCGATCTGGGGCGGCAACTACGTCGAGCAAAACGAATATCTGCGCGTGTTTGTCGGTACGTTGCGCAAGAAGATCGAGCCCGACTCAACCTCGCCGCGTTACATCCTGACCGAACCGTGGATCGGTTATCGCTTCGATCCCGGTCCTGCCGAATAACGCTCCCGTCTTTACAAACTCTTTATGGAACCTTTACGCCGCTTTTACGGCGAGGGGAGTAACGTTCCATGTATGAAGGAAGAAAGAGTGCAACGCAGCCCGGTGGCCTGGGAGCCGGCGGCTGCCTTTTGTTGCTTCGTGGGCGCGTTTGTATCGCTGGTGCTGGGATTCGTTTTCACGACCGGCTGGATCCTCGATTTCACGGTCCATCCATTCCTGCACGGCCTTGGGCTCGCGCTGCTGATCATCGGAATTCCATTGCTTATCCTCGGAGGTCACTTTCTGGATGTGCGAGAACGAAAGATCAGGAAGTCGAAACTTCTGATCTTGCTCACAGCCGTTTTCGTGTTCTCGGTTAACGGAAATGCTCAGCAGCCTGATCGCGAGCAGTTGCTGCTACAGCGCATCGAACAGTTGGAGAAACGGATCGCAGCGCTCGAAGGCGCTGTCACTACCAGGTCCTCACCTGCGCCTGAACCAGTCGAGGAAAACCAGGGATTCTTAAGTGATACCACTTTCAACGTCATGCTTGACGGCTATTACGGGTACAACTTCAACCGTCCGGTTGGCGGCATCAATCTGTTGCGTGCTTACGACGTTTCGTCCAACAGCTTCAGTCTCAACCAGGCCGCGCTCGTAATCGAGAACAGCCCGAATCTCGAAAAAGGAAAGCGCTGGGGACTGCGTCTCGATCTTCAGTACGGGCAGGCGACCGAAACGGTCCAGGGCAACGCCGCGAACGAACCGCGGCCGCAAGCCTATCGTCCGGTATGGCAAGCCTACGGCACTTACGTTTTCGACGTGGGCAAAGGTCTCACTGTCGATTTCGGAAAGTTTGCGAGCAGCCTCGGCTACGAATCGAATTACACCAAGGACAACTTCAACTACTCGCGGTCTTATTTTTTCAACTTCCTGCCGTTCTATCACTTTGGTTTTCGCAGCAAGCTGCCGCTGAACGACAAGGTGACGGTGATGTACAACCTGGTGAACGGCGCGCAGCAATCCGAAGACTTCAACGGCTTCAAGTCGCACCACGTCGCGGTGGTCCTTAATCCGACGAGACGGATGTCGGGACAGATCAACTACTACTTCGGACAGGAGCAGCGCGATCGCAATCCCGCGCTGAATCCCACCTTCGCGCCGGTCGCTTCTCAGCCGGGCCTTTCGACCGATGTCATCCGTCCAGTCCCATCCGGAATGCTGCACATACTCGATAGCTACTACACCTTCAACGTCACTAAGAAATTAACGCTCGCTGCTGAAGGCGATTACGTCGTCGGGCGCGTTTTTCGCGACAGTCCGCCGTCGACCGTGTGGGGCGGCGTGGGATACGCGCGCTATCAGTGGACGCCGAAGTTCGCGATTGCCGGCCGCTTCGAATACTTGAACGAGAGAGCTTCGTCCGCCGGTGCGTTATTCACCGGCGTGAACCAGGCGTTGAAAGAGCACACGTTAACTGCCGAATACAAGTTTGCCGAAGGTTTCCTCGGACGCGTCGAATACCGGCGCGACTTTTCCAACCAACCGTTTTTCCTGACAGAACCGCCGGGCATTTTGAAGAAGGAACAGAACACCGCAACGCTCGGTTTGGTGTGGTGGCTCGGAGCGAAGAAGGGAGCGTGGTGATCGATGCTGGATCTGTTGTTTATCGGAATGACGGTCGGGTTATTTCTATTGGCGATTGGATACGTGCGGGTGTGCGAGAGGCTGCGATGACATTCGAAACGCTTGTCGGACTGATTGCGTCGGCGCTGTTGCTTGTCTACCTGGCTTACGCGCTGCTGCGCGCGGAAAAGTTTTGAATCGATGACTCTGAATGGTTGGTTACAGATTGTTTTCTTCCTCGTGCTGGTCCTGTTGGTGACGAAGCCGCTCGGCGTCTTCATGGCCCGCGTCTTCAATCGCGAGCGTACGTTTTTGGATCCGGTGCTTGGGCCGATCGAGAGACTGATTTACCGCCTGACGCGAGTGGACGCAGCGCACGAGATGCGTTGGACCGAGTACGCAGTCGCGATGCTGCTCTTCAGTCTCGTATCGCTGGTTTTGCTTTACGCGTTGCAGCGGCTCCAGGGCGTGCTGCCATTCAATCCGCAACAACTTCCGGGCGTCGACTCGACAGGCTTCGCCGCATCCGCATTCAACACTTCGACGTCTTTCACAACCAATACGAACTGGCAATCGTACGCGCCCGAAGTGACGATGAGTTACCTCACGCAGATGGCGGGGCTTGCGTATCACAACTTCGTTTCCGCGGCGACGGGGATCGCGCTCGCGATCGCGTTCATTCGCGGCATCGCCAGAAGGGAAGTGGAGACGATCGGCAACTTCTGGGTTGACCTGACGCGGGCGACGCTGTGGGTGTTGTTGCCGTTCTGTTTGATTGGCGCGCTGGTCCTGGTTTCACAGGGCGTGATTCAGAATCTGCGTCCTTACGACGTGGCGAAACTCGTCGATCCGTCTGGAGAAGTAACGGAGCAGGTGATCGCACAGGGACCGGTCGCGTCGCAGGAGTTCATCAAGCAATGGGGCACCAACGGCGGCGGTTTCTTCAACTCGAACAGCGCGCATCCATTCGAA
>DASURS010000316.1:0-26281 GCA_036279935.1 Pyrinomonadaceae bacterium
CGTTTGAAATCGAACTGTGCCTGGGTTGGTTTCCCGTAATTAGTCAACGCTCCTTTTTCGCCGACGGCGTTCGGGCGCTGGAAGATCCAGTTTTGCCACGCGGTCAGGCGGCCGTAGATCTTCGTGTCCATCGTTTCCGGGCCGGCGAAACGGAGTGACGCTTCCATTCCCGTCAGCGCGTCGGGCGACAACGAAGTGCGCTCTTCGATGGCGACACGAATCTCGTCTTCCCAGTCGAGATCGTCGGGAGCGAAAGTGATCAAGCCGAGTGCTTCGGCTTCTTCCGTGTTGAACGACTTCTTTTCGCCGAAGACGTCGTCGAGTTTTTGCGGCTCGGCGAGAAAGCGCGACTGTAGACGCGTCAGTCCGTTGCTCATCGGCAACGCGCCCGCGTTCATTTCAGAGACTGCGATCGATGCGTCTGAGTCCATCAACATGTAACTGCGATCGGAAGCGAGCAGTAATTCGAGCAGGTTGCCGGCGAAGCACGAACCAGGCTCGACGATGGCGAAGAAACTCTTGGCGGTGAGATCGAGACGACGCAGCACGCGCGCCATGTGCAACACGATCTCTCGGACGAGCCAATGATCGCGATTAGCACTTAGCGTTTCGTCGATCTGTAACACGGATTGGACGGATCCGCTGGTGCGTATACAAATAAGACCGATCTCGGGCTCGTTGACGCGCAGATGGAGCAACGCGTCGTCGAGCTCGCGATACGCTTGGAGCGGCCAGTAGGAATCGCCGAGGTCGTGTATCTCTTCGACAGTAGTCGGCTGCGGGCCTTCGGGACCGTGAGCCGTCAAATCCGCATAGCGCTGATCGCGATGGAGGTTCAACTCGACGTACTTGTACTCGCCCAAAGGATTGAGCTTGATGCCGGTTACATCTCGCGATTCCGCAAGTTGCTGTACGCGCGCGTCGATGCCTTCTTCAAATTTACTGGTGGGAAAGTAACCATCTATCAAACCCCACTCTTTCGCGCGCTTACCTTTCAAACCTTCGGCGAGCGTTGAGAAAACATCCGCGCGATCGCGTCGCACTTTTCTCTTGTCGACGAGGCGCGTGAGTCCGCCAGTTCCCGGCAGCACGCCGAGCAACGGCACTTCCGGCAGCGACACCGCCGAGTTGCCGTCGTCGACGAGGTAGATCTCGTCGCAGGCGATCGCGAGCTCATAACCACCGCCCGACGCGGTTCCATTCAGCGCGGCGATGTACCGGCGTCCGGAATTTCTCGAATCATCCTCGATCGCGCACCGCGTTTCGTTCGTGAACTTGCAGAAATTGACTTTGAACGCGTGCGACGACGACCCGAGCATGTAGATATTCGCGCCCGCGCAGAAGATTCGCGGTTTCAGGCTGGTGATTTTGACGACCGCGACTTCCGGATGCTCGAAACGGATGCGCTGGATGGCGTCGGCGAGCTCGATATCGACGCCGAGATCGTAGGAGTTGAGCTTGAGTTTATAGCCTTCCGCGAGCGTTTCGTCCTCCTGGACGTCCATGGACAAGGTCGCCACCGCTCCGGCAATTTCAAGCTTCCAATGTTTATACTCGTTGGGTGTTGTTTGAAACTTAATCATAGCTGGTTCGAACGTTCGTTCGGATTGTAGGAAACGCGGATTGAGAAATCAAATCAGTGACTTGTCTTGACAGTCCAGCCCGTGGCGCGTAGGGTTTGTGCCCTCGTGGAGGCGAATCTGTTCTGGTGAATGGCGCGGTCTTCAAAACCATTAGTGAGACCGTGAGAACGGGCTCAGGTAGGTTCGATTCCTACACGCCTCCGCCAAAACCGGCACGGTAAAGCTGTATTGATCTTTTAATTGACGAATAAGAAGAAGCTCAGAAAAGGAAATCCTCACATGATTAGAGACTGGGTCGAGCTGAATATGACACCAGGCATCGGACCTCGCGCCGCTGCCAGACTTCTGGAGCGCTTCGGTTCCGCCGGCGCCGTTTATAACGCCACTCGCCGCGAACTGGAGCACTTACGGCTCGCGCCCGAGGCTGTCGACAGCATCATCAGCCGCGACTTGCAGCCGGTTGCTGAAGCCGAGATCGACGCCGTCAGGGCACTCGGCGGCGACATCCTGCTGCTGGATGACGGGGTTTATCCTTCAGCCTTACGCGAGATCTACGACCCGCCGATTGTCCTTTATGTAAAAGGAGCGTGGTCAGAGTGCTTGGACCAACCGTGCGTGGGCGTGGTAGGGTCGCGAAGGTGTTCGACCTACGGCCAGAACTCGGCTTCCATGCTGGCCCGCGATCTGGCGCAGCGCGGCGTGACAGTGGTTTCGGGCTTCGCACGTGGAATTGACGCGGCCGCGCATCGCGGCGCGATCGAGGCAGGCGGCCGGACGATCGCGGTTTTGGGCACCGGGCTCGACGAGATTTACCCTCGCGATCACAAGAAGTTAGCGGCAGATATTCTTGCCCATGGTGGCGCGTTGGTGACTCAGTTCCCGCTGAAGACGCCGCCGGTGTCGGAAAACTTTCCGTACCGCAACCGCATCATTAGCGGACTGAGTTTGGGAATTGTGGTAGTGGAAGCCGCGGAGAATTCGGGCTCTTTGATAACTGCGCGACTGGCGATCGAACAGAACCGGGAGGTTTTCGCGGTCCCGGGAAATATCACGTCGCGCAATTCCTTCGGCACGAACTACCTGATCAAAGGCGCCGGAGCGAAGTTGGTGCAGCAGTGGCAAGACATCGCATCGGAGTTGCCGCAGCAGATCGCGGCGAAGTTGTTACCGCCGCCGGTCAGTAAGGAGACGATGTCTCATCGACTATCGCTCCTGCCCGAGGGAATGTCGGCGACGGAAACGGCGGTTTTCAAATTGTTGACGCCGGACAGTCCGGCGCACGTTGATTGGTTGATTGGTAAAAGTAAATTGGCGGTTTCAGAGTTAACGGCCGCACTCTTGAGTTTGGAAATTCGTGATCTCGTGCGCGCTCTGCCAGGCAGATGTTTCGTGAGAAGACTTTAGGTCTTGGGCCTTGGGTCTTTGGTCTTCGTAAATAGGTACATCCTCTGACAAAGACCTAAGACCAAAAAACCCAAGACCACTTTCGGAGAAAGATGGCAAAAAACTTAGTAATCGTTGAATCGCCGGCAAAGGCGAAGACCATTAACAAGTATTTAGGAAAGGACTACGTCGTTAAGGCCTCGATAGGCCATATTAAAGACCTGCCCTCGAAGGGCCTCGGTGTGGACGTCGAAAACAATTTCGAGCCCACCTACGAACTGATCCCCGATTCGAAGAAACGCAACAACAAGAAGATCGTCGCGGAGCTGAAGAAAGCAGCGAAAGAGGCGGACGCGATCTATCTCGCCGCCGACCCGGATCGCGAAGGCGAAGCAATCTGCCAGCACCTCGCGGAAGAGATCGTCCCGAAGCGTCCGGCAAAGCCGACGCATCGCGTGATGTTCAACGAGATCACGAAGCGGGCCGTCAACGCCGCCTTCGAACACCCACGCCAGATCGACGAAAACCTCGTCGACGCGCAGCAGGCGCGCCGCGTCCTCGATCGCCTCGTCGGATACAAAGTCTCGCCGTTGCTCTGCCGCACGATCGGCGGGCGTTTGAGCGCCGGACGCGTGCAGTCAGTCGCGTTGCGCATGGTGGTCGAGCGCGAACGTGAGATCGAACAGTTCGTCAAAACCGAATACTGGACCATCGCCGCTAACCTCGGCGCGAAACTGCCGCCGGCGTTCGATTCCCGTCTTTTCAAAGTCGGCGAACAGACGGTCAAGACGAGCGGTTTCGATCAGGACCTCAAAAAGAACGAGATCCTGATCAACGAGCAAACCAAAGCCGACGAGATCGTCGCCGAAGCGCGCGAACAATCTTTCGTGGTCGGCGACGTCACGACCAAGGAACGAAAGCGCAATCCGGTTCCGCCGTTCATCACTTCGAAGCTGCAACAGGAAGCGTCGCGCAAGCTCGGCTTTGCGGTGAAAAAGACGATGTCGCTCGCGCAGAAACTTTACGAAGGCGTCGAGCTCGGTCCCGAAGGATCCGTCGGTCTGATCACCTACATGCGTACTGACTCGACGCGCGTTTCCGACGCGGCGCTCGGCGAAGTGCGCGACTATATCGGCCGCCAGTACGGCGAGAATTATCTTCCCGAAAAAGCCGTCTACTATCGTTCAAAGAAAGACGCGCAGGACGCCCACGAAGCGATTCGCCCGAGCGAAGTGATGCGCACGCCGGATTCGCTCGCGCAGTATCTGAAACCCGAAGAGCTGAAACTCTATCGCCTGATCTGGCAGCGGTTCGTCGCGTCGCAGATGATGCCCGCCGTGTTCGACCAGACGACGATCGACATCAACGCCGGCCGCTTCGTCTTTCGCGCCACCGGTTCAGTGCAGAAGTTCGACGGCTTCCTGAAGATCTACCAGGAAGGCCGCGACGAGAAGACGGAAGAGGACGAAGAAGCAGAACGCACGCTGCCGCTCGTCGAAAAGGGCGAGACGCTCAAGTTGAACTCGATCACGCCGGAACAGCATTTCACGGAGCCGCCGCCGCGTTACACGGAAGCGACGCTCGTGAAGGCGCTCGAAGAGAAGGGAATCGGACGGCCGTCGACCTACGCGGCGATCATGTCGACGATCCAGGAACGCGAGTACGTCGAGAAGCTCCAGGGCCGTTTCCATCCGACCGCGCTCGGCAAGACCGTCAACGATCTTCTGATCGACGGCGGGTTCGACGATCTCTTCAACGAGAGTTACACCGCGCGCATGGAAGAGGAGCTCGACGAGATCGAGGAAGGGAAGATCCGTTGGACCAAAGCGCTGCGCGAGTTCTACAAGAAGTTCGAAGGCGACCTGAAACAGTTTCAGCACTACATCAAAGACATCAAAGAGACGAGCGTGCCGACCGAAGAGGTGTGTTTGAAGTGCAACACGCCGGGCATGGTCCAGAAGTGGGGACGCTTCGGCCCGTATCTCAAGTGTCTGAACTGCGAAGCGACGCGCGACGCCGAACCGCGTGCGGATGCTGATGGGACCGGCGCACAAGGCGACGGCGGCGCACCGGCGGAAGAAGCAGAACCGGAAGCATGCGAGCTGTGCGGGAAGCCGATGCAGATGAAGCGCGGACGTTTTGGTCCGTTCCTTGGCTGCACCGGTTATCCGGAATGCCGGAATATTCGCAAGATCGGAAAGAGCGGCGTCGCGGCGCCGCCTCCGGTGCCGCTTGACGAGAAATGTCCGGTCGACGGCGCGCAGTTAGTGAAACGTTTCGGGCGTTTCGGCGAGTTTATTTCCTGTTCTAACTATCCGAAGTGCAAGTACATCAAGCAGGAGACGGTGGGAGTTTCCTGTTCGCGTCCGGGTTGCAAAGGCGAGATCGTCGTCAAGAAGTCGAAACGCGGCAAGGCTTTTTACGGCTGCTCCGAGTATCCCAACTGCAACGTCGTTTACTGGGACAAGCCCGTCGTCGATACCTGCCCGCAGTGCAACGCGCCTTTCCTGCTCGAGAAGACGACGAAAAAACAGGGTACCTTCCGCTATTGTGCGAACGAAGATTGCGCTTATCGCTCGGATGCTGTTAGATCTGTGTCCACCGGATAACACCGATCGCAGTCAAACCTACATTTCAAGGAGAGTCCACCATGCTTGTTCGGCGCTATGCAGCCATAGTGCTGCTCCTCGTTATTTTGATCTCTTCGCCGTTGTCGCTGCTGGCGCAAACGCAGCAGCAGCCGCAGACTCCGCAGCCGGATCCAAACGATCCAATTCAGCGCATCAAGGACGAAGGAACGAACCGGTCCCAGGTCATGGCGACGCTGAGTTATCTCAGCGACGTGATTGGGCCGCGTCTCACCGCGTCGCCGGGAATGAAGCGAGCGAATGAGTGGACGCGCGACCAGTTGACGAAATGGGGACTCCAGAACGCGCACCTCGAGGCGTGGGGACCGTTCGGCCGTGGCTGGACATTGAAGAAGTTCTCGGCGCAGGTGGTCGAGCCGCTTTCAATCCCGGTGATTGCTTATCCGAAAGCATGGTCGCCGGGGCTCAGCGCTCCGCTGACGGCCGACGTCGTTTATGTCGACGCCAGCACCGACGCGGATCTCGAGAAGTACAAAGGCAAGTTGAAAGGGAAGATCGTGTTGACCGCGCCGTTGCGCATTGTGTCCGCCCATTTCGACGCGCAGGGCACGCGCCTGACGGAGAAGGATCTGCTGGATCTCGCTAACGCGCCCGAGCCGCGCCCGAATCCGAACCGCGGGAACTTCGCGAACAACACAAATTTCCGAGTGCAGGCCCAGTTCAACACGCTCAAGATGCGGATGTTTCAGGATGAAGGCGCTGCGATGCTCATCGATCCGGGTCGCGGCGATGGCGGAACTATCTTCGTCCAGTCGGCAGCCGTTGTTCCGGCGGCGCCCGATCCGAATGCGACTGCGCCCACGCGCGGCACTCCGCCGTACGACAAGAACGCGAAGATACTGCCGCAGATGGTCATGGCGATCGAGCATTACAACCGGATCGTTCGCATGGTGCAGGCCGGCGAGCCGGTGAAAATGACGGTCGACCTCTCGGTTGAGTATCAGGACGCGGATGCGATGGGCTACAACACCGTCGCCGAGATTCCGGGCACGGATCTGAAAGACGAGATCGTCATGCTGGGCGGTCACATGGACTCGTGGCATTCGGGCACGGGTGCGACTGACAATGCCGCGGGTGTGTCTGTCGCGATGGAAGCAGTGCGCATCATTCAGGCGCTCGGGCTCAAGCCGCGGCGGACGATTCGCATCGCGCTCTGGAGTGGTGAGGAACAGGGGCTGCTCGGTTCGCGAGCTTACGTCGCGGAGCATTTCGGCAGCATGCAGAATCCGGCGACGTCAGCGGCGCCTGCGACTGGCGGCGGGAACACGGCGGGTAATGGCAACGGCAACGGAAACGGGAATGGCAACGGTGCTGCGCAACGGCCCGCGCCGGTACTCGTGAAAAAAGCTGAGTACGAGAAGTTCAGCGCGTATTTCAATCTCGACAATGGGACCGGGAAGATTCGCGGTGTCTACCTGCAAGGCAATGAAGGCGTGCGGTCGCTCTTCCGTTCGTGGCTTTCGCCGTTCAAGGACATGGGCGCGAACACGCTCACCGTCTCGAACACCGGTGGCACCGATCACCTTTCGTTCGACGCGATTGGTTTGCCGGGGTTTCAGTTTATTCAGGACGAGATTGAGTACGACACGAGGACGCACCACTCGAACCAGGACGTCTTCGATCGCATTCAGGCTGACGACATGAAGCAGGCTTCGATCATCATGGCGGCGTTCGTCTTCAACACGGCGATGCGTGACGAAAAGCTGCCGCGCAAGCCCGCGCCGGGTAGCCGGTAGCGCCCACGGCTCGTCAGACGTTTAGCCACAAAAGGCACAAAAGCCACAAGAGGCACAAAAAACACAAATGGTTACTCGTTAACCTGTCTTGTGCCTCTTGTGGTTTCTGTGCCTTTTGTGGCTAAGCTTTTGTGCCTCTTTGTGGCTACTGTCCGATGACGTACGTCTTCACGTAGCACCAGCCTCCGTCGCGCGTCCCTGCCGCATCAGCGAGTCGCCCCAGTAACGATAAGCAGTCTCGCGATCCGGATTAATGCTGACGGCTTTTCCAAACCACTCACTCGCCTTCTTCTGCTCCGCAGTGTTGAAGTAAACGTCGCCGATGTAGAGCGCGGCTTCATAGAGCGTGGGATCGAGCGCCAACGCACGCTGGTACGCCTCGAGCGCCTTCGGCATGTCGCCTTTCGCGAAAGCTGTCTCGCCCTCGCGCATCGCCTCGTCAACTTCCTTCTTCGACGAGAAGCCGCGATCGTCTCCGCCGTCAGGCGGAACGGCATCGAGCATCGATTTCAACAGCGCACTGTCCGCGCCGAGTTTCTGCGCCTGCAACAGGATCTCACGTCCACGTTTCCGCGCTTCTTTTCGTGCGGCAGCGTCTTTGAGGTAGGCAGTTTGGCCGAGCATCACCAGGCCGTAAGTTTCAAACACCGACGCGTCCTGCGGATAACGCGCGGCAAGCTTCTCGAACAGCGGCAGCGCTTCGATAAACTTGCCTTCCTTGTATAGCTGAAACGCGCGCTGCCGTTCCGCGTCACCCTCCTGGGCGGACGCTAATGAGAAGAAGACAAAAATCAAGAGAACGGAGGTAAGTAATCGTTTAGGCATGCGAGGAGTCTAGGTAGGTGAGGTACGCAACGTCAACGAAAATCCGTGTCATCCGCGTCTAAGTCTGAACACGGATGACACTGATTCTATTGATCGCGCGAAGGTTCATATTTCGACTTCGGCGCGTTTGGCAGATGACCGCCGATGAAGTTTCTGAGCGACGTGATCAGCGCGGGCAGCACGACCTGCTTCGCGGTGTTCGATAACTCCTGAACAAGAGCGTTGCCGATGTTTCCCGCTTCATCCTTCACGCGTTCGTAAGCCGGAGTCTGCGCGACTCGCTCGAAGAATCCCGGTCCGTGCGATCCGTTTTCGGTTTTCGACGAGTAACTCACCGGCATACTCGCGGCCATGCTCGCCGCGTGCGCGCCCAGCACCGGCTGCGCAGCGTAACTCTTCTCCTGTTCGCCGTAGCGATCGATGGCGGATGAATAGCCGCGGTAGTCGCGATCGTCATCCTTGAACGCGGACGCTAGACCACAACCAACCAAAAACCCAACGCCGAAAGCGCCGGCGCTCCACGCCACGGGACGTTTCTTGAATTGTTCACGCCAGTCGAGAGTGTCTTTCACTGCCTGGACTTGATGTGCCACGGTTTCTTTAATCTCCGTCACGGTTTGTGAAATCGAATCTCGGGTTGTATCGAGCCGTCGCTGAAGCTCCTCTTTGGAAGGCTCTTCTGACGTTTGATCGTGCGCGCGAGCAAGTCCTAGAGTTCGTTCTTCAGCCATTGTTTATCCTTTCTGAGTTCCTGCACCGTCCTTTGCGGCACCGGATTGCGTCGCGACAGCCGATTCTTCATCGCGAACACCACGATCGCGCCGACCAGAACGTAGAACCCACCGGTTACGAGAAAACCGAGCGCATAGCTCGCGGGCTGACTGAAGTTCGCCTGCGCGAATAACGTCGACACCGCGAAAGCTATCGCTACATTCAACAGGGCAAACCCGACGGTCGCGATGGCGGCGCCAAAGGCAATCATGGCGGCGTCACGCGCATATGCGTTTGCCTCCTCCTTGATCTCAACTTTGAACAACGCGAGCTGTGAATTGACCAGCTCCATGACGTCGTCGGCCAGGCGACTGAAGAGATTCGGCAGACCTTCAGTGTCGGCAGGCGCCGTCGCGTCAACGTTCATCAGACTTTTTTTGGTAGCCGCCATGTTCTTTTACCTCCTGTCGGTTTGTTCGCCGGGCGCGGACTAGCGCCGGCCGCGCACGAGTAGGCCGAGAAGCAATCCGACTCCTGCTGAGATCAACAGCGCCTGTCCCGGTTTTCTGCGCGCGTAGTTTTTCGCGTTTTCTGCCAGCTCGCCAAGGTCGGCGTTCTGCAAATCCTTCAGTTTGTCTCCGACGACGGAAACCTTGTCGGCGACGTAGTCTTTAGCGTGCGTCGCGGCTTCAGAGATTCGCTGGCCGTATTCCTGCGCAGTTTGCGATAGAGCGGCGCCGGTTGCGGCGCCCGAGCCGGTTGATCCGGTTGTGGGTGCCGGTGTTCCAGTGACGCCGGTGTTTCCGGTCGTTCCGGTGATTGGGTCATTCAAGCTTCCATTTTCTGGCATTGGAGATTCTCCTTCTTAGTAGTTCGGGAATTAGGTTCATTTGAATTGGAGCAACATTTGTGCCGATTAATAACGCGTGAAAACCTTACAGGATGCGCGCATCTTGTTGCGAAAGGGTACGTAAAAATTCACGTTAAGATCGGGATCCGTACAAAACGGAAGGCGCCGCAGATAGAAGACCTCACATGCAGTGGCTACCCGTTGCGAGTGGCGGTCAGGTCAAAATGAGATCCCGCAAAGGCGCAAAGGCGCAAAGAAAACAGCCAATTGTATCCTCTTCTCTTGGCGCCTTTGCGCCTTTGCGGGAGGTCTAGTTCGAACGGGCCCCCGTTGCGGGCGTCGCTTGACACCGGCGAAAATTATCTGGTAAGTAAGTACTTACTTTCAAGGCGGGTAACGGGTGAGCAGGCACACAATGAGTACTAACAATGGCGTGAGCGGTGCACGCATGGCTGGAGAAGAGCGGCGGCTGCAAATACTTGCAATAGCCGTCAGTCTCTTCTCCAACCGAGGGTTCCGCGGCACTACGACCAAGGAGATTGCCCAGGCGGCAGGCGTCTCCGAAGCCATGGTTTTCCGCCACTTCGCTACCAAAGAAGAGCTTTACGCCGCCATTCTCGATCACAAAGCATGCGCCGGCGGCGAAGCATTCGAGCCCGAAACACTCGCCATCGACGCCATCGCACGAAAAGACGATCGCGCCGTTTTCGAAACACTCGCCCTCGAAGCGCTCCGGCATCACGAACACGATCCCGAATTTCAGCGTCTGCTGCTCTACTCGGCCCTCGAAAAACACGAGCTCGCCGAGATGTTCTTCGACCAGTTTGTGCGGCGCGTTTACAAGTTTCTCGGCGGCTATATTCGCGAGCGACAGCGTGAGGGCGCGTTTATCGAGATGGACCCGGCGATCATCGTCCGCTGCTTCATCGGCATGGTGATGCACCAGTCGCTCAACAATAATCTTTGGGATCCGAAACGCCGCCTGCTGAACATCTCGAACGAAGCCGCCGCGAAGCATTTCACGGACATTCTTTTAGCGGGAATCACCGCTCCGTCTCCCCAGACAAAAGACGCGCCGGCCAGATCACGTAAGGGTTAACCATGATGCTCCCTCGAACGAAGCTGAAGTATGCGGTTTTGACGACGTTGCTGTTCGTTGTCGCTGCGGTCGTGTTCGCAGCCTGCGGCGGCTCGCGAGCGAACGTCAGGAAAGAAGAAACATCCGCAACGACGACGCCCAGCGCCGTTGTGGTGACCACTGCCGCCGCGATCAAACGCGACCTGCCACGCTTTTTCGAAGCGACAGGCAGTCTCGCGGGCGATCAGCAGACAGACGTTGCGCCGCAAACCGCGGGGAAAGTCGTAGCCGTTGGCGTCGACATCGGTAGTCCGGTCAGACGCGGTCAGATGCTCGTGAGGCTGGACGACGCCGAGTTGAAACTGCGCGTGGACCAGGCTGCGGCGCAGCTCGAGCAGGCGAAAGCGGCTGTCAGACAGGCGGAAGAGAAGATCGGTTTGCGTCCGAACCAGGCTTTCGATCCGAATCGCGTGGCGGAAGTCGCGGCCGCGCGTGTCACGTTCGAACTCGCGGACAAAAACCTGAAACGGGCCGCGAAGTTGATCGAGTCAGGCGACGTGTCGCAGTCGTTCTACGACGACGCGAGGGCGCGGCGAGATCAGTTGAAAGAGCAATACGAGGTACAACTCGCGCAGGCGCGGCAGAACTACGCCGCGATCCAGGTCTCGCGCACGAACGTCGCGAATGCCGAAGCCGCGCTGGCGCTGGCGCGCAAGAACCTTTCTTACGCTGTGATTCCATCGCCCATCGACGGTTTTGTGACTGAGCGAACCGCGGACCTCGGCGAATACGTGTCACCGCAGCAGAAGGTGGCGACGGTCGTGCGGACCAACCCGTTGCGCGTGCGGATCGACATTCCCGAACAGGCGATTCCGGAAGTGCAGATCGGTCAGTCAGTATCCGCGACGACCAGCGCGTGGCCCGATCGAAACTTCAGTGGACGGGTTGCGCGCATCGCGCCGAACGTCTCCGCGCAATCGCGCACGTTGACGATCGAAGCCGAGATCGAAAACAGCAGCGGCGCGTTGAAGCCGGGGCAGTTTGCGACGGTGCGCATCCTGCAACCGCGCACTTCGCCGGCGGTGTTGATTCCCGCTCGCGCCGTTCTGAGTCAGGCGGGTGTCAGCCGTGTGTTCGTAATCAAGGACGGACACGCCGAACAACGGATCGTGCAGACCGGACAGACTGAAGGCGATCTGATCGAGATCAAAAACGGTGTCGCCGCCGATGAACAAGTCGCGACGAGCAATCTGGAGATGTTGAGTGATGGAGTGGCCGTAAAGCAATAGAGCTTTGATCTTTGTGCTTTGTACTTTGTCGTTTTTGCGACGTTGCTTGCTTCGACAAAGACCAAAGACCAAAGACCCAAGACCAAAAGCCAACTAACAAAGTACAAAGCACAAAGCACAAAGCTCCAAAGCAATGCAAAAACTAGCTGAAATATGTGTTCGCCGTCCGGTTTTTGCGACGATGCTCATCCTGAGCCTGACCGTCGTCGGGGTGTTCTCGTACGTCTCTCTCGGCGTCGACCTTTTCCCGAAGATCGACTTGCCGACGATCACCGTGACCGTCGTCAATCCCGGCGCGTCGCCGCAGGAGATCGAGACCGAGATCACTGACAAGGTCGAAGGCGCGGTCAACACGATCTCCGGCATCGACGAGCTGCGCTCGACGTCAGTCGAAGGCGTTTCGCAGGTCTTCATCACGTTCCTGCTCGAAAAGAATCCGGACATCGCGGCGCAGGAAGTCAGAAACAAGATTGACCTGATTCTCAACGACCTGCCGTTGACGGCCGAACAGCCAATCGTCCAGAAGCTCGACACTGACGCTGCGCCGGTAGTTCGCATCGCGGTCTCGGCGTCGCGGTCGCTGCGTGAAGTCACGGACGTTGCGGACAACAAGATCAAGCAGGAGATCGAGTCGATCAACGGCGTCGGCGACGTGCAGATCGTCGGCGGACGCCGGCGCGAGATCGAGATCTGGGTTGATCCGGACAAACTGCGCGCGTTCAACGTGACCGTCGCGCAAGTTGCTGACGCCGTGCGCGCGCAGAACATGGAAGTGCCCGGCGGACGCATCGACGAAGGCACACGCGAGCTGACCGTGCGCACGATGGGCCGCATCGTCGAGCCTGCTGAATTCAACAATCTCGTCGTCGCAAATCGCGGAGACTACGCAGTCAAACTCAGCGATGTCGGTTACGCGGAAGACACGGCGGAAGAGCCGCGCACTGAAGCGCGTTTGAACGGCCAGCCGGCCGTGACGCTCATCGTCTCGAAACAGTCAGGGCAGAACACGGTCGCCGTCGCCGACGCGGTGAAGGCGCGTTTGGTTGAGATCAGCAAGACGTTGCCGCCGGGCTTCAAAACTGAAGTCGTCGGCGACCAGTCGATCTTCATCAAGAACTCGATCGAGGCGATTCGAACGCACTTGATCGAGGGCAGCATTCTCGCCGCAATCGTCGTTTTCATTTTCCTGTGGAGTTTTCGTTCGACGATCATCGCCGGCCTCGCGATTCCGACTTCGCTCGTCGCGACATTTGGATTGATGGCGGCGATGGGTTTCACGCTGAACCAGATCACGATGCTCGCGTTGACGCTGATGGTCGGTATTGTGATCGACGACGCGATCGTCGTGCTCGAAAACATCTTTCGCTTCGTCGAGGAGAAAGGCGTGCCGCCGTTTCAGGCGGCGATTGAAGGCACGAAGGAGATCGGTCTCGCCGTCATGGCGACGACGCTTTCGTTGCTGGCGGTGTTTCTGCCGGTCGGTTTCATGGGCGGCATCGTCGGGCGTTTCATGTCGTCGTTCGGTTTGACGTCGTCATTCGCGATTGCGGTGTCGTTGCTTGTGTCGTTCACGCTGACGCCGATGCTGGCGGCGCGTTTGATTCGGCGCAGCGACGACGAAAAGGAAGGCGCGCTCGAGCGGCACACGGAGCCGTCGGATCATGGTTCGAAGGAGTCGCGCTTCTATCGTCCGATCGACCGCACGTACACGAAGATGTTGCAGTGGTCCATGGCGCATCGCTGGATCATCGTGGTTGCGTGCATCCTCGTTATCGTCAGTATCTTTCCGTTGTTCATGTTTGTCGGCAAAAACTTCCTGCCGGTGGATGACCAGGCGCAGTTTGAGATCAACGTGCGAGCGCCGGAAGGCTCGACGCTGGCCGCGACTTCCTCGCTCGCGGAGAAGATCGCGACCGACGTTCGCACGCTTCCCGGCGTCACGGACACGCTGACGACGATCGGCGGTGGACAGCAGGAGCTGGTCAACAACGCCTCGATCTACGTGAAGCTGACGCCGATCGAAGAGCGTCACACCTCGCAACAAAACCTGATGGTTCGCGCGCGTAACGAGATCCTGCAGAAGTACATGAAGCAGTACCCGAACCAACTGCGGACCAGCGTTCAGCAGGTGGCGGCGATTTCCGGCGGCGGTTTCCGTAACGCGGATATTCAGTACGTCATCGGCGGACCGGATCTGCAAAAGCTGACCGAGTACTCCAACGCGCTGCTCGAAAAGATGAAGACGATTCCTGACGTCGTCGACGCCGACTCGACGCTGATCAGCGGCAAGCCGGAGTTACGCGTCGTGATCGATCGCGCGCGGGCTGCGGATCTCGGCGTGCGCGTCGGCGATATCGCACAAGCGCTCAACACGCTCGTCGCCGGTCAGAAAGTCTCGACCTTCAACGCCGGTACGGACCAGTACGACGTGCGCGTGCGCGCGATTGGCGAGTCTCGCGCGAGCGTCGAAGGTTTGCAGCGGATGATCGTTTCGTCGACGAAGGTAGGTTGGGTCAGTCTCGACAATCTCGTTCGCATCGAAGAAGGGACTGGACCAGCCGCTATCGATCGTCTGAACCGGCAGCGGCAGGTGATGTTGATCGGCAACGTGCGTCCGGGCGGATCGCAGGCGGCGGTGATCGAGAAGCTGAACCAGTTTGCGAAGGAGATCAACATTGACCCGTCGTACAAGACCGGTCTCGCGGGACGTTCGAAAGAACTCGGGCGCGCCGCATATTACTTCCTGCTGGCGTTCATACTTTCGTTCGTTTTCATGTACATGGTGCTGGCGGCGCAGTTTGAATCCTTCATTCACCCGGTGACGATTCTGTTGACGCTGCCGCTGGCGGTGCCGTTCGGCATCGTCTCGCTGTTGATGACCGGGCAGACGGTGAACATCTTCTCGGGGCTCGGGTTGCTGTTGTTGTTCGGCGTCGTCAAGAAGAACGCGATTCTCCAGATAGACCACACGAACCAGTTGCGCGCGCGCGGCATGGAACGGCTGGAAGCGATTATTCGCGCGAATCGCGATCGCTTGCGGCCGATTCTGATGACGACAATCGCGCTGGTGGCGGGCATGTTGCCGCTGACGATCTCGACTGGACCAGGGTCGGGCACGAACCGATCGATCGGCGTGCTCGTCGTCGGCGGGCAGACGCTCTGTTTGCTGCTGACGCTGCTGGCGGTGCCGGTGTTCTATTCGTTGTTTGACGATCTCGCGCGCAGTCATATTTGGGCGCGGCTTCGCGGGACCGGCAACGCTGTGTTTGGCAGAGTGCGGCGCAAAGTGGCGAGCACGGCCGCTTCTTTGATTTCAAAGCACTAAGGGACAAGCAATGCGAAACGTAATTTTGGTTCTATTGGTTTTAATCTGTGGTTACGGCGTGGCTGTCGCGCAGGAACCGACGACGATGCAGCAACTGCCGGTACCGCCGGTCGCGCCGGACTTCCGCGCGCCGCAGAAGCCGTTGCCGGAGTTGAACCGCGTCGGCGTCGACATGACTCAGCAGCATCCGTTGTCGCTGCGCGAGGCGTTGTCGATGGCTTTGTCGAACAACAAGGACATCGAGGTCGCGCGAGAGAACGTGCGCATCGCGGAGTTTGACTTGCAGGGTGCGCACGGCATCTACGATCCGCGCATCAACGTCACGTCGTTCTACGAGCGCATCGAGAACCCGATCTCCAGTTTTCTGAGCGGCGGACAGAACGGATCGACGATTCAGAGTGACTATGCCGGCAGCGCGCGTATCGAGGGACAATCGTCTAAGCTCGGCGGCAATTATCGGCTCGACTTCTCGTCGACTCGACTCACGACGAATAACGAATTCGTCGCGCTGAATCCGCAGTATCCTTCGTCGTTAACGTTCTCGTACACGCAGCCGCTATGGCGTAATTTGAAGATCGACGCGGCGCGACGGCAGATCGAGATCGCGCGCAAGAATCTTTCGTTGACTGACGCGCAGTTTCGGCAGCGTGCGATCGACACGATCACGAACGTGCAGCGCGCGTACTGGGATCTCGTGTTTGCGTTGCGCAGTTTGCAGGTGCAACGCGATGCGGTCATGGTTGCGCGCACACAGCTCGAGCACAATCAGCGGCTCGTTCGTGAAGGACAACTCGCGCCGATCGACGTCGTCGCCGCTGAAGCGCAGATCTCTTCGTACGAGCAGGGTGTTTTCAGTGCGCTCGAAGACGTGTCGCGTGCTGAGAACAATCTGAAGAATTTGATCGCCGAGAATAAGCAGTCGGAGATTTGGGCGCAGTCGATCGTGCCGAGCGATCCGGTTGAGCTGGCGGTGCCGAACGTTTCGCTGCCGGATGCGCTGCAGACGGCGATGGAGAACCGGCCCGAGCTTCAGCAGGCGACTGTCGTCAAGGAGATCAATCAGATCGATCAGAAGTTTTTTAAGAACCAGACGAAGCCTGCGGTCGATCTCGTTGGGACGTATGGCATTAATGGTCTTGCTGGTTCGGTGAGCACTGCGGGTGTGAATCCGTTCACGGCGTCGAGTCTTCAGGTGCGGCAGCGCGTAGATGAGCTTTCCACGCTGGCGGGGCTTGAGCCGTTGCCGATCGTTCCGCCGCAGACGTTCTCGCGGGATTTGTTGGGTGGTTACGGGCAGTCGCTGCAGAATCTGTTGGCGAATCGTTACAGCAACTTCCGAGTGGGTGTGCAGATTAGTTTGCCGTTGCGCAACCGGACTGCGGAGGCGAATCTTGGGCGTTCGCTTGTCGAAGGGGAGCGTATTGCGACGCAGCGCGAGCAGCTTGAGCAGAACATTCAGGTTGACGTCAGGAATGCGTTGCAGGCGATGCGCAGTGCGGAGTCGCGGTTGAGGGCGGCGGTGGCGACGAGGGAAGCGAATGAGCAGCAGTTTGCGAGTGAGCAGAGGAAGCTTGATGCAGGGCAGTCGACGACGTTTCTCGTGCTTGAGCGGCAGACGGCGTTGACGACTGCGCGCGGGCTTGAGTTGAAAGCGCAGACGGATTTGAATAAAGCTATCGCAGATCTAAATCGAGCCACGGGCAATGCGTTACGCGCGAACAGCATCGTTGTCAAATAACCCGAGATCTTAAAATGTCAGACAATCAACTCCTCGAAACCTGGCAGATACACGATCGCATCAACCTCTACATCCTCGACGCCGTTGACGCGCAGTCACTACCAAGCTACTCGGCGTCAAAAGGCAGGAGCGTGGGTGAACAGTTTGCTCACATCCATAACGTGCGGTTGATGTGGCTGAAATCCGCCGCCCCCGAACTACTCGAAGGCCTCGCGAAGATCGAGAAGGAGCAGGCCAACGACAAGAAACTCCTGCGAAAGTCACTCGCGGACTCAGGCAAGGCCATCGGCGAGTTGTTAACCACGAGCGTTGCCGCAGGCGGAAAAGTGAAAGGCTTCAAACCACACGCCGCCGCATTTCTCGGCTACCTCATCTCGCACGAGTCTCATCATCGCGGACAGATCGCGCTCACGTTGAAGCAGGCCGGGAAGCCGCTCCACAAAAAGATCGCATTCGGGATATGGGAATGGGGCGTGCGGTAATTAGAAGATATTCTCGACTGCCAGAAACGCGACATACACCGCGATCCCGATAATAACAGTCGCCCAGACATACCACGCCGGCAGCTTAGTCCGGCACGCAGGACACCGCCGCCGAGTCCAAGTCGCTTGCCTTTCGCAATTCGGACAGATCATTTAACTGTTGTTGTTTGCCGCTCTCGTCTTTACTGCTTCTTCTCGGAAGACGTTTTCGCCCCGGCCGGCAACGGTTTAACTTTGGTCCATAGCGGCCAGTGATCCGAAACCTCTATCTTCCGGTCGATACCATAACTGGAAGCTTCGAGTCCCCGCAACCACACCCAATCCAGCCGGAACTCGATCGGCACCAGCAGGATGCGACGCCGAAACGTATTCTGGCTGCCAAACGGCGTCCGCAACCCCGCTTCGGAGAAAAGCTTGATCGTTTTCCGCTCGGCGCCGGCTTCCCAGGTGTTGAAATCTCCGAGAACGATTGCCGGCATCTCTGACGGATACTTCGCGAGATCCTGAAGGATCGAGTTGAACTGCTCGATCTTCTTGTCGAGCGGTATCCGCGTCTCCGCGTGCGCCGAATAAACGCGCCATTTCTGCTTGTCCACGAGAACGGTCGCGCCAACGGCAGCGCGTCGCCTGCCATTCGGGCCTTCGTACGGCAACACGATGCGACGCACGTCCTCCAGCGGATACGCGCTCAGTATCGCAACGCCCGTCTCTTCTTCATCATCCGACTTCGGCGACGGCGGCGCGGCCCACACGTAGTTCATCCCCAACTCGTCAGCCATCTGTTTCGCGCAATGGCTGTTGCGAGTTCGCTTCTTCTTTCGATCGACTTCCTGCAACCCGATGATCGACGCGCTGCCGATTTCCGGATCTTCACGCAGGAATTTCGTGAGTTGTTTCAGCTCGTCGCCGCTGCGCCAGCGGATGTTGTACGACACGACTTTGATCTCGCCCGGCGCGGTTGCGTGCGTTTTCAACGTGGCGCCTTTGCCTGCTTCGAGCAGCAGCGCGTCGTCACGGTTTGTGACGTTTGACGGATGAGATTTGTCCTGAATTGCGAACGATGAAAGCGGCACTAATAACAGCAAAACCAGTAGTAGTCGTTTCATGGCTAAATCTCCAATCGCGAGATCTGTTCGCGGCGCAGTCTAACCCACAAATTAGTCAAATCTGTTAAGCTAAAACGCGTTTATGAGCTCAAGTGAAGTTCAACTCGACGTCCTGGCCATTTTTTCGCATCCCGACGATGCGGAACTGTCTGTCGCCGGGACGTTGCTGAAACTCAAGTCGCTCGGCTATCGCACGGGCGTCTGCGATTTCACGCGCGGCGAGATGGGGACCCGCGGAACGCCGGAAATCCGCGCGCAGGAAGCCGCTGACGCCGCCCGCGTCATGAAACTCGACGCGCGCATCAACCTCGAACAGCCGGACGGTCACGTTCAACCGACCGAACTCGCGCGCGTCGCGCTTGTTCGCGTCCTGCGGGCGTACAGACCCAGGGTCCTGCTGACGACGCACGAGGACGATCCGCATCCGGATCATGCAAACACCTCCATCATCGTGCGGCAGTCTGCGCGGTTGGCGACAATGAAGCGGTACGACGAGGAATCAGGGCTGCCGGCGGTACCGATGCCCGCGATCATGCACTCGCTCTTCTCGCGGCGCATCGTGCCGTCGTTTGTCGTAGACGTGTCCGACTTCGTGGACGACAAGATGAACGCGATCCGTGCGTACCGGTCGCAGTTTTACAACGCGGCGTCGAGCGAGCCCGCCACGCGGATCAGCGCGCGGGGATTTCTGGAAGAGATTGAGTTGCGGATGCGTTACTTCGGTACGTTGATTGGCGTGGACGCCGGCGAGCCTTTCTACGTGCGCGAGGCGCTGAACGTCGAGGATCCACTCGCGCTGCTCACCCGCCCGATGAACATCTATTCCTAACCACAAAAAGGCACAAAAGACACAAAAGGATTTTCAAAAGGGGGAGTAACGAGATCTCAAAAAACGTTACCTTCCTTTTAGAAATTCTCTTTGTGTCTTTTGTGCCTTTTTGTGGCTACAGCAGCGAGCGCGCTTGTTGGCGGCGGAGTTTCTCGGTCTTTGCATCCTGCGCTACCGCAACTACGGTTACGAACACGGATAAAATGAGAATCAGAAGAAACTTCATCCTTGTTTCCGTTTCTCAAGAATCGAACGAGAGATGGCCAGCGTTGCGACGGCGCGCGGCGCTTCGCCGGTGAACGTCTTCGCGAGTTGCACGGCCCGAAGCAGATCGGCGCGCGCGAGATGGCTGAAAACCGCGAGCAGATCGAAATCTTCGGCAGTGCTGTTGCTCATGACAACCATCATCGGTGTTTCGAGGCGCGACGAGATACGGCTGTCTTCGCCGGTGAAAGCGTCGGCGGCATTCGCTGCTTTCACCACTTCGGAAAGCGTTTCCCACGCGCGCACGAGATCCAGCTCGGCAAGATTAGCAGCGACGGCAGTCAGGGCGCGAGCGCGATCCGGATCGCTGTTGCTGATGCGGCGCGCTTCCGCTAGTGCTTCGTTCAGCAGGTCGAGTGCTCGTGAGCGTTCGGAGGCGATCAGGAGTTTGGCGGCGCTGGTGTAGGCCCACACGCGTTGAATACTGGTGAGCTCGCCGTTCTTCGCGAGCCGTGCTGCTTCGGCGGCGTCTTTCTTGCGAACGGCGAGTTGGACCAATTGAAAGTCTGTGTAGGCTCTGACGTTTTTGCGCAACTCGCTGTTTTCGATCTTGTCCACGAGATCGCGTGCTCGCGGATCGCCTTTGCCAGTCAACGCGACTGCGTAATCCGCGTAGATCGCGTCGCGATCATTCGAGGACTTTGCTCTATCGAGACGTTCCTGCATGCGCTGGTACGGATCGGATTGATCTTCGTCAGGCGTGATGCCGACCGTGACCGCGCGATTCTCGCCCTGAAGGTCGGGCGGGACGTACGACGCGAGCGCCGTCATTTGCGTGCGCAGACTCGACGCCAGATCGGGCGCGTACTGCTCGAAGATCGGCAGCAGCCGTTTGATAACCATGTATTTGCCGCGAACTCCCGACGTGGTGCGATCCTGATCGGGCGCGGGCGACGGCTGCATGAGGATCTGAAAAGCCGCTTTGAGAAAGCTGCCGCGAACGGCGGCGTTGACGTCCGGCGCCGGTTGCGGTGGGCGGCTACGGTTTTGATTCGCGCCGCCGCTGGGTTCGAACGTGACGTACAGGAACGGAGTCAGCACGTAAGACGATAATCCGGAAACTGTGTTTGCGTCTGAAAGTGGATCGCGTGTGACGTAGCCCAGCAGCGTGTTGAAGGCGTTGTCGGCGAGTTGGGCATTCTTTTCGCGCAGCGCTGAAAGGAAGAAGATCGAGTCGAGGTTTACGGCGTTGAGCGCGGGCGCGGCAAACTCCATCGCGCGGTCGATCTCGCCGTCGTCCACGAGGCGGCGGGCGAGTTGCAGACGTTTAGAAGCGCCGAGCTGGTCCATCGGGCCGCCGCTGCGACGCGCTGCCGCGGATGCTTCTTCGTTGGCTTTCGCGTTCGCTTCGTCGAGGGCCTTGAGAAATTCCTCGCCGAGTTTGCGGTCGCGTTTCGAGACGAGGCGCAGCACTTCGCTGCGCAGATCGGGACCGCCGCGGAGCACGACCGGTCCCCCGCCGCCTTCCATTCGCTTGATCTCTTCGGATCGCTGACGTGCGTTTTCGTTGTCGACGTTCTCGGCGGCTTCCCAGGCGCGGCGGAAGAGTTCGCGGGCGCGTTCGGGATCGGTGTCCCAGAGGACGTCGGCTGCGCGGGCTTGCACGCGTGCGCGTCGCGTTAAGTCTTTAAAGCTGCGCGCTTCTTCAGCTAATGTTGTGACGAGCGCGACCGCGACGATGCGCTGTTGTTCGGCCTCGGCCTCGACTTCGTCAGTCTTTTCCTTCGCGGGCTTGTTGATTTTTTTCTGGAATGAAACCGCGGGCGTGGCGGCGAGGGTGACTACAAAAAAGAGCACGAGTAGCCGTCGAAACATAAGTTGCTCCTTGTGGGACGGAAGATCGGATGGAAATAACCGGACGGCTTACACGCCCGTAACCCGCGCCGGTTCCATTAAGATCGGTAAAATCTGTGGTGGTTAGACAGCGACCACTTCCAAATCGGGGTCGACTTCCTGCTTCAGCATCCCCTCGATCGCCATCAACGTGCCGGTGAGGGAGCTGGGGCAACTTCCGCAGGCGCCCTGGTAACGGATGCTCAACGTGTGGTCGGTGAGTCCGAGGACTTCGAGGTAGCCGCCATCACCCATCAACGCAGGCCGCACTCTCTCATCCAAAATCTCGTTGATCTTCAACAACCGCGGATCATCGCTGGTAATGGCGGCGATGGGTCCACCGACAGCAGCAGCAACAGCGGCAGCCGACGCGGTAACAGCCTCGGCGGCCCGAATCGGCACCGCGAGCGCCGGCAGCAACTCATCCCAGTCGCCCTCGTCTTCTTTTTCAACAGTGATCATCCGATCCATGTAGAAAACAGAGACGACATGGCCCACGTCAAACAGCGACTTCGCCAACGGATCGTTTTCGGCCTCGTCCGCCGAGCCATACTGTCTCGCGACGCCATTACTCACTGGCTCGCGGAGAATAAACTTCACTGCATTCGGATTTGGCGTCTCTTCGATATCGCTGATTTTCGGCATTACAACTCCCTGATTCGTCTTTTTTGTAGCCATATTATAGCGACTTTGGGCGCCATTCGCAGTCCGCGACGGGCCAGCAAGATCCGCCAACTCAACCGGCGTAAATCTTTCTTGCGTCTGGACCCAGACGACGTTGCAGAATTCATTGCTAATTTCTCAAACCGATCTTATACTCCCGCCCTCACTTGCCCCCCCTCTCAGAAGGTGAGACAAGTTGAGATAGAGGCAGGCGATAGCGAGGGTCGCCTGCCTCACACTTTTTTTGGCTTAAAACCCCGGGTGCGGCCCGCTCAACTTGGAAGACGAAAATGCCGGGCTTAAACTTGTCGCCACGCTTTCAAAGACAAGGAAGTAAACTTCGGCTGCGATGAACATCGGCATCACGGTTTATCCCACTTACGGCGGCAGCGGCATCGTGGGCTCCGAACTCGGCAAGGAACTGGCTGCGCGCGGACATACGGTCCATTTCATCTCATCAGCGCTTCCCACGCGGCTTACGGAGCTGAACGAGCGCGTGCGTTTTCACGAAGTGGAAATGATGTCGTACCCGCTATTCGAGCATCAGCCCTACACGCTCGCGCTGGCGACGAAAATGTCGACCGTCGCAGAAGAAGAGAACCTCGATCTCCTTCACGTTCACTACGCGATCCCGCATTCGATCAGCGCGATCCTGGCGCGCGAATCACTGAAGCCGCGCCGTCGTCTGCCCATCATCACCACTTTGCACGGCACCGACATCACGCTTGTCGGCGCGGACCGCTCGTACCTTCCGATCACGCGCTATGGCATCGTGCAGTCAGACGGCGTGACGGCGATCTCGCATTATTTGAAAGACGCGACGAAAGAGATATTTCAGTTCGACGACATTCGCGTTATTCCGAACTTCGTCTGCCAGCACGATTACAAGCGACAGGAAGTCCCCGCGCTGCGCGAAACGTTGTCGCCGAAGGGACAGCCGCTGCTGGTCCATGTTTCGAATTTCCGCCCGGTGAAGAGACCGGTCGACTGCGTCGAGATTCTTGCTCGGGTATTGAAAAAGGGAGTAGATACGAGACTCGTAATGGTCGGCGACGGGAGTGAACGAACCAACGCCGAGCATCGTGCGCGTTGTCTCGGCATTTACGAACAGTGTTCGTTTGTCGGCAAGCAACCACGCATTGTCGACTATCTTTCAGCCTGTGATGTTCTGCTGCTGCCATCGGACCAGGAGTCGTTTGGTCTGGCTGCGCTGGAAGCAATGGCGTGCGAGGTGCCGGTAATTGCCTCACGCGTCGGTGGTCTTCCGGAAGTCGTGACCGACGGTGAAACCGGGTTCCTGAGCCCTGTGGGCGACGTCGACAAGATGGCAGCCGATGCAGCGCGATTGCTTGTCGACGATAAATGGCGACGCGAGATGGGCCAACGTGCGCGACAATCGGCCATCGATCGCTATCGCACTGACGTAGTGATTCCTCAATACATTGACTACTACGAAGAAGTAATAGCAAAACAAGTGTGAGTGCTGAAATGACGTCTCTCATCGTCGGGACAGCCGGTCACATCGATCACGGAAAGAGTGCGTTGGTGCGCGCGTTGACGGGCACCGATCCTGACCGCCTGCCGGAAGAAAAACGCCGTGGCATAACCATCGACCTCGGTTTTGCCGATCTTCAACTGGACAACCTTCGTCTCGGCTTCGTCGACGTTCCCGGTCACGAACGTTTCATCAAAAACATGCTGGCCGGCGCGCACGGCATCGACGTGCTCGCGCTGGTGATCGCCGCCGACGAGGGTGTCATGCCGCAAACTCGCGAGCACTTCGACATCTGCCGGCTGCTGGGCGTGCGCAACGGGTTGATCGTGATCACGAAAAGCGATCTGGTCGAACCCGATATGTTGTCGCTCGTCGAAGCGGAAGCGCGCGAACTTGTCGCGGGATCGTTTCTCGAAGGCGCGCCGGTCGTTCCCGTCAGCGCAAAAACAGGCGCGGGGCTCGACGAACTGAAAAGCTTGCTGGTCCAGATCGGCAGTCGCGTTCCGGCGCGCTCAGGCGACTTCGTCACGCGTTTGCCGATCGATCGCGCGTTCTCGATGAAAGGATTTGGCGCCGTCGTCACCGGTACGCTGATCTCCGGAAAGATCGCGGAGACTGACGAACTGGAACTGCTGCCGCCGGCGATCAAGGTCCGCGTGCGCGGCGTGCAGGTCCACGGTCACTCCGTTTCCGAAGCACAGGCCGGACAGCGGACGGCCGTGAATCTCGCCGGCGTCGAAACGTCGCAGATCGAACGTGGCATGGTGCTCGCTCCGCCCGCGCGTCTGCGCCCGACGCAGATCGTCGACGTTTGGATCGACGTGTTGCCGGACGCGCCGCGAGGCGTGCGTTCGCGCGCGCGGATGCGTTTGCACATCGGCGCGACTGAGGTGCTCGGGCGTGTGCGAGTGCTCGACGAGCCTGCGGAGCTGGCGAGTGGCAGCAGCGGTCTCGCGCAACTCAGGCTCGAAGCTCCAATCGTCGCGCTTCATGGCGATCGTTTCATCCTGCGCAGCTACTCGCCGCAACAGACAGTCGCCGGCGGCGTGATCCTCAACCCGTTCGCGGCGAAACATCGCGGGAAAGACATGGCGCAGACGCGCCGGCTTTTGCACGAGCTGATCGACGAAGATCGCGCGACGAAATTCACCGCGTTTGTTCGCGGATCAGGTGAGCGTGGTTTGAGACTTGCCGACGTCGCCGCCGCGACGGGTTGGAATGATCAGGTGCTTGCGTCCGCAGCTTCTGCAGCGCAGAGTGGTGGACACGTCGTCGATGCGGGTGGCGTTTATCTCTCGCGCGAGAGTTTCGATCGGCTCAGCAGCGCGGTGCTGGACGAGCTCGAGCGCCATCACAAACGCGAACCGCTGGCGCGCGGCATGTTACGCGAGACGTTGCGTGAAAAAGTATTCGCACACTCGCTTCCGGAGCTCTTCGGCGCGGTGGTCGCGAGGTTGGAAACCGGCGGCGCGATCGTTTCCGAGAAAGACATCATTCGCGCGGGCAGTCATTCAGTCGGACTGTCGGAACAGGACGCGCAGTTGCGCGATCGTCTGGAGAAGGTGTATCGCGAAGCGGGCGTCGAGGCGCCGGCGCTGGACGAAGTCATGACGCGCGCGGGTGTCGCTGTCACGCAGCGAACGCAGGCGCGGAAGATTCTTCAGTTATTAATTGACGGAAAGAAGCTGGTTCGCATTCAGAACGAGCTGTTTATGCACATCGACGTCGTCGAGGGTCTGAAGAAGAAGCTGCGCGATTACGCGGCGCAACACGAGCCCGAGCGGCTGATCGACGTCCCGGCGTTCAAACAGCTTGCCGGCGTCTCGCGGAAGTACGCGATCCCGCTGCTGGAGTACTTCGATCGGGACCAGGTGACTCGCCGCGCGGGGGACAAACGAGTCATTTTGAAGTTGATCAACCGTTAATCCTGCTTAAGGAGCCTTCACGAGAAAAACGTCCCAGGCCCACCTTCCGAGTTGGGCATCATGAAGATCCTTGATCTTTGCTCGATAACGGAAGTCGTTCCCGTAATTGTCGAGCTGAGACGCCCTTTGATAGTCGAGGTGAATCTTTCGCAATCCCGCCGCATCAATCGTAAAGAGTTCCAGCGGCTCAGAGATGCCGTTGTGGTTATGATCCTGCCACAACCGGAGCGACTTAAAGATCTTGTCGTGTTTGCTGATCATGGCGTCACCGTTTCCGCCATTTACCGGTTTGTCGTACTCAGCGAGTGCCAGAAATCCGTTTCTTTCTTCGCCTGCTGGAGGGCTGGGTTGAGGCGTAAAGTTGCCGAACAGCTCAAAACCACCGTCGATGGTCCCGTTCTGATTCCGGTCCAGGACCAGCCACGAGTCGTCTGAAGCCGCGGAAGTCCAGGAGAGCCGCTCCTTGACGCCGTCGTTGTTTAGATCGAAAAGGACTCCGCCGCTAGCCGAAGTAAGAT
>DASURS010000317.1:0-7134 GCA_036279935.1 Pyrinomonadaceae bacterium
CCCCGCGGATGCTGAGAAGTCTGATCTGATCATCGCGGACGCAGTCCATACGCTGGTTCACACTGCCGATGCTGAGACGGGTAAGCCTGGCTTCCTGGCGGGTACGAACAGCGGTCTCTACCGCAGTTTCGATCCCGCGAAGGGCTGGCAGAAGCTCTCTTACGGCACCATGGATCCCCGCACCACTTGCATCGCTACGGACGTGCAGCATCCCGAGACAATCTGGGTCGGCACACCTCAGTCCGGACTGCTCGTCTCGCGCGACAGCGGCAAGACATGGCGACAGGTTGAAGGCATTCCACGCGATGTTCCGATCAACGTGATCGCCGAGGATCCGCAGCATCCGGATCGCGTCTATGTCGGAACCAAGCAGGCGTTGTTCATGTCTCACGACGGCGGCGCGACCTGGAGCAGGCGCGGCGGCAATCTTCCGTTCGGGGACTTCACCAGCATCCTGGTCAACCCGCGCAACGGCGACGAGATATTCGCCGGCAACGCGTATCAGTCGACTGACGTTGGCGGCGGAGTTTTTCGCTCGACTGACGGCGGCATGACGTGGGCGCGCATCGATCCGAAGAACAGGCGCCTGCCGAGCCAGCGGATCTGGGCGTTGGCGTTCGACGCTCACGACCAGAACGTTCTCTTCGTCGGTTCTCACTCGGCGGGTGTGTATGTTGTTCCCCGCATGACCGACACCCTTTCGTCCGCCCAATAATTGCATCCATGTGACAAGAGTGTTTCTGTGACTCTGTATTCATTGCAGAGTCGCAGAAACCTCGTTGTTGCCTTGACATACGCTCACACTGGCGTGTACATTGCCGCCCTACCCGGTTAGAAGGCGGCGGGTGTTTGTCGGACCAAGCGGGGTAACTACGGCAGGGCGGTAATCGAAACAGATTAGATCGACATATCCAAATCCAAACGGCTCGCTTCCTCGCCAGCTTCAACTCCCGACAACGCCAAGGTCATTCAAGCAAATCGCCGCTGGACACTGTCCCGCAAGCAGCGAAGACCTGCGCTGATTGTTGGGTTCAGTGAAGCGCGATATGATCTTGCACGCGCTGAGAGTATCGGGGAACTACAGGAGTATTCATGTCTAGTGAACAACCCAAGCTGAACGACAGCGAGGCTAACAACTCAACCCCCGGCGAGTCGCAGACTGAGCCGCAAAAAACCGTCATGGCTTCTCAACCAGCACCAGTAACCCACACAACCGACATTGATGACGCCGATGAGTCACGCTCCGGCGGCGACGTAGACTTCGGACAACTGCTCGATCAGTTCGAGCAGGAACAAGCAACACTCGAAGAAGGCGAAGTCGTTCGCGGCACCGTCGTTGGTTTGAGCGAGCGCGGAGTCGTCATCGATTTTGGTTACAAGTCGGAAGGGATCGTCAACCCGGCCGAGTTTACCGAGAATGGACAACTGACCGTCAAAGCCGGCGACGAAGTCGAAGTGCTCGTGAAGAGCATGGAAACCGCCGATGGTCTGCCGGTCCTTTCACGCGCCGACGCTGTGCGCATGAAAGCCTGGGACGATCTCGAGAAAGCCTACCGTGACGGCACCACCGTCAAGGGACGAGTCATCGATCGCATCAAGGGCGGCCTGCGTGTCGACATCGACGGCATTGCCGCATTCCTGCCGGGCTCGCAGGTGGACGTTCGTCCCGTGCGAAACCTCGACAGCCTGCGCAACCAGATAATCGAAGCGAAAGTCATCAAGCTGAACCGCAAGCGCTCGAACGTCGTCTTGTCGCGCAAGTCCGTCATCGAACAGGAGAACACCGGCCGCAAGGACCAGACGCTCCAGCAGATCGAAGAGGACATCGTCGTCGAGGGCCAGATCAAGAACCTGACAGACTACGGCGCGTTCGTGGATCTCGGCGGCGTCGATGGCCTGCTGCACGTCACCGACATGTCGTGGGGACGGCTCCAGAACCCGAACGAGTTGTTCAAAGTCGGCGACACGATTCAGGTGAAGGTGCTCAAGTTCGATCGCGAGCGGGAACGCGTTTCGCTCGGATATAAGCAACTGCTTCCGGATCCGTGGTCCAGCGTTGAAGAGCGCTTCCCGGTCGGAAGCCGCGTGAGTGGACGCGTGGCGAGCGTTGCCGATTACGGCGCCTTCGTCGAGCTGGAGAGCGGCGTCGAGGGCTTGGTCCATGTTTCAGAGATGAGCTGGTCCAAGCGCGTCAAACATCCCAGCAAAGTCGTCAATCCCGGCGATAACGTGGAAGTCGAAGTGCTCAGCGTCGATCCGCGGGCGCGCCGCATCAGCCTCGGCATGAAGCAGGTGCAGGAGAACCCGTGGCAGACGCTGCACGAACGTTATCAGGTCGGCACGCGCGTCCATGGCCGCGTCCGTAACCTGACCGACTTCGGCGCCTTCATCGAAATCGAAGACGGAGTCGACGGCCTGGTTCACGTTTCAGACATTTCCTGGTCGCGGCGCATCAAGCATCCGAGCGAAGTGTTGAAGAAGGGACAGGAGATCGACGCCGTTATCACGAGCATCGACAGCGAGAACCGGCGGCTGTCTCTGTCCATCAAGGACCTCGAACCGAACGCCTGGGAGAAGTTCACGAACGAGCACAAGCCCGGCGACGTCGTTCACGGCAAGGTGGCGCGGTTTGCGAACTTCGGCGCGTTTATCGAGCTCGACGACAATCTCGAAGGTCTTTGCCATATCTCGGAGCTTTCGGAAGAGCGGATCGCGAAACCGGAAGACGTCGTGCAGTTGGGACAGGAGATGGACTTCAAGATCCTGCGCATCGATCCCGACACGAAGAAAATCGGTCTTTCCGCCCGGGCGGTGGGCAAGGACGAACCGATTATCGATACGAAGATCTACTCTTCAGAAGCAGGTGGGGGAATGGCCTCACTGGGCGAACTGGCCGACTTCGGCTTGAATAAACCAGATACCGGGGACGAATAGTCCCTGGTCCACTTCCACCTCCGCGTGCCATTACAGGTGAGCCTTGCCCGGCGTGTTCATTTTCTGGTAGTGTACGAGTAACTTAACCTCGCTATTATCAAGACGTTAATTTAAAATTTCGATTTCAAACATCGAGGTGATGCATGACTAAAGCAGAACTCGTCGAAGACGTTGCGCGGGCGGCTGAACTCACGAAGAAAGACGCGGAGCGCTTGGTCGAAATTGTCTTTGAAAGCATCATTGAGACACTGAACAACGGCGAGAAGATCGAATTGCGCGGCTTCGGCAGTTTTCGCGTCCGCGAGCGCGGCGCTCGCCGGGGCAGAAATCCCAAGACCGGCGATCCGGTCAGCATTCCTGCGAAGCGCGTCCCTTATTTCAAACCCGGCAAGGAACTGAAAGAGCTCATCAACGACGACAACAGCTCACATGCCTCGGCGCCCGGCTCCGCGCGCCCGCTGGGTGAGGAGAACCGCCAACCCCCCATTCTTTAAGCTGCGAACATATCGAGGTGTTTTGATTGGATAGATTGTGGAGTCCCTGGCGTTCCCGTTACATCGCGTCGGGGGTCGATTCACAGTCCGACGAGTGCGTCTTCTGCCGCATTGCCGGTGAGACGGACCACGACGACACCAACTTCGTCATTCATCGCGGCGAGCATTCGTTCGTCGTTCTCAATCTCTACCCGTACATCTCGGGACACCTCATGGTCGTGCCCTACCTGCACACGAGCGAGTTTGATTCGACGCCAAAACCGATCACGGACGAGATGATGGATTTGACAAAGCGCGCGCAGACGGCGCTGCGTGAGGTTTACTCGCCGGCCGGTTTTAACCTCGGCATGAACCTGGGCGCCGCCGCCGGCGCAGGCATTGCCGACCACCTCCACATTCACCTGCTGCCTCGCTGGTCAGGCGACACGAATTTCATGACCACCGTCGGCGAGACACGCGTCCTGCCGGAGGATCTTCCAACTACTTATTCCAAATTACGCGAAAAGTTTTAACCACAAAAGTGCGTTTTGTGGCTAGCGCTTGCCGACCTTGCGGGGAATCGCTTCGTCTTCGACCTCGCCGCCGCGGCTAATGGGAACTTCGGAAGGTTTGCTGTAGCTGACGCCGCGTTCTTCGCTGTCGAGATCGCTGGCGGGCAATGTGGGCATCGGACCGGGAAGGGGTGGATTGAAGCCGGGATAGTCGATGCGCGCGTGATAGATCGCCGTCAGTGCGCTGATCATTGCTTCGCGAATCGTCGTCAGTTCCTGCAACGTAATGTCACACTGGTCGAGCTGCCCGTCGCTGACGATCGCGTCGACAATCTTCACGACGATGGCGCGAATGTTCTCCGGATCCGGACGCGCCAGCGAGCGCGCGGCCGCCTCGCACGAATCGGCGAGCATCATGATCGCGGCTTCCTTGAAC
Source organism: Pyrinomonadaceae bacterium (assembly GCA_036279935.1). GTDB lineage: Bacteria > Acidobacteriota > Blastocatellia > Pyrinomonadales > Pyrinomonadaceae > PSRF01. The sequence goes on from DASURS010000317.1 coordinate 4,356, forward strand.
TGCGGCTTCGGTCCCGGATAGCGGAAGTCAGCTTCGTCGATCTTCTCATTCGGCTTCGCCTGCGCCTGCGCTTTGCGAAGGAAGTAGTGCAGCGTTCGCGTACCGTGGTGTTGCGGAATGAAGTCGGCGATCTTTTTCGGCAGCCCGATCTCCTTCGCCAGCCGAGCGCCGTACGTGACGTGACTGGTGATGATCTTCGCGCTCTGGTAAGGACGCAGGCGATCGTGCGGGTTCTCGCCTTGCTGGTTCTCGACGAAATACTCAGGCGCCGCTAGTTTGCCGATGTCGTGATAGAGCGCGCCGATACGCGCTAGCAGCGGGTTGGCGCCGACCGCGCGGCACGCGTCTTCCGCGAGTTGTCCGACGGCGTGCGAGTGCTGGTTTGTTCCCGGCGCGCGGAGTGCGAGTTGGCCCAGGACGGGCAGATCGGCGTTGGAAAGCTCGAGCAGTTTTACGTCGGTGAGTATGCCGAAGAATGACTCGTTGATCGGCAAGCCACCGGCTGCAAACACCGCCGTCAGCAAGCCGCCGGCAATGCCGCACGCGATCGCCATCAACACTGTTCTCCACGTGAGCGACTGTTGAGCGTAGGCAATAAGCGCCAGCGCCATCACGACGTTCACGCCGCCGACCAGTAGCCCGGCAACCGTGACGGACTGTCGCTCTCGATACCGTCCTGTTCCATAGATTGCCGCGGAACACGAAACCATCGCGAATAACGCTTTCTGCATCCCGCTCGGCGCGAGCAGTCCGGCGAACAGCGCCGTGATCATTCCGGCGAGGAAAGCGAGTTGTGTATCGACGAGCATTGCCACGAGCAGCGCGGCGGCGGCGAACGGAATCGCGAAGTTCCAGATGATGGGATCGTTGAACGGCGCCTGCATTCTGGCGGCAACACTCTCGCCGAAGATGAATCCGATCTTCATCAGCCCCGTTTGGATCAGAATGGCCGAGCCGACGAGGGCAAAAGCCTTGTGCTCGCTGAGACTGAGCGCACTGCTGCTGGTTCGATGTTCCGCAAACTTCCACGCGGCCCAGTAAACGCCAACGACAATCAGCAACAGGCCGAAGAAGTTTTGCCACGGCCGGCCGCTGCGCCCCGTGCTTCTGATCGCGTCGATTTGAGTGAGCGTCGCCGGCGTGACCGTATCGCCTTCGCGGGCGAGAAACTGGCCGCGTTTCAGAGAAATGACGACTGACGGTACCTGACCGGCCGCGGTCTCACGGGCGGTGGTAGTGGCGGCTTCGTCCCAAACTACGTTGGGACGAATTAGCGGCGTCAAAGCGGCGACGAGGGCGGTCCGTTGCTCGGTGGTCCAGCCTGGAAGCGTCCCTATTCTCGACTCGAGACTGCGGCGCGCGGCCGATAGCGGGACCATTCTCGTCAACGGCGCCGGCACTATCGCCTGGGGCACGGCATTTCGGCCGTTCGCGAGGATGATGTCGCGTTGCAGACGATCGACGTCGCTGTCCTCGAAGATGTAGCCGCCGCCTATCTCACGAATGAGCGACGCGAGCCGGTCGCGATCGACTTCCGTGCGCGGTTGATTGGGCGAGATCTCCTGCTTCAGGTCGTCCCAGCTCGCCAGGAAGCTCTGCACGGACGTTTCAGCGCGGGTGGAGTCGAAATTGAAGATCTGCCGCGTGGCTTCTCGCGCGTCCTGCTTGCGTCGTTCCGTCTCGGCGAGATCGACGGTGGTGATATCGGCCGGCACGACGATCGCGCGGCTGAGCACCTCGCCTTCTTTGAAGTTTTCGTTGAGATTCGATGAGTGAGAATTGAAGAGGAGACCCGTCGTGGCCAGCACCAGAACGCTGAAGCCGATGAGGAACTGCGTGCGCGGCTTGAAGACCATCAGCGGGCGCATCGCATAGGCGAAGAGCTTATCGCGCGCCTGACTGAGGGGAGTTTTGAAACGTGGGCGAAGTCCCATTATGCAATGCGAGACAGGGCCGCGGAGGTCCGCTCTTCTTGTCCCGCCGGTTGAGCGTTGAGGTTGCGCGCTAACACCGCGCCAGCCTTCTCTAACAGAACACCGAGCGTAGCCGGTTTGATCGCAGAAATCACAACCGTTTCGCCGCCATCCACCTGCCGCGCCTGGCGAACCGCGCCGTCGAGCACTTCAGGCTCGACGAGGTCTGCCTTGTTAAGGGCCAGAATGGATGGAATCTCCGCGAGCTTGAGCTCGGCGAGGATTCGTTTGACGGACTGAATCTGTTGCAGCCAACGCGGGTTCGAAATGTCGACGGCGTGAATAAGCAGATTGCTGTCGCCGATCTCTTCGAGTGTGGCGCGAAACGCGGAAATCAGATCCGGCGGCAACGCGCGAATAAAACCGACAGTATCGTTGATGATGACTTCCTGTTCGCGCGGTAGACGCAGACGCCGCGATGTCGGATCGAGCGTCGCGAACATCCGCTGTTCGGCGTGAACGGCGCTTTGCGTCAGCGCGTTCAGCAGCGTCGACTTGCCGGCGTTGGTGTAACCGACGATCGAGATGATGGGCAGGCCGTGTCGTGTTCGGCCCTTGCGTCGCTCCTGTCGTCGTTGTCGCTGGCTTTCGATCTCGCGTTCGAGGCGATTGATGCGATCGCGAACGCGGCGGCGATCGGTTTCGAGTTTCGTTTCACCCGGTCCGCGCCCGCCGATGCCGCCAGCCAGACGCGAAAACGCGGAATCCTGGCCTGCGATCAATCGCGGCAGCAGATATTTCAACTGCGCCAACTCGACCTGGATCTTGCCCTCTTTGGATTGCGCGCGCTGGGCGAAGATATCGAG
>DASURS010000318.1:0-16392 GCA_036279935.1 Pyrinomonadaceae bacterium
GTACACGGGCGGCGGCGCGATCCTGAGTGGAACGGGTGAGCCGGAAAGCATTCCGGCGCCGCGCGTCAGTGCGAACTTCTTTTCCGTGCTCGGCGTCGATCCGATTCTGGGCCGCACTTTTCAACCCGGCGAAGACAAGCCCGGCACGCCGAAAGTCACGGTCCTGACTTACGGACTTTGGCAGCGGAGGTTTGGCGGCGATCCGAACGTCATCGGCCAGTCGGTGACGATCAACGGCGAGAGTCACACGATCGTGGGCGTGTTGCCGTCGACGTTTCAGTTCGCGATGCGGAACGCGGACCTTTGGCTTCCGTATCAACCGACACAGAACCAACTGACGCGCCGCTTCCTGCACGGCACGAACCTCATCGGCCGGCTCAGAGACGGAGTGACGCCGCAACAGGCGCAGTCAGAGCTCGACATGATCGCCGGCCGCATCGAACAGCAGTTCAACGACTCGCACGCCGGCACGACTGTGCGGCTCGTTCCGTTGCAGGAAGAGGTCGTCGGCACAGTCAGGCCGATACTGCTGGTCCTGCTCGCGGCGGTCGCGTTTGTGCTGTTGATTGCGTGCGCGAATGTGGCGAGCCTGTTGCTGACGCGCGCGTTGTCGCGTCAAAAAGAGGTCGGGATTCGCGCTGCTTTGGGAGCGAGCCGCGGGCGCGTCATTCGACAACTGCTCACTGAGTCGCTGCTGCTCTCGCTGGCCGGAGGCGTGGCGGGCGTGATCATCGCTTACTGGGGCGTGCCCGCGCTAGTCGCAACGCTGCCGCAGAACCAGCTTAACGCGTTGCCGTTTCTTAGAACGCTCAAGATCGATCTCAACATACTTGGCTTCTCGTTTGGTCTGTCATTGTTGACCGGACTGATCTTTGGTCTCGCGCCCGCGCTGCAATCTTCGCGAGTCGATCTCAACGAAGTGCTGAAAGAAGGCGGGCGGCAGACGTCAGCCGGCGCCGGACATCGTTTGCGCAGCGCGATGGTCGTCGCGGAGATCGCGCTCGCGGTCGTGTTGCTGGTCGGCGCGGGATTGATGATGAAGAGCCTGCTGCGGCTGTTGCAGACGAACATCGGCTTCAACACTGAAAACCTGTTGACGATGACGGTCGTGCTGCCGCCGTCGAAGTACACGGAAGCGAACCCGCGCATTAACTTCAACACGCAACTTCAGCAACGTGTTCAGTCGCTTCCCGGCGTCGCCGGCGCCGGCACCATCGACATCCTGCCGGTCAATGGCGGCAATACGACGCGCTTCTACATCGACGGCGATCCGGTTCCGCAGCCGGGAAAAGAAACGGAAGCGAACCTCCGCGTCGTCAACGACCAGTATTTCAAGACTGTCGGAGTGCCTTTACTCGGCGGCCGCATGTTTGACGACCGCGATCGTGCCGATGGCCCAGGCGTTGTCATCATCGGTAAGACGATTGCCGATCGAATGTTTCCCGGACGCGATCCGGTGGGAATGCGTATCCGATACCCGTCGATCCAGTCCGAGCCGGACACGATCGTGGGCGTCGTCGGCGACGTGAAGATCACGGGTCTCGATGAGGCGATCCGGCCGGTGCTCTATTACCCGTATCGCCAGAGTCCGGGGAACGCGGCGAACCTCGTCGTGCGCACCACGACCGATCCGACGTCGCTCGCCGCGGCCGTGCGTGGTGAAGTTCGCAATCTCGAATCGGAGGCTGCGATTCTCAACGTCAACACGATGGAAGGGATGATCGCGCAGACGCAGGCGTCGTTCATCAGGCGTTTTCCGGCGTTGATGATCAGCATCTTCGCGGGCGTGGCGCTGTTGCTCGCGTCGATCGGGATCTACGGCGTCGTCTCTTACTCGGTTAGTCAGCAGATTCACTACATCGGCATTCGCATGGCGCTCGGTGCTGGACCATCCGACATTCTCAGGATGGTGCTGAAGCAGGGGCTCGTGCTCGCGGTCGCGGGCGTGGCGATTGGTGTCGTCGCCGCGTTGGGACTCATGCGGCTGCTGACGACGTTGCTCTACGAAGTTAGGACCACGGATTTTTCGACGTTCGCGATCGTGTCAGGGACGTTGTTCGTCGTTGCGTTGCTCGCTTGTTACTTGCCGGCGCGACGAGCAACGAAGGTCGATCCGCTGGTGGCGCTCAGGTACGAATGAAGAGATTGCCGATTGCCAATTGCCGATTGCCGATTTTGCTCCGGCTGACCGCGCCGCCAACCGCGGTTTACATCAATTGGCAATTGGCAATCGACCATTGGCAATAAAACGGGAGGTTCTATGTTTCAAGACATACGTTACGGCCTGCGAATGTTGCTGAAGAAACCAGGCTTCACGATCGTCGTGGTGCTGACCCTCGCGCTGGGCATCGGCGCGAACGTGGCGGTCTTTTCGATCGTGAAAGGCGTGCTGCTGAATCCGTTGCCGTATCCCGATCCCGAGCAGTTGGTGACCATTCACCAGAGCAAGCCCAACTTCGACGCCGGCGCGATTCCTTATCCGAACTTCCTCGACATGCAGCGGCAGAACCAGACGTTGCAGTCGATGGCGATCTCGCGCGGCGCGGGTTTCACGTTGATCGGCGCGGGCGAAGCAGAACGCGTCACGGCGCGAATGGTCTCCGCCGACTTCTTCAACGTCTACGCGATCAAACCCGCGTTCGGCAGAAACTTCACCGCTGAAGACGATCGCAAGGGCGCCGATCCGGTCGCGATAATCAGCGCGAAACTGTGGGCGCGAAAGTTCAACTCGGATCCCAGTCTCGTCGAAAAGAGCATCACGCTCGACGATCGCAGTTATCGCGTCATCGGTGTTTTGCCGGCAAGTTATAAAGCGAGCGTCACGGAGGTCTACGTGCCGATCGGCGCGTGGAACAGTCCGGCATTGCAAGACCGCAGCGCTGCGCTCGGCATTCATGGGATTGGACGTCTGAAACCCGGCGTCACGCTCGAACAGGCCGAAGCAGATCTCGATCGCGTGATGGCGGCGCTCGCCGAGGCTTATCCGGCGTCAAACAAAGGGAACGGCGCGAAGCTGATCAGTCTGAAAGAAGGGCTCGTCCGCGACGTCCAGCCTGTCCTGCTGATGTTGTTCGCCGCGGTCGGGCTCGTGCTGCTGATCGCGTGTGTGAACGTGAGCAACCTGATGCTCGCGCGATCGACAGGACGGACGCGCGAGTTCGCGATTCGCGCGGCGCTGGGCGCAGGACGCTGGCGTTTGCTGCGACAGTCGCTGATCGAAAGCACGATGCTGGCGCTCGCCGGCGGCGCTGGTGGTCTATTCATCGCTGCGTGGGGTACGACGGCGGCGCTCAAAGCGTTGCCGACGGCATTGCCGCGACAGGAAGAGGTCACGCTCGATCTACGCGTGCTGCTGTTCACGATCGGCATCTCGCTGCTCACGGGAATCGTCTCCGGCGTCGCGCCTGCGTTCAAGACTTCGCAATGGCGCTTCAACGACACGTTGAAGGAAGGCGGCCGCGGCGTTGGCTCGACTCGCGCGCGCGCGCAGGGAGTTTTTGTCGTCGCAGAGATGGCGATGGCGCTCGTGTTGTTGATTAGCGCCGGATTGTTGATACGCAGTCTCAACGCGCTTTGGAACATCAATCCCGGATTCAATCCTGACAACGTCGTGACGTTCGGCGTCACGTTCCCGCCGTCGATGCGCTCGGCGAAAGCGGAAGGAAGCCGCGCTTACATGCGCGACCTCAGCCGCCGTCTGAACGAGATGCCCGGCGTGAAAGGCGCGTCGCTCGTCGCGGGCGCAACGCCGTTCGTGAGCGAAGACGATCGCTACTTCTGGATCGAAGGCGATCCGAAGCCCACGAGCACGAGTGAGATGCACATGGCGCTGTTCTACGTCGTCGAGCCTGGCTACTTGCCGGCGATGGGGCTCCAGTTGAAGAAGGGACGGTTCTTCACCGATCAGGACGACGAACGAGCCGCGCGCGTGGCCGTCGTAGACGAGATGCTGGCCCAACAGCGTTTCGGCGCTGGCGAGGCGATCGGACGGCGCGTTTTTATCGAAGAAGACCAGCCGCCGTACGAGATCGTCGGCGTTGTCGGGCACGTCAAGCAGTGGGGCCTTGACAACGACGAGAGAAATCTTCAAGCGCAGTTGTACGTGCCGTTACGCGCGCTGTCCGACCAGTATGTTGAAGGAACGGGCGGCGCGGGCGTCGTCGTCGGCATTGACCACGAGATCGGCCCCTCAGTTTTCACGTCAATCCGTTCAGTCGTGCAACAGCAAAATAACCAGAACGTGATCTCGAACGCGCAGACGATGAACGAAGTAATTGCCGATTCGCTGGCCCAACGCCGGTTCGCGATGATCGTGCTCGGCGCGTTTGCGGCAGCGGCGCTGTTGCTGGCGAGTCTCGGGATCTACGGCGTGATCTCATATCTTGTGGGCCAACGCACTCACGAGATCGGGGTTCGCGTCGCGTTGGGCGCTTCACGGCGCGACATACTGACGCTGGTGCTGGGCCATGGTTTGCGAATGACGCTGCTGGGAGTCGCGTTGGGACTGATCGCGGCATTTGGTCTGACGCGGTTGATGAGAACGTTGCTGTACGGCGTCGGCGCCACTGATCCGGCGACGTTCGCGATCATCGCCGTGTTGCTGACCGTGATAGCGCTGGTAGCTTGTTACCTGCCGGCACGCCGCGCGACGAAGGTCGATCCGCTCGTTGCGCTCAGAAACGAATAAGAGGCGAACACAAATGCTCCAGGACCTGCGCTACGGCCTGCAAATGCTCTGGAAGTATCCGGGGTTCACGTTGATCGCCGTGTTGACGATCGCCATCGGCGTGGGTGCAAACACCGCGCTGTTCAGCGTCGTCGATGCTGTCTTGCTGAAGAAGTTGCCGGTCAACGAGCCAGACCGCCTGGTGTTGTTGAATGCGAGCTGGAACTCGGAGAAGTTCAACACCGGCGGGTTCTACGGCAGCAATCGTTTTGATCGCGAAACCGGGATGACGGTCGGCACGTCGTTTCCGCTGCAGACCTACACGCGACTGCGACAGGATCCCGGTCCGCTTTCGGACGTCTTCGCCTACAGCTCGATCAACATGAATCTCAACGCCGGCGGTCAGGCTGAAGTCGTCAGCGGGCAGGCGGTTTCGGGTAACTACTTTGCAGTGCTCGGCGTGCCCGCAATCGTCGGCCGCACGATTACCGACGCGGATGACAATGCCGCTGCCGCGCCGTTGGCCGTTCTGAGTCACCGCTTCTGGACCAGACGATTCAACGCCGATCCATCGGTGGTCGGCAAACAAGTCAACATCAACAACGTCGCCTTCACCGTCGCGGGCGTCACGCCTCCTGACTTCAATGGGACCATGGACGTTGGCTCGACGCTGGACGTCACGATTCCGATCGCCTGGGAGCCGCAGATTGCCGGCGAGACGAGCATGATGCGCGGCGCGGGGATCTGGTGGCTGCGACTGATGGGCCGTCTCAAACCGGGCGCGACGATAGAAGACGCGCAGGCGAGTCTCGCTGGAACATTTCAACAGTCCGTGCTCGAACATCACGTGGCGCGCCAGTCACAATCACAGAAACCACAGCGACCGCTCGAGTTGAAAGACTTGCCGCGGCTTGGCGTCGATTCGGGCAGCCAGGGCGAGATGAACTGGCGCAGGCATTTTATGAGGCCGCTGCGGCTGTTGTTTGGAGTCGTTAGCCTGGTGTTGCTGATCGCGTGCGCTAACGTCGCGAACCTGCTGTTGGTGCGTGCCTCGTCGCGCCGCAGGGAGATCGCGGTGCGTCTCGCGTTGGGAGCAAGTCGCGGCCGGTTAGTGCGGCAGTTGTTGACGGAGAGCGTGCTGCTGGCGGTAACCGGCGGCGCGCTGGGCGTTCTGTTTGCCCTCTGGATCAAAGACGGGCTGCTGATGGCGACCGAGTGGGGCGGCAGGGAAATGAGCGGGCTGACTCCGCACCTCGATCTACGCGTGCTGGGGTTCACGTTCGGGCTGTCGCTGTTGACGGGCATTATCTTCGGACTCGTGCCGGCGATGCGCGCCACCAAAATTGACCTGACACCGACGTTGAAAGACAGTGGCCGCGGTTCGAGTGCGGCGGCACGATCGTGGCTGAGCAAGTCGCTGGTCGTGGTCCAGGTGTCAGTCTCGGTGCTGCTGCTGATTGGCGCTCTGCTGATCGTGAAGTCGCTGCGCAACCTGAAGAACGTCGAACCGGGTTTCAACGCTAATAACCTGCTGCTCTTCAGCGTCGACCCGAGCCTCATTGGTTACAAGGAAGGCAGCCTTGCTGATTTGTACCAGCAGATGTTCACTCGTCTCGAAGCGGTGCCGGGCGTGCAGTCTGTGACGTTCTCCCGGCATCCGCTGCTCGCCTGGCGCTCGACCACCGATTCCGTGTTCGTGGCTAACGACCTTGGACCAGACGGTAAACCGCGTGAGCACGACGCGAAGGTCCACTACATTCGCGAGAACTTCCTCAAGGCAATGGAAACTCCGTTGCTCTCCGGCCGCACCTTCACCGAGCACGACGATGCGCGAACGCCGCGCGTGGCAGTCGTCAACAAACTCTTTGCACTCGTTTACCTTGGCGATCTCAATCCCATCGGCAAGCGATTCAGTTTCGATCCTGAGAAGCCGAACGATATCGAAGTGATCGGCATGGCCGAAGACGCGAGATACACGAGCCCGCGCGAGGACGTGGAACCGACCGTCTATCTTTCGTGGCGGCAGTCGCTGCGATCGGTGGGCAGGATGACGTTCGAAGTTCGCACCGCCGGCGATCCGATGAGCGTCGTGAGCGGCATTCGTGAGGCGGTGCGCGAAGTGGACAGCAACCTCCCGGTCAGCAACATCAGGACGCAACTCGAACAAGCCGACGAAACGCTGTCGATGGAACGATTATTCGCGAAGCTGCTGTCGCTCTTCGGACTGATCGCGCAACTGCTCGCCGCCATCGGGCTTTACGGCGTGCTGGCCTACTCGGTCTCGCAGCGCACGCAGGAGATCGGCATTCGCATGGCGCTCGGTGCGGACCGCGCGAGAGTGTTGCGCATGGTCCTGCGGCAGGGAATGGCGTTGACCATCGCGGGCGTGGTGCTCGGGCTCGGCGCTGCATTTGTGCTGACGAAGTACGTCGAGTCGCTGACCAGCATGTTGTTCGGCATCGAGGCGCGCGATCCGGTGACGTTCATCGCGATCCCGCTTGGACTGACGCTCGTGGCGCTGCTGGCGTGTCTCGTTCCGGCCCGGCGCGCGACGAAGGTCGATCCACTCGTGGCGCTGAGATACGAATGATGGCATTGGCGATTGGCAATTGCCGATTGCCGATTTTCTGTTTTGGCAACGGGCTACCTGGAACCAGGACGTACCCATAGGCTGCGAGCAATCGGCAATCGGCAATCGGCAATCGGCAATGCGAGGAGGAGGCGGGTGATGAAATCATTCATGGCCCAGGTTGTTCAGGACGTTCGCTACGCGGTGCGTTTGCTGGCGAAGAACCCCGGCTTCACGTTCGTGGTCGTGCTCACGCTTGCACTCGGAATCGGCGCGAACGCCGCGATCTTCTCGCTAACCGACAAGGTGCTGCTGCAAAGCCTGCCCGTGCAGGATCCGGATCGGCTCGTCGTGCTTTCCGCGTACGACCCGAAAGATGGACCAGACATCAGCAGTTCGTTCTCGTACGCGATGTATCAGGACCTGCGCGATCGCAACGACGTATTCGCCGGCGTCATCACGCGCGGCAGTGCGCAGATGAACGTCAGCTACGGCGATCAGAACGAGCGGGTGCGCGGCGAGCTTGTCAGCGGAAACTTCTTCGACGTGCTTGGCGTGCGCCCGTGGGCCGGAAGGCTCTTCAACCAGGACGACGATCGCACACCCAGCGCGCATCCCGTCGCCGTGTTGAGTTACGCGTTCTGGGATCGTCGCTTCGGAAAAGATCCGAGCATCATCGGCAAGACGATCCTCGTTAATGAGTACCCGGTCACAGTGCTCGGCGTGACGCCGCCGTCGTTCTACGGAATCGATCTATCAAACAGCCCCGACGTGCGCGTGCCGATGATGATGACGCCGGTGTTCAATCCGCTGCCGCCGACTCGCCTGCAAAGCCGGCGACATCAGTGGCTGAGCGTGATGGCGCGGCTCAAGCCGGGCGTTTCGCTGGACCAGGCGCAGGCGTCGCTGAACGTTTTGTATCGACAGATTCGCGAGTCGGAAGCGGAACAGTTATCCGCGGGCGCGGCGAAGTTCGATCGCGAACGGTATGTCGCGGGACGCGTCGCGTTGCTGCAAGGCGATCAGGGTCTGCGTCACTTGCAAGTCGAATTGCGGACGTCGTTGTTGTTGCTGCTCGGTGCGACGTGCGCGGTGCTGCTGATTCTGTGCGCGAACCTCGCGAACCTGATGATGGCGCGGGCGACTGTGCGCGCGCCGGAGACAGCGGTGCGTCTCGCGCTCGGCGCCGGGCGATGGCGTTTGCTGCGACAGTGGTTAACGGAAGGTCTCGTGCTTTCGATCATGGGAGGCGTCGTCGGCGTCGCGATCGCGCTCTGGATCAAAGCGGGACTGATGGTCTTCATCCCGAAAGACTTCAAGACGAACCTCGATGCAGCGAACGACTGGCGTCTGTACGTATTCATCTTCGCGCTCGCGATCGTGCTTGGTTTCGCTTTCAGTCTCGCGCCTGCGATCCAGGTGGCGCGGCAGGCGTTCGCCTCGGGACTCCGACTCGAGTCGCGCAGCTTCACGTCAGCGGGAAGGTTGTTCAGCTTTCGCAGCGGGTTGATTCTGGCCCAGGTCGCGCTGTCGTTGCCGTTGCTGGTGAGCGCGGCGTTGATGTTGAAGACGCTGCAGAACCTGCGCGCGGTCGATACTGGATTCAACAAAGAGAACGTCCTGTTCGCGAGTGTGAATCCGTCGCTCAACGGCTACACGCCCGAGCGGTCGATGAATTTCTACAACGAACTGCTGGTCAAAACACGTGCGTTGCCGGGAGTGACGTCGGCGAGTCTCGCGTCAGACACGCCGATCTCCGGCGGTTGGGACCAGCTCAGTCTGGTCGTCGAAGGCTACACGCCGCGTGAGGGTGAACGGACGTCGAGTGAAATGACGGTCGTTTCGAGCGATTACTTCAAAGTGCTCGGAATCCCGCTGGTTAGCGGCCGCGACTTCAGCGATCAGGATCGTCTCGGCAGTCCGAAAGTCGTCATCGTCAACGAGAAGATGGCGCTTTATTTCTTCGGCACGACGGACGTGCTCGGCAAGCGAATCGGCGTTGACGGCGTGCCCGACATGTCGATCGTCGGCGTCGTCAAGGACGCTCAGTACGTCAACCTGCGGCGCGACGTTCGGCGTCACTTCTACATGCCGGCCACGCAGGAGGAGCGGTTGACGAACATGGCGCTGCACGTGAAAACGTCCACCGATCCAAACTTCGTGGCCGAATCATTGCGCGCGGAGCTGAAAGCGCTCGATCCGCATTTGCCGCTCTACGACATCAAGACACTCAGCACCGAGATAGACCAGTCGCTGATCCAGGAACGGATCGTGACGTGGCTTTCGTCCGCGTTTGGCGTGCTCGCGACTTTGCTGACGGCGCTCGGGTTGTACGGTGTGCTGACGTTCTCGGTTGCGCGCCGCACGCGCGAGATCGGGATTCGCATGGCGCTCGGCGCGCAGCGCGGCGATGTGTTTTGGATGATCATGATGCGCGGGGTCGTGCTGGTCGGCGTCGGTGTTGCGGTCGGGCTCGGCGCGTCGTTCGCGTTCTCGCGGTTGCTTGCGTCGTTGCTGTTTGGCGTCGCGCCGAACAACCCATTGACGCTTGGGATTGTTTCGTTCGGCTTGATCGCGATCGCGTTGCTGGCGTCTTACCTGCCCGCGCGCCGTGCGACGAAGGTCGATCCGCTTGTCGCGCTCAGGTACGAGTGACATTTAGTGCTTAGTGCTTTGTACTTAGTGCTTAGTAAGAAACAAAGCACAAAGCACAAAGTTCAAAGCACACATACGGAGAAATTATGTTTCAAGACTTACGTTACGCAATCCGCATGTTGCTGAAGAAGCCGGGCTTCACGCTCATCGCCGTGCTGTCGCTGGCGCTCGGCATCGGGGCGAACACGGCGATCTTCAGTTTGCTCGACGCGGTGCTGCTCAAGTCGTTGCCGGTACAGGAGCCTGACAGGCTGGTCCTGTTCGGCAAGGGCCAGAACATGGGAATGACGAACGGCTTTCCGAACGAGAGCTGGGACCTCTTCTCGTATCCGTTTTACCGGCGCGTGCAGCAACGCACCGACGTGTTTTCCGGCGTCGCGGGCCAGTTGAGCATTCCGTGGAACGTGCATGGTTTCGTCGACTCGAACGGTACGACCGGCGATATCGAACAGCTTCAGGTGCAACTCGTATCGGGAACTTATTTCCCGGTTCTCGGCGTGAACGCCGCGCTCGGCCGCGTCCTGAATGACGGCGACGATCAGACTCCGGGCGGGCATCCCGTCGCCGTTGTCAGTCACTCGTTGTGGACGCGGCGACTGGGCCAGAACCCGAACGCGATCGGCAAGACCATCAGCATCGACAACGTCTCTTACACGATCGTCGGCGTCGCTCCGCGAGAGTTCTTCGGTACGACGGTTGGCGTGTCGCCCGATCTCTGGGTGCCGCTGGCGATGGAAAAACAGATGCCGCCGGCACACTGGAATGGACGCGACTCGGAACAGGCGCAATCGCTCTTTTTGATCGGCCGTTTGAACAACGGCGTCTCCAGTGAGCAAGCGGCGAGTGTCGTAAATCTCCTTTTCAAACAGACGCTGGATGCGTGGTCCAGCCCGCAACCTGCTGCGCAAAGAGAGCAGGCGCTGCAGAACGCGCGCGTCGAGCTCACGCCCGCCGGACGTGGCCTCTCGATGTTGCGTGAACAGTTCTCGCTGTCGTTGAAAGTGCTCATGGGCGTGGTCGGGCTTGTGTTGCTCATTGCCAGCGCGAACGTAGCCAACCTGCTGCTGGCCCAGGGCGCAGCCCGAGCAAAAGAGTTTGCAGTGCGAGCGGCGCTCGGCGCGGGACGCCTGCGGCTCGTTCGGCAGTTGTTCACCGAAAGCGCGCTGCTCGCGATCTTCGGAGGGCTCGTTGGCGTTGCTCTGTCGTGGTGGGGCAGCCGCCTGCTGTTGTTGATGGCATCGGATGGCCCAGCAGCGCTTCCCGTCGACATCACACCGAACGTGCGCGTGCTCGGATTCACTTTCGCGGCATCGGTGTTGTGCGCCGTCGTTTTCGGCACCGCGCCCGCGTTGCGCGCCTCTCGGATCGAGCCAAACACTTCTTTGAAGAGCGGCAAGAACACTGCGCCATCCAGTTTGCGGAATCCACTCGGCAAAGCGTTCGTCATCGCGCAAGTCGCGCTGTCGCTGGTGCTGCTCGTCGGCGCGGGACTGTTTGTACGGACGCTCATCAACCTGCAAAGCATTCCGAGCGGTTTCAATCAGGAGAACGTGCTGTTGTTGCAGGTCGATACGTCGGCTACGGGATTGAAGGGGAACGATCCGAAGCTCGGCGCGATGCTGAACGAAGTGGAACAAAAGGTCAAAACGATACCGGGCGTGCAAGCGGCCTCGTTTGCCTTCTTCACTTTTAATCAGGGCTTCTGGACCAGTCCCGCGTTCACCCGCGCGCCGGGCCTGGCTGAAGGCGAGAGCCGCACGGTCAGAAACAACATCGTGGGCAATGATTTCTTCACCGTCATGGGGCTGCCGCTGGTGCTGGGCCGCGGCTTTGGACCACAGGACACCGGCACGTCGCAGAGGGTGGCGGTGATCAGCGAGTCGATGGCGAAGCGTTTCTTTCCGAACGGCGCGCCGCTGGGCAAGCGCTTCGGCATCAATGGTCCAAACTCGGCGGACCAGCTCGAGGTCATCGGCGTCGTGAAGGACGCGAAGTACGGCAACTTGAAAGAGCAGTTTCGGCCGATGGCCTATTACCCGCATTCACAATCGCCCGACGTGCTCGGCAACCTCGTCGTGCGGTCGTCGGGATCGGTGAGCGCCATCGCGCCGCAGATACGGCAGGTGCTGCGCCAGGTCGATCGCAATTTGCCCGTTGACGACGTGGTCACTCTGGAAGACCACATCAGCCGTTCGCTGGTCCAACAGAAACTGGTTGCGCGTTTGGCGACGTTCTTCGGTTTGCTTGCGCTGTTGCTGGCGTGCATCGGTCTGTATGGCGTGATGTCGTATGGCGTCGCGCGGCGCACGAATGAGATTGGGATTCGCATGGCGCTGGGCGCGCGTGGCAGTAGCGTGCTTTGGCTGGTGTTGCGCGAATCGTTGGTGCTCGTGATCGTCGGGCTGGTCGTAGGCGTGCTGGCGTCGTTGGCGGTGACAAAGACTGCGGCGTCGTTGCTTTACGAACTGAAGCCCAACGATCCGCTGACGATCGCAGCGGCCACTTTGCTTTTGGCCGCGGTGTCGGCACTAGCGGGTTATCTGCCCGCGCGCCGCGCCGCGCGAGTCGATCCAATGGTTGCACTCAGGGACGATTAAATCATGAACAACCTGATCCAGGACATTCGCTTTGGTTTACGCATGTTGCTCAAGTCGCCGAGCATCAGCATCGTCGCAACGATTGCGCTGGCGCTGGGCATCGGCGCTAACACGGCGATCTTCAGCGTTGTCAACGCAGTGCTGTTGCGGCCGTTGCCGTTTCCGGACTCCGATTCGCTCGTCTCGTTGTTTGAAACGAACCGCGATCGAGGCCTCCAGCGCGGCTCGCATTCGTATCCAAACTTCTTCGATCTGCGCGCGCAGAACAACGTGTTCGAGCGCGTCGCTGCGTATCACGGCGGCGACTACATCATGACCGGCCGCGGCGAGCCCGCGCGATTGCAAGGCTCGGTCGTCACCGCGGACCTCTTTCCGCTGCTCGGCGTGCAGCCGATCCTGGGCCGCACGTTCGTGGCCGACGAAGATAAACCGTCGCAGAGCGGGCGCGTCGTGATTCTGAGTCACGCGTTGTTTCAACAGCGCTTCCATTCGGATCAGAGCATTCTGAACCAGACGATCACGCTCGATGGACGGCCGTTCACCGTCGTCGGCGTGATGCCGCCGGACTTCGAGTTTCCGATTCAAAACGATCCCGTGGAACTTTGGACCACGATCGCCGGCGACGCGTCAGGGGAGGAGCCGGTTACGGACCAGCGCGGCGCGCATTTCCTGCAAGTGATCGCGAGGCTCAAGCCCGGCGTCACGGAGGCGCAGGTAGAATCAGACCTCTCGACGATCGGCTCGCGTTTGGAACAACAGTATCCCGACACCAACACACGCAAAGGGCTGCGTGCTGAATCGGCATTGGCGGCGATGGTCGGCGACGTTCGTCCCGCGCTGCTCGTGCTGCTCGGGATGGTCGCGTGCGTGTTGCTGATCGCGTGCGCGAACGTCGCGAACCTGTTGCTGGCGCGCGCGACGAGCCGGCACAAAGAGATGGCGATTCGTTCGGCATTGGGAGCAAGCCGCATGCGCGTCATCCGGCAGTTGCTGACCGAGAGTATTTTGCTGTCGCTCGTCGGCGGCGCAGTCGGGTTGTTGCTAGCCGTTTGGTGGTCCGACCTGCTGATCGCGCTCGGCAAGGAAGACATTCCGCGCGCAGTCCACGTCGGCATGGATTGGCGGGTGCTCGGTTTCACGTTAGGCGTTTCCGTCCTGACGGGACTGATATTCGGTCTCGTTCCGGCATTTCATTCGTCGAAGAGCGAGCTCGTCGAGTCGCTGAAAGAAGGCGGACGCGGCACCGGTGAAAGCGCTCGGCGCAATCCCACGCGCAGCATACTCGTAATCGGCGAACTCGCGATCGCAGTGCTGGTCCTTGTTTGCGCGGGACTGCTGATCAAGAGTCTGTGGCGTTTGCAAAATGTGAACAGCGGCTTGCAGACAGAGAACGTGCTGACGTTCAACGCGACCCTGCCGGAGATCAAATACAACACCGACAAGCAGAGCCAGTTTTTTGCCGACCTCAAGACGCGGCTGGAAGCGACGCCGGGTGTGCAATCGGCCAGCGCCATCTATCCGTTGCCGCTCAGCAGAGAGCGGTTCGTTATCTCGTTCAAGATCGACGGACGGCCTGTCGCTCCCAAGGACGAGCCCTCCGCCGAGTTCTTCACCACCGGCGTCGGCTACTTCCGTACGATGGGAATTCCCGTGATCAAAGGCCGCGACTTCGAGGATCGCGATAAGCACGGCTCGACGCCCGTGATCATCGTCAGCGAGACGTTTGCGCGGCAGTTCTTTCCGAACCAGGACCCGATCGGCAAACGCATCGAGCCCGGCATATCGTCGATCGAATGCGAAGACTCGATGATGCGCGAGATCATCGGCGTCGTCGGCGACGTCAGGAACCGCGGCTTGAGCAGCGAATCGCGGCCTGCCTACTACGTTCCGCAAACACAGGTCCCGTTCAGCCAGATGGTAACTGTCGTGAAGACAACGGTGGAGCCGCGCAGTCTGATTTCGGCGGTCACGAAAGAAGTTGGCGCAATGGACCAGGACGTGCCACTGTTTGAGTTGAAGACGATGGAAGAGTACTTATCGGCCTCAGTGGCGCGGCCGCGTTTCAACTCGACGCTGCTCTCGATCTTCGCGGTGGTGGCGCTCGTACTGACCATCGTCGGTTTGTACGGCGTGATGAGTTACTCGGTGGCCCAGCGCACGAACGAGATCGGAATCAGGCTCGCGCTCGGCGCGCAGGGACGCGACGTGATGATGATGATCGTCAAGCAGGGATCGAAGCTGATCCTGATCGGGCTCGCGATCGGACTGGTCGGAGCGTTTTGGGCGACGCGGTTCCTGGCGAGTCTGCTGTTTGGAGTTACCGCGAAGGATCCGCTTACGTTCGCGGCGGTGGCGTTGCTATTGGCGCTGGTGGCGCTGTTGGCGTGTTACGTGCCCGCGTGGCGCGCGACCAAAGTCGATCCGATGGAAGCATTGAGGTGTGAGTGAAGGGATTGTCGATTGCCGATTGCCGATTGCCGATTGGTCGCGTGCGAGGCGCGTCGATTGGCGGCGACACGACGCAAGGCTGCGCCACGACGTCTTAAACAAATCGGCAATCGGCAATCGTCAATCGGCAATCAGGAGACTGTGATGAGTAATCTTCTGTCTGACCTGCGCTTCGGCGCGCGCATGTTGTTAAAAAACAAGGCGATGACGATCATCGCGCTGCTCGCGCTCACGCTCGGCATCGGCGCGAACACGGCGATCTTTAGTGTCGTCAACGCCGTGCTGTTGCGCAGGTTTCCGTACGCGAATCCCGAACAGCTCGTGCTGGTCTGGGAGAAGCGACAGGGCGGACGCACCGATCAGAACGTTATCAATCTCGGCAACTTCAGCGATTGGAAGGAACAGAATCAGGTCTTCACGGACATGGCCGTCTTCTTCGATCGGGCCATCAATCTCACCAGCGATGGCGAACCGGAAGAAGTGCCGGTCCAGATTGCGACGACGAACCTGTTCTCGGTCCTCGGAACGAACGCCGCCCTCGGCCGCACGTTTCTTCCCGACGACGGCCGCGACCCGCAAGCGCCTGTCGCAATCATCAGCTACGCACTGTGGCAGCGACGATTCGGCGGCGATCCTCAAGTCGTCGGTCGCAAGATCACGCTCAACGAAGTACCCAACACGATCATCGGCGTGATGCCTGCCGAGTTCGGCTGGCACATTCAAAAGGGAACGCAGGTCAGTAAGCCAGCCGACATCTGGGTGCCGATTCAGATCACCAACGAACTGCGACAGCGACGGGGACGATTCGCGTCGGCAGTCGCGCGCATGAAGCCCGGCGTCACGAGGGAACAGGCGCAACGCGAGATGGACACGATCGGCGCCCGCCTCGCCCAGCAGTATCCGATGTTCAACACGCTCTGGGGCGTTAATGTTGTGCCACTGCGAACGCAGTTCACCGGGGAGATTCGCAGGCCGCTCCTGATCCTGTTGGGCGCTGTCGGTTTTGTGCTGCTGATCGCGTGCGCAAATGTCGCCAACCTGTTGCTCGCGCGCGCGAGTGCGCGACGAAGAGAGATCGCAGTGCGCGCGGGACTCGGCGCGAGCCGCTGGCGCATCGCGCGTCAGTTATTGACTGAAAGCGTGATGCTTTCGGTCGTAGGCGGCCTGCTCGGCGTGCTCGTCGCGTGGTGGGGAACGAAAGCGCTCGTGGCGTTAAGCCCGCCGGCGTTGATCGATCTTCAGCGAGTCAGCGTCAATCTTCCGGTGCTCGGGTTCACGCTCGGGCTCGCGGTGCTCACCGGTTTGATCTTCGGACTCGCGCCTGCGTTGGAAGCGACACGTTTCGATCTTCACGACTCGCTCAAGGAAGGCGGCAAGAACGTCGGCGGCGGTGGTCATCGCATGCGGAGTCTGTTTGTGATCACACAAGTAGCGCTGGCGCTCGTGTTGCTCGTGGG
>DASURS010000319.1:0-4147 GCA_036279935.1 Pyrinomonadaceae bacterium
GAACCTCAAACGCCTACCCCCGAGGTTCAACAACTCAAAGAGCGGCTCCAGCAGCTCGAACAAACCGTCAGAGAGCTGAAGTTACAGATCGGATCGATCGAGGCACGGAAGAACCCGGCGTCCATCATACAGGCCGACTACTCGACCGCTCCCGTTCCCGCTCCAGCACCTGACCCCTCCTCCGCCGACGCGACTGCACCAGCGACACCCGCGAAGCAGGACAGCAACAAGGGCGAGAGCACTTTCACGATCTACGGTTTCGCGATGCTCGACGCCGGCTACCAGTTCAAACAAAACGATCCGAACTGGTTCGACGTGATTCGTCCGGTGAAGTTGCCGGCGTTTGAAGATCAGTTTGCCCCCGATGGCAAGACGTACTTCGGCGTGCGCCAGAGCCGTCTCGGCGTGAAGTCGACAACGCCCACGAAATACGGCGAGCTGAAGACGCAGTTTGAGTTTGAATTGTTCGGAACCGGCGTCGATGCCGGGCAAACGACTTTCAGACTACGTCACGCATACGGTGAGTTGGGCCAGTTCGGCGCGGGCCAAACGTGGAGCCCGTTCATGGACATCGACGTGTTCCCGAACTCGCTCGAGTACTGGGGCCCGAACGGCATGGTCTTCTTCCGCAATGTCCAGTTCCGCTGGATGCCGCTGAAGGGCCGCAACTCGGTAACGATCGCAGTCGAGCGTCCGGGAGCGAGTGCCGATCAGGGAAACTTCGCTGACCGCATCGAGCTGCAGGGGATCAGGACGAAGTTCGACTTGCCGGATCTGTCGGGCAACGTCCGCTTCACTCGCGACTGGGGTTACTTCCAGGCGGCCGCAATCGTGCGGCGCATCAAGTGGGTTGACACCACCAACGACCAGTTCGATCTGGACGGCACGGAAGTCGGCGCCGGTATCAATCTCACCTCCAATCTCAAGTTCACGAAGAACGACACCGGCCGCTTCGCGTTCGTGTTCGGCCAGGGCATTCAGAACTACATGAACGACGCGCCGGTTGACGTCGGTATCGAACTTACGCCGGGCGGAGATCCGCGACGGCCGATCAAAGGCGTGGCGTTGCCGATGTGGAGCATGGTCGCGTTCCTGGACCACAACTGGAACAAGAGCTTCAGCACCGCCGTCGGTTACTCGCAGCTCACGATCGACAACTCCAACGGGCAAGCGCCGGATGCATTCCGCAAAGGCCACTACGGTCTCGCGAACCTCCTTTACTACCCGTACGAAAACGTAATGGTGGGTGGCGAGTTTCAGTGGGGCCGTCGCGAAAACTTCCTGGACGGCTTCAAATCCGACGATTTTCGCATCCAGTTTTCCTTTAGATACAACTTTTCCAAGACGTTCAGCTACTGATGCGTCCCGGTTCAACGAAGGCATAAAGCAGGACCGGCTGGTCCAATCGAGAGGAGAGAGAAGGTCATGTTGAGAAACAGAATTCAAACGCGAATGATGGTTGCGGTCTTTGTCATCGCAACGTTCGCGTGTGCGCCGTTGACGGCACTGGGACAGAAGACCAGCCCGGTGGCGCCAACTCGGGCGCAAGTAGAAGCGACAGTCCGCGATGCATACGAGAAGTTCAAGACCGACACCGGCGGCAAGAATGCCGACTACATTCCTTACCTCGCGCAGGTCGACTCGAAGCTTTTCGGGATCGCGATAGTCACCGTCGACAACCAGGTCCTGACGATGGGCGATATCGACTACTCGTTTTCGATTCAGTCGATCTCGAAAGTGTTCTCCCAGGCGCTGGCCATGGAGGAACTGGGACCGGATAAGGTGTTTCAAAAAGTGGGCTCCGAACCGACGGGCCGCGCATTCAACTCGGTCTTCGCCGTCGCCGATATGCCGACGCACACCGGTAATCCATACGTGAACGCCGGAGCGATCTCCACGGTCAGTTTGATCTCCGGGAAGACCGCGGACGAGAAGTGGAACAAGATCCTCGACTTCTACAGCCGTGTTGCGGGCGAGAAGCTAAAGCTCATCGACGAAGTCTACAAGTCGGAAGCGGCAACCAACACGGGCAACAAGGCGCTGTCGATGCTGCTCGCGAAATACGATCGCA
The DNA here is from genome assembly GCA_036279935.1 of Pyrinomonadaceae bacterium. Lineage (GTDB taxonomy): Bacteria > Acidobacteriota > Blastocatellia > Pyrinomonadales > Pyrinomonadaceae > PSRF01. The sequence continues at coordinate 2,072 of DASURS010000319.1, forward strand.
TCTACGCCGATCCGTTCGAGTCGGTCGACGTCTACACCAAGCAATGTTCGGTCGGCGTGAACGTGGCCCAGTTGGCGCGGATGGGCGCAACGCTCGCGAACAACGGCAAGAACCCGAAGACGGGCGAGCAGGTAATCAAGCCCGAAAACATCCCCCACATTCTCTCCACGATGATCATGGCAGGACTGTATGACGGTTCAGGCGGCTGGGCCTGGCACGTTGGTCTGCCTGCGAAGAGTGGAGTGGGTGGCGGCATCGTCGCGGTCGTTCCTGGCAAGGGCGCGATCGCGGTCTTTGCGCCACCTCTTGACGAGGCGGGTAACAGCGTGAAGGCGCAGAAGGTAATTGAGTATGTAGCCAACCGGCTCGACTTCAATCTGTTCTCGCCTCGTTCAGTTGGTTTGAAAGGTGAGTAGTGACGAAGGTTGATTAAGGACCCCGCAGAGGAAAATCAATGACCTTCTCCTTCTATCGAGTCAGGGTTGCAACGCAGCGCCGCCGCGTGATGGCGCGCGCTGCGTTGCTCATCAGCTGCTTGCTCGTGCTCAAGATCGTCTGCTTCGCGCAGGCGGAAAACCTTCCGCCTCTCGCCAACAAACCGCATCCGGAAAAACCGCTGACGGCTGACGAGCGTGCGGAACTATTCAAGCTGATTCGCAGTCTTCAGGAGCGGATAGAAAAACTCGAAGCCGCTCGTGCTGCGGATGGTCCATCCGCTCCGGCAGTGACTCCAGCGCCTGTGCCTTCGACGAGCCCGCTTGTTCTGCCAACGCCCGAGGCTCCAGCGCCTGTCGCGACGACGTCGCCGCAAAAGAACGATGACGATGAGGATGATGACGAGAAGTCTTACGGGCGTTACACGCCGAACTTCGGCTTCAAAGTCGTCAACACTGAATCCGGCGATCTCAACATCAGCGTTTACACCTACGCGCGTTACCTGAATCAGCTTGGTCTCAGTTCGAGTTACGTCGATGCGTTCGGCAACACGAAGAGTGTGCAGGAACGGCAGGATTTTCAGCTTCAGAAAGTGCAGATCAAACTCCTCGGATGGCTCTTCGATCCGAAGTTTCGATACTTCCTTTACACCTGGACTTCCAATCCGACGCAGGGCCAGGGCGCGCAGGTTGTCGTCGCGGGCAACCTGAACTACACGTTCAATAAGTACGTCACTCTTTCTGCCGGCATCACGTCGCTGCCCGGCGTGCGCACGACGGAGGGTAACTTCCCGTTCTGGCTCAGCGTCGACAGTCGCCACATCGCGGATGAATTCTTTCGCCCGTCGTACACCTCCGGCGTTTGGCTGAAAGGCAACATCACCAAAACGCTCCGCTACCAGGCGATGCTGGGTAACAACTTAAGCACGCTCGGCGTTAGCGCTGCTCGTCTCGACAGCGGGTTCAATACTCTGGCGACCGCCCTCGTCTGGAGTCCGCTCGGCGAATACGGCCCGGGCTTCGGCGACTTTGAAAGAAGCAAGACGTTCCTGACTCGACTCGGCGCCCACTTCACTCGCAGCAACGAGAACCGCGAGAGTCAGCCGAACAGCGATTCGTTCGAAAATACTCAGCTTCGCCTGTCTGACGGCACCGTCATCTTCACTCCCGACTTGTTTGGACCAGGCATCACGATCACGGATGCGAGATACCGGATGTTCGACGTCGACGGCGGACTGAAGTATCGCGGGTTTGCGTTGGAAGGCGAGTACTACTGGCGCTGGCTCGACGATTTCAAAGGTCCGAACACCGAAAACCTCGCGCGGCTTTTCGATCATGGTTTTCAAATCCAGGGCTCGGCGATGCTCGTTCCCAGAACACTTCAACTCTACGCTGGCGCGTCGCGGATCAACGGGCAGTTCGGCGATCCGTACGACATTCGCACCGGCGTCAACTGGTTTCCGTGGAAGAACAAAGTCGTCCGCTGGAACACGGAATACCTCTACATCCGCAACTCGCCGGTCGGTTATTCGTCCGTGCCTTTCGCCGTGGGCGGCAGAGGCAATGTTTTCCATTCGAGTCTCGAATTGGCGTTTTGATGAGGCCTTATGAGCAGCAGAGAAGCAGACAGCAGAAGTTCCCG
>DASURS010000320.1:0-2155 GCA_036279935.1 Pyrinomonadaceae bacterium
TCACGCGCTCCGGAACGAACGACTGGCGCGGCGGAATTTACGGATTCATTCGCAACCAGCGTTTCGACGCCCGCAACCCATTGGCGACGACGAAAGATCTGCTGACGCAAGCCCAGTACGGCGGCACTATCAGCGGACCGCTCCGTCGCGAACGGACCTTCTTCTTCACGAACTTCGAACAGACGCGAAGAAATTATTCCGCCGTCCTGACGATTGCTCCGGGTGCTGTAAACACCATCAACAACCGGCTGCGGGCGGTCAATTATCCCGGCGAAACAATCAGCACCGGCGTCGTGCCCGCCAGTTTCGACACCACCAACTTCTTCGGGCGCATCGATCACAAGATCAACGACCGCAACGATCTCAGCGGACGCTACAGCCTCTATCACATCAACGCCGTCAACTCGCGAACAGTCGGCGGGCTGAACGCCGTCAGCCGCGGTTCGGGTCTGAACGACACGGATCAGACAGTGCAAGTCAGCAACGTGACGATTCTCAGCAATCGCACGCTGAACGAGGCGCGCTTTCAGTACACGAACAGCAAGCTCGACGCTCCGATCAACGATACGGTTGGGCCGGCCGTCAACATCGCCGGCGTGGCGAGTTTCGGCAGCGCAACGTTTTCACCGCTCGGCCGCGACATCAACTTGTTCGAGGCCGTCGACAACGTGTCCACGCAGCGCGGCAAACATTCCCTGAAAGCCGGCGGCGGTTTTCTCTACAACCGCGTCAACATCCTCTTCCCCGGCGCGCTCCAGGGCGTTTATACGTTTAGTTCGCTGAACAATTTCCTCAGCGGAAACTACGTTTCGTACCAGCAGGCGTTTGGCGTCCCGAGCCAGCTTCAGTCGAATCCGAACTTCGGCGTGTTCGCTCAGGACGAGTGGCGCGTGCGCCCGTACCTGACGATCAATGCCGGTCTCCGATACGACTTGCAGTTTCTGCCCGAGCCGATCCGTACCGACACTGACAATGTCTCGCCGCGCCTGGGAATCGTCTTTGCGCCGGGTGATCGCAAGACAGTCGTGCGCGCCAGCTACGGCATTTATTACGACCGCATTCCACTGCGTGCGACGTCGAATGCGCTGCAACGGGACGGCTCGAAGTTCATCATCGCGCAACTGTCGCCCGGGCAGCCCGGCGCGCCCGTCTTCCCGAACGTGCTCGCAGTCCAGCCGTCGACGCTTCCCACGAAGCCGAACATCACGCGGATCGATCCGAACATCGAAACGAGCTACAGCCAGCAGGCGAACCTCCAGATCGAACGCGAGCTGCCGTGGAACACGGTCGCCTCAGTCGGGTATCTGCACCTGCGCGCCCGTCACGTCATCCTCTCGCGGAATGTGAACGTCCCGCGTTTTCCAGCATCCGCCGGGATTCCGAATCTTGGCCGGCCCGATCCGAACTGGGGAAACATTTCGCGTTTCGAAAGCTCCGGCAACTCGTATTACGACGGCATGGTTGTGTCGCTGAATCAACGCGCCACTCGCTGGTCCAGTCTGCGCGTCTCGTACACGCTGTCGAAGACGATCGACGACGCGGGAAACTTCTTCTTCTCCAGCGTGCAGGACAACTTCAACATCCGCGACGATCGCGGTCTCTCCGATAACGATCAGCGCCATCGGCTCGTCGTCAGCGGCTCGCTCGAAGTTCCCGATCACAACAAACCGACCGGGTTTCAGCGAATCCTCTGCGGGTTTCAGTTGGGTTACATCTTTACTTACGCGTCGCGGTTGCCGTTCAATGTGCTGCTCGGCACGGATCGCAACTTCGATACAAATAACAACGACCGTCCGCTCGGCGTCGGCCGCAACACCGGCCGCGGTTTCGATTTCGCGTCGCTCGACCTCCGCTTGAGCAGACGATTCCGATTGACGGAAGACGTCGATTTGCAACTAATCGCCGAAGGCTTCAACGTGTTGAATCGTTCGAATTTTGGCATTCCGAACAACACGATCGGAACGGGCGTCACGCCCTTGCCGGCTTTCGGCCAACCGACCGCGGCCTTCGACCCGCGCCAGTTTCAATTTGGAATGAAGTTGAGCTTCTGAACGTATGTCACAGATATCAGCAACGCCGTTTGAGTTGAACGCCTCTTTGGAGTGCGGCGGCCTGGCGCCGCTTTCATATCGAACACTGTTGATCGAGACCAAAG
>DASURS010000321.1:0-2568 GCA_036279935.1 Pyrinomonadaceae bacterium
CGTGACCCACTCCTTGCAACTTCCCGGCGGGTTGGGTTATGCAACTGGCGGACAATCGGAATACATCGAACCCCTCGCGCGCGCAGGAGTCGCATGCGGGGTGGACGCCGTATTCATGGAAGTCCACGATTGCCCGGAAAAAGCTTTGTCCGACGGGCCGAACGCCCTGCCGTTGGATCGGCTGCAGCCGCTCCTTCTAATGCTGCGCGACATCCATCAGCTTGTTGGACCAACGATCTAAGAACATAGACGAATTATGAGAACCCTTTTCCTGTTGACGCTTCTCGTGTGTCTGCTCGTTCCGTTACAGGCGCAAACGCCCGCGGCCCCGCCCGTTTGGCAAGTGAACTCGTTTGACGTTAACGCGACGGTGCAACAAGCGGAACGGACGCTCAGTGTTGTTGCGACGATCAATGCGACCAACGTCGGCGGCGCCGCCACGCGCACACTGACCGTGCGTCTCAATAACAAAGCCACCGTGAAATCGATCACGGCCGGCGGATCGACGGCGGCGTTCCGGCCAGGCGCGGAGACGAGAGGCGATCTTCAGCGTTACGAAATCTCGTTGCCGTCGTCGGCTGCTCCAGGCACACCGATGTCGGTCTCGCTCACTTACACGTTGCCGGTCGAGAGCAACAGTGGACTCGCGTCGATCAGCCCGATCGGCACTCAGTTTCTGCCGCTGTCGTTCTGGTATCCGATGCCCAACACGCCTTACTCCGTCCGTGGCGGCGATACCGCTCCGTTTAAATTGACGGTGAACCTCGCGAACGTCGTTTCGTCCGGCGTCGAGAAAAGTGGACCGGGTTTGGTTTCGTTTGAACAGTCGCTGTACGGCCAGCCATTTTTCGTTCAGGGCGATTGGGACAAAGTCGAAGGCGCCGCCGATGGGAAGGGCATCGCGGTGTTGCTCGAAAAGGGTGCGTCAGCCGAGGATCGGAAGCGAGCTGAAGCATTGATCGCCTTTGCCGCCGCGGCGCGCGCCTTTTATGCGTCGTCGCTTGGTCCGGCGCCGGATCTGCCCGTCCGCATTGTCTCGGTGAGACGCGGCGCGGGCTTCAACGACAGCGGCACGGTGCTGATCGACGCCGATGCGTTGCGTTTGCCGAAGATCGACGCCGCGACGGCGTTGTCGGTTGCTGAAACTGTCGGGCGTATGTGGGTCGGCGATCAAACACCGGTGCGCGGCGAAGGCAACGGAGTGTTGCGCGATGGCTTCGTCCGTTTTCTGGCGACTGAGTTTCTCGAAAAGCAGTTTGGCCGCGACGCGATCATGTCTGAACTGTATCGTCAGCGTTTGGCGTACGCGGCGGTGGCCCAACGCGATGCGCCGCTGGCGCGCGCCAACCCGATCGACACCACCTATTTCGGTTCGGTGCCGAACCGGGGCGCGATGTTCTGGCGTCTCGTCGAGAAGCGGATGGGACGCGATGCCTTGATGGGCGTCCTTCGTGCGTCGCTCGACGCCGGAAAGAAAGATCAAACGGGATTGACGCTCGGTGGGGTTCGCGAAGCGTTGGTGGCGCGCGGAGGCGAAGGCGTGAAATCGCTGATGGACCAGGAGCTCGACCAGGTTGTCGATACGGATCTGATGATCGGCGTGCCGACGCAACGTGGCGCTGACTGGGTTTCGGCCCTGCGAAACATCGGTTCGATCGACGTCACCGTGACAGTGGCAGGCACGACCGATCGCGGCGAGCGAGTGCTTGCGGAAGCGACGGTGCCCGCGAAGAACTTCGGCGAGGCGGTGTTCAAGACGACGTCGAAGATCGTGCGCGTCGAAGTCGATCCTGACAAGCTGTATCCGCAGCTCGATTACGGAAACGATGCCGTTCCGCGCAGCAAGGATTTGCCGGACGCGTTGAACGAAGCGGCGCTTCAGTTGGGCGCGCAGGATTTCGCGAAAGCCGAAGCGACCGCGCGCGCGATGATGGTGGCCGCGCCGCGTTTTCAGGAAGCGCGCATCCTGCTGGCGCGGGCACTGCTCGGCGAAGGCAAGTTGGAAGAGGCGGAGACTCTGTTTCGCGCGTCGCTCGACGAGCCACTGCCGTTTGCGGCGACCCTGGCGTGGGCCAACATCGGTTTGGGCGAGATCGCTTTGAAACGCGGGCAGGCGGCTGAGGCAGTAAAGCGTTTTAACGACGCGGTCGTTGCGAGTCGTGACTATCCGTCGTCGTTGGCTGCGCGTGCGGCCAGGATCCGCGCGGAAACGGCGGCAAACAGTGCGCCGCCGATCGATGAAGCGGCGCGCACGTTCATCACGCAGTTTTCGCAAGCGGTAGTGAGTAACAAAAAGGCCGATCTCGAGTCGCGTGTTGTCTCGGGCGAGTTGGTGCGGTTCGTGAACGCCAGCATCGGCACGGAGCTTTGGGACACTCGCGTCTTGCGCACCGAACAGCTAAATGCAAACTTGATCGCCGCCGACGTTTACATCAAGGCCAGCAAACTCGGGAAGACGGGCGAAGGCACGGCGGTGATGCTGCTCGCGCGCACGCCGGCGGGTCTGAAGGTCTCAGGTATCGAACTTTTCGAAGTGCGCTAGTGTACGGACGGTTTCCCGCAAAGGCG
>DASURS010000322.1:0-7041 GCA_036279935.1 Pyrinomonadaceae bacterium
CAGTCCGCGAGTGTTTAGTGTTGCGAGCAGGTTCTTTCGACAGCGAAGTCAGGTCGAAGATGCAGCGCAGGAGGTCTTTTTGAAAGCGTTCACGCAACTCGGAAGTTTCGAAGGACGCGGATCGATGGAAGGTTGGTTGACGAGGATCGCCACCAACACGTGTTTGAATATCGTAAGAGGATCGAAACGGCGGCCCGAGTTGACCGTTTCGGATTTGAGTGAAGACGAGAGCGGCTGGCTCGATCACCAACTCGCGGACGCGACCCGGTCGGTTGAGAACGACATCGTCGCCTCGGATCTTGCGGATCGATTGTTGGGCACGCTGTCGCCGGAGGATCAGCAGGCGCTGTTGATGATCGACGGTGAGAATGCGTCGGTGAAGGAAGTCGCGGAAGCGACGGGATGGTCTGAGTCGAAAGTCAAAGTCAGAGCGTTTCGCGCGCGAAAGAAGATCCGCGAAACGATGGAGAAGTTATTAGGCAGCAAAGACCGAAAAGCTGAGCAGGTTACTAAATGAACAACAACCACATCATTGAGATCCTCGATGGGGCGTCGGTAGCGAGTCTCTCGCAGAGCGAGCTCGATGCGGCAGAGGCGCATTGTCGTGAATGCGCGCCGTGCCGTGGTGCTTTCGAGTCGGCCCAGCTTTGCGCGGCGATCCTTAAGGAACGCGCGCAGGTGAGCATCGAGCCGTCGCCGTTTTTTCAAACGAGGGTGATGGCGGCATGGCGAGAACAGCAGGCGGCGGAAAGCGTGCCCGCGTTTCGGCGGCTGTGGCAGTCGGCAAGCGTGCTGGTCTCGACGATGGCGCTCGCGACGCTCGTGCTGGGAGTGGTCAGTTTGGTTTCGCCGGATCAACAACCGGCAGTGGCGCTCGAACAAACATCGTCGGCGTATTCGGCGGAGTCCGTTGTTTTCGGTTCGGCGGATGAACAGTTAACTTACGAACAAGTGCTCAACACGATCTACGACGACGAAGACGAGGCAAGATAAGTCATGGATAACGTTGCTAAGAACAGATGGCAAGTGCGCGTTGCGGCGCTGATCATCTTCGTGCTGGGCTTTGCAGCAGGCATTCTGGCGCTCAACGTCTATCGTGGGTTTGCGCGCAATGATTCGCCGCGCGACAGGTTCGCGCAACTCGCCGAGCGGTTGGATCTCAACGACGATCAGAAGACGAAGGTGCAGCAGATCCTCGGCGACACGCGGGAACAGGTGCGCGCGTTGCGACGAGAGTCGGAACCGAAATTCGACGAGATTCGACGCCAGGCTGATGCGCGATTACAGGAAGTGCTGACGCCGGAGCAGTGGCAGAAGTTTCAGTCGATGCGGCACGAGATGCGAGGGCGCAGAGGCCGCGGTGGTCCACCACGGGACGACGCACCTTAGATATTTTCCATTTATCGTTTTCCGTTTGTCATTTGTCATTTGCGCTTCGCTGACAAATGAGAAATAGTAAATGGAAAACGGAAAATGTGTCAGGGTGCAATGATCGCTTTCAAAACGCGGCCTTCGGCAACATCGCTGAGGGCCGCGTTTGCGTTTTTCAAGTCGTAGGAATCCAGTTTCATGTTCGACCACAATTCCGGTCGTTCAGACGCGAGCTGAGCGCTGCGATAGAAGTGAGAGAAGTCGGAGCCCCAACAGCCGCGCACCTCCAGATGCTTTCGGTTCAGATCGAGATGCGGATTGAATGAAACGTCGCCGTGGTCGGTGTACTGACCGACGATCACGACAGTTCCGGCGTCGCGTGTGAACCGCATCGCTTGCGCGACGGCTTCGGGCGCGCCGGTCGCTTCGATCGTCACGTCCGCGCCGCGCCCGTTTGTTTGTTCTCGCACCCACGCTAAGCGCGCCGCTTCATCATGCGTTTCGATATTCAGCGTTGCGGCCGCGCCGGCATGTTTCGCGGCCGCGAGCCTCGTTTCCGGCGCACCGATACAGAGCACTCGCGACGCGCCACGTAACTGCGCTGCAAGCACGATCGCGTTCACGCCGACTGGTCCCGATCCAAGCACCAACACCGAATCGCCGATTTTGATGTCGCCACGTTCCACCGCATGCAGCGACGTCGGCAACGCGCAACCACCGGCCATAAAAATCTCCGGCTGTGCGTCGAGGCGGATGCAGCGAGTGCCCGGTTTGAGATAGATGTGCGTGGCCCAACCGCCGCTCGGCCCGTCGTCCAGACCGTAAGTGATTCCGTAAACCTTTCGCTGCGGACATCGCGTCGATGCTTTCGCGACGAGGCAGTACCAACACGCGTTACACGTGCGATGAACGTCGAGAAACGTCACACGATCGCCTTCTCGAAAGGCATTGCCGTCGATGTCGAGCACTTCGCCGCGAATCTTCTCCAGCCGGCCCGCCGAAACATGCCCGGGTACGAGCGGATACGGAACACCTGCGAGCCTTCCGTGCTGCAAGTGAACGTCTGTTCCGCAAACTTCCGACAGCTCGACTCGCAGCAGCGCAGAATTCGGTTCGAGCTCAGGCTCGGCGATTTCGCGCAACTCGACGGGACTGTTTGGTTTCGGAATTACGGCAACGATCGGCATCCGTGGCCTCACTTGAACGGAAGCCATAATATCTGTATAAGAAGCTCCGTGCCACAGAGTCGACACCGAAAAATCAATCGGGCGCGAAAGAGACCGAGGAGCGCGAATGCGCCGGCGAACCCAGCCGCAGAGACGCCACGCGGCCGCATGATGAGAATCGGCGCCATCGCTTTGGTGGTCCTGATGGCCGGCGCGGCGGTGGTCTATGTCGTGATGAACCGCGCGAATCCCGCGGCGGCGGAAGTAACGACTGCGTCGGGTTTGAAGTATGTAGAACTCAAAGTCGGCGATGGTCCGACTCCGAGACCGGGCCAAACCGTGAGAGTGAATTACACTGGAACTCTCGAAAACGGCTTCCAGTTTGACAGTAACAAAGGCCGCCCGCCCGCTGAGTTTCTAATCGGAGTCGGCCGAGTCATCAAAGGCTGGGACGAAGGGCTCATGACGATGAAAGTCGGTGGCCGGCGGAAATTTACGATCCCCGGCAATCTGGCTTATGGTCCGATGGGGCGCCCGCCTGAGATTCCTCCAAACGCCACGCTTATTTTTGACGTCGAACTCGTCGGCATCAAATAACCTTTTCTTGCAGAAATCTTGCGTTTTATCTTTTTCGTCGCTCTCACTGCGGCGGATGTAGTAGATTTACCTGCTCTCTCCTCTTGTCCCCTCAGTATTGAATTCATTTAAGGAGCGTGTCATGAGCAAACTCATTCGAAAAGGGACTTACACGGGGCTTTTAAGCTTACTGGTGCTGGTCCTGGCGGTAAGCGCTTTCGCGCAGGGTAAGGGTAAAGGAGGAGGCGGCGGCGGTGGTGGCGGTCGAGGCAGCAGCGGCAGTCATGGCGGTGGGCCACCGGAAGGCGTCGGCGTCGATCGCGGTTTGGGCAATGCGTCCGAACGTTCCGGCGAACGTTCCGACAGCGGACTCGGCAACGCGTCAAATAAATCGAACGGACGTTCGGACGCAGGCCTTGAACGTGCCCGTCGCGCGAGTGACAACTTGCGGCGCGCTGACAACGATCTGCGCGATCATCCAGGCGTTCCGCGAGCACTGCACACTAACGCGAACGATCTGCGCGCCGGTTATCAGTCAGCTTTAGCCACGAATCCCAATCTGAGCTTTGGCAACTACGTTTCAGCCACTCGCCTGTCGCAAAATCTCGGCAGCAGAAATCCGAACATCACTCGCACGGCGATACTGAACGGCCTCTCGTCCGGTAGAAGCCTCGGACAGACGTTGCAGGATCTCGGCTTGAGCGATCGCGAATCGAAAGACGCTCGCAAACAGGTCGAGCGGGAGCTCAAAGAAGCCCGCAAAAATTAAGGCAGAACGATCCGTGTTTCCTCACAACACGGATTGATTACAAGTTCGTCCAGCGTTAATCTCCTCACATGAGTCAGAACACAATAACCATCACCGACAACCGTACCGGCAAACAATACGAACTGCCCATCGACAACGGTACGATCAAGGCCATGGATCTGCGCCAGATCAAAGTCTCAGACGACGACTTTGGTCTGATGACGTACGATCCCGCTTTCATGAACACCGCCTCGTGCAAGAGCCGCATCACCTTCATCGACGGCGACAAGGGCATCCTCGAGTATCGCGGTTATCCGATCGATCAGCTTGCCGAAAAGAGCACGTATCTGGAAGTCGCTTACCTGTTGCTGAACGGCGAACTGCCGAACGAAGCGCAGCTCAAAGAGTGGACCCGCAACATCACCTATCACACGTTTATCAACGAAAGCATTAAGAAGGTGATCGACGGTTTCCACTACAACGCCCATCCTATGGGTATGTTTGAAGCGACGCTCGGCGCGCTGTCGACCTTCTACCCGGACGCGAAAGACATCTTCAACGTCGAATGTCGCTGGAAGCAGATTTACCGCCTCATCGCGAAGGTGCCGACGATCGCGGCGTTCGCGTTTCGTCACCGGATCGGGATGCAGTACTCCTATCCCGACAACGACCTGAGCTACGAAGGCAACTTCCTCAACATGATGTTCAAGACGACGGAGCTGAAGTACGAGCCCAATCCGGTGCTCGAACGAGCGCTGACCGTCCTGTACATCCTGCACGCGGACCACGAACAGAATTGCAGCACCAACGCGATGCGCAGTATCGGCAGCGCGCACACTGACCCGTTCTCGTCAATCGCGGGAGCAGCGGCGGCGCTCTATGGACCACTGCACGGTGGCGCCAACGAGATGGTGTTGCGAATGTTGAAGGAGATCGGATCCGTCGGCAACGTGCCTGATTACATCAAGCGCGTGAAAGCCGGCGAGTTTCGTTTGATGGGCTTCGGCCATCGCGTCTACAAAAACTACGATCCCCGCGCGCGCATCATCAAGAAGGTGGCTTACGAAGTGTTCGAAGTGACGGGTAAAGATCCGCTGCTCGACATCGCACTCGAGCTCGAACGGATCGCGCTCGAAGATGAGTACTTCGTCAAACGGCGGCTGTATCCGAACGTCGACTTCTACTCGGGAATCATCTATCAGGCCATGCGCTTCCCGGTGGATATGTTTCCCGTGATGTTCGCGATACCGCGCACGTCGGGCTGGCTGGCGCAGTGGGTGGAACTGCTGGAAGACCAGGATCAGAAGATCGCACGACCGCGGCAGATTTATCTCGGCTCGCCAAGGCGCGACTACGTGCCTCTCGCGGAACGGAAGAGTTAGAAGCTGTTCGCTATTGGACTCGCGCTGGCGTGAGTCACATTCTTACTCGAGTATTCGGGGCTTTTGCGAAACAATCCCACCAACGGCAGTTGGTGGAAGCTTCACTTACCCACGCCCAAACAAGGTTGGACGTGAACAATCCACCAACTCTCGTTGGTGGGATTTGCTGTGATCGGTGGTCCGTTTGTAGGTTGCGGTTGAATGAACCACCCACTGCCGTGGGTGGGATTTCACACTTCGAGCGTAGCCGTTACTCGATTATTCGGGCGGCGATCTCTTTCAGGAGTTTGGCGCAGACGGTGCCGGTGATGTGAAGTGGGTCCATGCGCGGATTGAACTCGACGATATCCGCGCCCACGACCTTGCCTTTCATCCGCTGAATCAGGTCGATCGCCTGGCGCGTGGACATGCCGCCGGGTTCGCGATGAGAAACACCGGGCGCAAACGCCGGATCGAGCGCGTCGACATCGAACGAGATGTAAACGGGCGAGTCAAACACCAGTTGCAGGTTGTCGCGCAACTGGTGCATCTCGATCGACTCCACGCCGAACTTCTTCACCTGTTCGCGTTGGTGCGCATTGAACGTCCTGATTCCAACCTGGACCAGCCGCTTCACGAGTCTCTGTTCCATGATCCGTGCAAACGGACTGGCGTGCGAATTACGATTCCCCTGAAAGTTGTCGTAGAGATCCGGATGCGCGTCGAAGTGCAGGATGCTGAGATCTTTGTACTTACGCGCAAACGCTCGCACGATCGGAAACGTGATCGAGTGGTCGCCGCCGAGCGAGATCGGGCACATTCCGTCCGCGATCAAAGTGTGCACGGAGTTTTCGATCAATGTGAACATATCGCTGCCGGTGACAGGCTGAATGTCGCCGGCGTCGAAGAACATCGACTCGTCCGAAAGGTCGGTGCCGTTTTCGGTCGTCAGGTTCCAGGCGTCGGAACGGAGTGCGGCGCGAATCTGTGGGGGCGCGTCAGCCGCGCCTTTGGTGAAAGACGAGTTTTCGTCGTAGCGAATCCCGATTAGAGCAAGTTTGTTTCCCATGTCCGTGGTACAGGCGGCAGGGCTCGAACCTGCGACCTTCTGATTCGAAGTCAGACGCTCTATCCAACTGAGCTACGCCTGCACGCGGGTAATTTAATCACACATGTCGCGGATCTGTGTAATCCGCGTTACTTGCCCTGGAAGTTTTTCCGCACGAAGCGAACCATCTCCGTTATTTCTTCGGGTTTCAGTTTTTCCTTGAACGACGGCATGTCTTCTTCGCCGTTCGTGATCATCTTTACGAGTTGATCGTCAGTGTGCCTGACGGCGTGCGGTGCTTTCAACGACGGGACCTTGATCTGCTTCTCGGGAGTCTTAACCGGTCCGCCCTCGGCGTTTGGACCATGACACGATTCGCAATGTTTCGCGTAATTTGCCCGCGCGGCTGCGAACTCATCTCCCGGGACGGCGGAAGAAGCGGGCGCGGGCGATGCCGGCGATGCGGTCTGGGGCGGCGTTGCGGTGTTGGTCGTGGTGGTTGTTGCCCCGCAGGCGATGCTGATCAAGGCGATGGCGGCACACGTTAATACAAGCGAGAATAGTTTCATTTAGCGTTCTCCGGTTGAATTTGGAACCACAGATTACAAAAGATCGGGCCAAACTGTACACGGGTATAGACGCATGACCGAAAGGGTTTCTTCCCCGGTTGCAATCGGAGTGCAGACTGGGCAGAATAACTTTTGCATCGCGGAATCTTCCAGGTCAGTCTTTTATCCGAGGTAAACTTCAATGAGTAGCGATAACGATCCA
>DASURS010000323.1:0-52332 GCA_036279935.1 Pyrinomonadaceae bacterium
CAAAGCGTCATCATCAACGGCCGCCTCGTAATGCGCGACCGCCGTCTCCTGACCCTGGACGAAACGACCATCAAAGCCGACGCCCGCACCCTCCGCGACAAAATCCTCAAAAGCCTCGGCACGTCCAGCTCGACACAGTGATTACGGACTTGTTTCTTTGACAAACGCCTCGACAGCGGCTCGAAAAGTTTCCGCGTCGACGGCTGGGTATTTGTAGAGCCGATCTTCGATTCGAGAAAAGAGTTCCAGCAAGCGAGACGGTTCAATGAGACCGTTCTCGACCATGTTGCGCACATCGAGCATGTCTGTCGTATGCCCGCGTTCGATCTTGGCGAGAGCTTGTGAGTAGAAATCGTAGTGGAAAAACTCCACAGAGCCCACTTTAGCTATAAAGCGGCTTCGTTCCTCCCATCCCGGAACGGGTGGTATGAAATCGTCTGGAGAGGCGAGTTCGATATTGAGTTGAAGGTCTTCTTTCAGTTGAGGTAGGGCTCGCAGAATCTCATCAAGTTCCGGAACCATTTTAATGTCAACGTCGATTGTTGCTTCTCTCCATCCGAGCAGAACAGCCGTTGCCCCGCCAACAAAATAGATGCGAGCGTTTTGCTTACCGGTCCTGCCGACGGCTTTGATGAACTCTTCCAGCCGCTCCGTGCTTACTTTTTCACGCATGGGAGTGCTCGCTCAAAGCTCACGAGTTTTCTGATCAGAGCGTTGTACCTTGAGTGTGCTGAATCAGCGCCCTCTGCGGACAGCAGATTGTAAAGACGATGTTCGGGAGTCGAGCCGAAAGGCACCGGAACTTCTGGAATGTCCATTCCCAGACTGCGGAGCTTTGGCGCGCCCACCGATACCAGCAGGGCTGCGACCGTTTCCTTCCGATCGTTCAGATCGCGTATACCCGCACTGATTAATTCGTTTGCAGGTAGTAAGATCATGGGGCGACATTTTAACATCCCTAAATCAGTTTAGCTCGCCGCTTGCCTGAGGCGCCCGCTTGCGGCGATAATACCCTCGACAAATTGATAGAAACCCTAAGCGAGCATTTAGGCTCGCTTTCGTATTTCAGGAGTCGGCAATTTGAGATCTTTTTTAAAATTTCGCCCCTATATCCATGCAATCCTCCCGACAGTTCTGATTCTTCTTACAACCGGTTTCGCGGCGGGCCAGTCGACTGGCGCCAGCGAAGAAGTCCCCGCAGCCAATCCCGTCATGCGACGGATTGAGCGTGCCCGAGCCCTGGCCGCCGTCCATCAGCTCCAAGCCGCAGCTACCGAACTCGAAAACGTCCGCGCGTCGGTTAATGACGTTACGCTGCGAAACGCGACGACGCTGATGCTGCTCGGCATTTATCTCGAAGACGGCAACTACGGACGTTCGCAGGCGCTGCTCGAAGAAACTTTCGCCGCCCGCGCCACAAACAAAGACGAATCCCTGCGCACCTACTTCGCCGCCGCCGGTCAAACACTGAACGGCATCCGCGCACATATTGCTAGATACCGCAGCTACGGCATCAATACGAGCGACTCCGATCTTCCCGCCGAAGCCAACACGGATCTCGATCGCGTGCGCGGACTGCTCGAACGCGTCGTCGCGCAAGCGACGGAGATCTCGAAAGAAGCAGGACGCTCTTACGACGCGATGGCGCTTTTGGAAGACGTGCTCGGCATTCGCACCTCGCTCGCCCGCAACAACGAGGATCGCGCGGTTTGGCAGGCACAGTACCAGACGGCGCGCGAGAAGATCGCGCTGTCGGGAGTTCAAGTGCAGGCGCTCGGCCGTTCAGCGGCGCTGGAACGCGTCACGTCGAAGATTCCCAACCCATTTGCCAATCAAACCTCTGATTCGGAACAACCAGCAAACAACGCTACAGCACCGCCCGCAACCGCGAGCCCGAGTCCCAGTCCGGCAGCTACAACAGGCGCCGGCGGCGAGCCGCAACTCGTCAGCGCCGGGTCGCTTAGCGGCCGCGAGAGTAAGCGCATCACACCCGTCTACCCGTCAATGGCGAAAAGCCATAACGTAACGGGCACGGTTCGAGTGTTCGCGATCGTCGACGAAAACGGAAAAGTCTGGATTACCAACTCCGAAGGCCCGATGCTGCTGCGGCAGGCCGCCGAGGACGCCGCTCGCGCCTGGGTGTTCCCGCCATCGACGTTCGCCGGCAAACCCGTGCGTCTCGCCGGCTATCTCGATTTCGATTTCAAATTGTGAGCGGGGTTCGGCTCGCCGCGTAATCCCAATCCAAATCCGAACCGAATCTGCGCCAAAATACTTGACTTAAAAGTAAAGATTCGCGTAAGATGCGGCTGGTTAATAAGTTAGATGAAGATTTCGGCACAAGAAGAATACGGTCTGCGATGTCTTCTTCAACTCGCGCGGGCGGGCACCATGGGCGAGTCGTTGACGCTGCCGCAGATTGCCCGGCGGGAAGGAATCTCACAGGCGAATGCGGGCAAACTCATGTGGATTCTCAGCAAAGCCGGATTAGTGCAGGCCACGCGAGGGACAAAAGGCGGCTACTCCCTCGCGCGTCCTGCGTCTGAAATCAGATTGAATCAGGTGATACGAGTGCTCGAAGGCGAGCCCGCCGAGTCGCACTGCAAGAGTTACTCGGGCGTGCTCGACGCGTGCGTCCACACGGGCGATTGCGGCATCCGCCCGGTCATCATCGAGCTGCATCAGATCGTCGACAACGCGCTCGCCGACATCACGCTGTCGCAGTTGATAGGCACCGAAGCAAACGTCGACGCCGTGTTGCACCAGATTCAGGTCAAGCCGAGGGACAGTCGAGTTTAAGAAAACTGATGAGCACAGCAGAACTTTTAGGCAAACAAGAATACAAATACGGCTTCGTCACAGACATCGAGTCGGACGTCATTCCGCGCGGTCTGACGGAGGACACTATCCGTCTGATCGTCGAGAAGAAGAACGAGCCGGAATGGATGCTGGAGTTTCGTCTCAAGGCGTTTCGTCACTGGCTGACGATGACGGAGCCGAAGCACTGGCCCAACCTCAAGTATCCGAGCATCGATTACCAGGACATCATTTATTACAGCGCCCCGAAGCAGAAGCCGACGAAGGCGAGCCTCGACGAAGTCGATCCCGAACTGCTCCGCACGTTCGAGAAACTCGGCATTCCGCTACAGGAGCAGAAGCAGTTGGCGGGTGTCGCCGTCGACGCGGTGTTCGATTCGGTTTCCGTGGCGACGACGTACAAAGAGAAGCTGAAGAAGCACGGCGTGATCTTTTGTTCGTTTACGGAAGCGATCAGAGACTATCCGGACCTGGTTAAAAAGTATCTCGGCTCAGTTGTTCCAACCAACGACAATTTCTTCGCGGCGCTGAACAGCGCGGTCTTTTCGGACGGCAGTTTCTGTTTCATCCCGAAGGGCGTTCGCTGCCCGATGGAGCTTTCGACTTACTTCCGCATCAACAACGCGGACTCAGGACAGTTTGAGCGCACGCTGATCGTAGCGGAAGAAGGCTCGTATGTTTCGTACCTCGAAGGCTGCACGGCGCCGAAGTTCGATCGCAATCAGCTTCATGCGGCTGTTGTCGAGCTCGTTGCGCTGGACGACGCGCAGATCAAATACTCGACGGTCCAGAACTGGTACGCAGGTGACGAAGAAGGACGCGGCGGCATTTACAACTTCGTAACGAAGCGCGGCAAGTGCGCTGGACGCAATTCGAAAATCTCCTGGACGCAGGTGGAAACCGGGTCGGCGATCACGTGGAAGTATCCGTCGTGCATTCTCGCCGGTGACAACTCGATCGGTGAATTCTATTCAGTCGCGCTGACGAACCACGCGCAGCAGGCCGACACGGGCACGAAGATGATCCACCTCGGCAAGAACACGCGCTCGACGATCATCTCCAAAGGCATTGCGGCCGGTAAGTCAAACAACAGTTATCGCGGGCTCGTGAAGGTGATGCCGAAGGCGGAAAACGCCCGCAACTACACGCAATGCGATTCGATGCTGATCGGATCGAAGTGTGGCGCGAACACGTTCCCGTACATCGAGGTGATGAACAACAGCTCGAGCGTGGAGCACGAAGCGTCGACGTCGAAGATCAGCGAGGAGCAGCTTTTCTACCTGCAACAGCGCGGCATCTCGCAGGAAGACGCGGTGTCGCTGATCATCAACGGCTTCTGCAAGGACGTGTTTTTGCAGTTGCCGATGGAGTTTGCGGTCGAAGCAACGCGGCTGCTGGGACTGAAACTGGAAGGTAGCGTCGGATAATCAATGTTAGAGATCAGAAACTTGCACGCCGCTATTGACGGCAATGAAATACTCAAGGGAATCAACCTGACGGTTCGCAAGGGTGAAGTCCACGCGATCATGGGCCCGAACGGCTCGGGTAAGTCGACGCTTGCGAAAGTGCTGGCCGGCCATCCGCAGTACGAAGTGACCGCGGGCGAAGTGCTCTTCGAAGGTCGAAACCTGCTCGAGCTGTCGCCGGACGAGCGGGCGCGCGAAGGCGTGTTCATGGCGTTTCAGTATCCGATTGAAGTGCCCGGCGTTTCGAACGCACAGTTTCTGCGTCTGGCTTACAACGAGAAACGTAAGCACCTCGGCGAAGAAGAGCTCGATCCACTCGAGTTCAAGGACCTGCTGAAAGAACGCGCGAAGGTCGTCGAGATGGACGCGAGCTTCATGCAGCGCTCGGTTAACGAAGGTTTTTCCGGCGGCGAGAAGAAGCGCAACGAGATACTGCAAATGGCAGTGCTCGAACCGAAACTGGCCGTGCTCGACGAAACCGATTCAGGCCTCGACATCGACGCGCTGCGCGTCGTCGCGGGCGGCGTCAATCAACTGCTGACGCCGGACAACGCCATCATCGTCGTCACGCACTATCAGCGACTCTTGAACTACATCGTTCCGCATTACGTCCACGTCCTGGCGAACGGCCGCATCGCGCGCGAGGGCGGAAAAGAGCTGGCGCTGGAACTGGAAGAGAAGGGCTACGACTGGATCAAGACCGTAGACCAGAACGCGACATCAACGGGAGCCCCAACGATTTAAGGCCGAATTAAGAATGGTCACAGAACTCGCAAAGTCAGACAGCACGTACCAAACTGCGTTTCGAGCTGCTAAAGAATCGAGCCCGACTGTGCCGTGGCTCGAGCTCGTGCGCTCCGGCGCGATGGACCGCTTCGAGCAGATCGGTTTCCCGTCGGTCCATGAAGAGGAGTGGAAGTACACGAACCTTGCGCCGTTGGCGAAGGAGAGTTTCCAGCCTGCCACTCCGGATGAAGCGACCCTCGACGCGGCGCGCTTCGCCTATCCGGAAACCGCAAACGCGCACCTCGTCGTCGTCAACGGATTCTTCCGCGAGGATCTGTCAGTCACGACAGGGCTCGGCGAGGTCGTCGCGATCGATATCTTCAACGCGGTCGCCGATGCGCGTTACAACAAGATGGTACGCAAGTATCTGGCGCGCAACGCCGAGTACGACGACAACGGCCTGAAGGCGTTGAATACCGCGTTTATTCAGTCAGGCCTGTTTCTCTGGATTCCGAAGAACGTAAAACTGGAAACCCCTTTGCAGATCACGTTCGTGTCGGACGGACGGCAGATGGCGAGTTTTCCGCGGTTGCTGGTCGTCGCCGAAGAGAACAGCTCAGCGACGCTGATTGAAAGTTACGCCGGCGACGGTCGCTATTTCACGAACTCGATCGCCGAGATCGTTCTCAAAGACGGCGCACGGCTTGAACACTATCGCGTGCAAAACGAAAGCAATCGCGCTTTCCACGTCGCGACGACGGCCGCCGAGCTCGGACGCGCCAGCAGCTACGACGTGACTTCGATCAATCTCGGCGCGCAGCTTGCCCGGCACGACGTTTCAGTGGTCCTGGATAACGAAGGCGCCGAGTGTTGGGTCGACGGTTTGTACGTCGTCGGTCCTGACCAGCACAGCGACACGCATTCCGTCATCGATCACAAGGAACCGCACTGCAACAGTCACCAGTTGTACAAAGGCATTCTCGACGGCAATGGCCGCGCGGTGTTCAACGGCAAGATCTTCGTCCGCGAGGGAGCGCAGAAGACTGACGCCATGCAGACGAACAAGAACCTGTTGCTGTCTCCGCAGGCGCGCGTCGATACGAAACCGCAGTTGGAGATCTACGCTGACGACGTGAAGTGCGCGCACGGTGCGGCGGTGGGCCAGATCGACGAGGAAGAGCTGTTCTACCTGCAAACGCGTGGTCTCAATCCTGAGCTCGGGCGCAGTCTTTTGACTTACGGTTTTGCCGAAGAAGTAATCGGGAAGATAAAAATCGAGTCGATCAGATCTCAATTGGACGAGGCCGTGTTGACGCAACTGCACACGCGGCTGGAGGGTTGATCATCGACATTGATTATCGCCGGTTGATATGAGTACTGCCATAGAAAATCCATCCGTTGTTACGAAGTCGTCCGACACGTGGGACGTCGAGCGCATCCGCGCTGATTTTCCCGTGCTGCACCAGACCGTTAACGGCAAGCCGCTCATCTATCTCGACAACTCCGCGTCGTCGCAGGTCCCGCAGGTCGTGATCGATCGCGGCAGCGTCTACCTCGAGCAGGAGCATTCGAACATTCATCGCGGCGTTCACTACTTGAGCCAGAAGGCAACCACGGCGTATGAAGGCGCGCGCGAGAAGGTGAAGCGTTTCATCAACGCACGCGAGAGCCGCGAGTGCATCTTCGTCCGCGGAGCGACCGAAGGCATCAATCTCGTCATGTACGGCTATGGACGCAAGTTCATCGGCGCGGGCGACGAGATCATCATCTCGGCGATGGAGCATCACGCCAACATCGTTCCCTGGCAGATGCTTTGCGAAGAGAAGGGCGCTCGCCTGCGCGTGATACCGATGAACGACGCCGGCGAGTTGCTGCTCGACGCGTATGACGGGCTGCTGAACGAGCGAACCAAGTTCGTCAGTCTGATTCACGTTTCGAACGCACTCGGCACGATCAACCCGGTGAAGGAGATGATCGCGCAGGCGCACAAGTACGGCGTTCCGGTGCTAATCGACGGCGCGCAGGCTGCGCCGCACATGCCCGTTGACGTGCAGGACCTCGATTGCGACTTCTACGCGTTTTCCGGGCACAAGATGTATGCGCCGACCGGCAGCGGCATCATTTACGGCAAGGCGGAGCTGCTCGAAAAGATGAACCCGTTTCAGGGTGGCGGCGACATGATCAAGACCGTCACGTTCGAGAAGACGGTGTACGCGGACCTGCCAAACAAGCTGGAAGCGGGTACGCCGGCGATCGCGTCGCAGATCGGGTTGGGCGCGGCGATCGACTACCTGAACAGCATCGGCCGCGAGCGTGCGGCAGTTTACGAAGCGGAGTTGCTGCGTTACGCGACCGAGCGGATCTCAGCTATCGAAGGCGTCCGAATCATCGGCACGGCGAAGCACAAGGCGAGCGTGTTGTCGTTTGTGATCGACGACATTCATCCGCACGACATCGGCACGATCCTCGATCAGGACGGCATCGCCATTCGCGCCGGACATCACTGCGCACAGCCCGTGATGCAGCGCTTCAACGTGCCCGCGACCGCGCGCGCGTCGTTCTCCTTCTACAACACGAAGGAAGAGATCGACGTGCTGGCGCGAACGATCGAAAGAGTCATTGAGATATTTGCGTGATTGCCGATTTGCTATTGCCAATTGCCGATTGGCAGAAACCTAACGGCTAAAGTGTTAGTCATAGCGTTCGTGGCGAAGCAAGGAAACTAAATCGGCAATCGGCAATTGCCAATCGACAATGAATCATGTCCGAACTGAGTGAACTCTACCAGCAGGTAATCCTCGACCATAACAAGAAGCCTCGAAACTTCCGCAAGCTGGAAAACGCGAGCCGCAGCGCTGATGGTTACAACCCGCTCTGCGGCGATCAACTGACCGTCTACGTGAACATGGCTGATGATTCAGTGCAGGAGATCGCGTTCGAGGGATCGGGTTGCGCGATCTCGAAAGCCGCCGCCAGCATGATGACGCAGGCCGTGAAGGGAAAGACGAGGGAACAGATCGAGGAACTGTTCAAGGAGTTTCATTCGATGGTGACTGGCGAGCTCGACGAGGAGAACGACGAGAACCATCTCGGAAATCTGACGATCTTCGCCGGCGTTCGCGAGTTTCCCGTGCGCGTCAAATGCGCTACGCTGCCGTGGCACACCATGCACGCCGCGCTCAACAACCAGGAACACGCATCGACCGAATAAGTTAGACCACGGATTCCGCGAATACTGTGGGTTCGGTCATAAAATGAAATTTGCGCGGAAGCACCATCATGATCAACTCACGGCGCCAATACACCGAAGAATGAATTACAGGGCCTTAACCTGACGCCCAAAATGAACTCCCGCCTCGAGGAGTTCTTTCATAGTCACCGAAACCATATCGTTCAGCATCGCTTGGTCAGTGTTAGTATGAATGAGGCTTCGTCGTAAGGAGTCGATCGAGTTCTTCACCGCCTCCGCTTCCTAAGGCGCTATTCCTTCACTCATATCGCAGCGCAATCAACGGATCGACCTTCATCGCGCGGCGTGCGGGAAAGTACGTGGCCGCCAGGCAAACCACCAACAACGTAATTGAGACCGCGGCGAAGGTCACGCCGTCTTTTGGTGGAATACCGAAAAGCATGTTTGCCAGCAGGCGGGCGGTTGCCGCTGCTCCCATCACACCCAGCGCAATTCCGGCTATAGCTATGAAAGCGCCGTCTCTCATGAATAAGAAGAGCACACTCCGGCGCTGGGCGCCGAGCGCCATTCGGATGCCTATCTCATGAGTTCGACGCGCTACCGAATGAGAAACCAGGGCGTAGATGCCGACAATCGACAAGGTGAGGGCAAGAACCGCAAACGACCCAAAAAGCATAAAGTTGAAGCGTGGGCGCTCAAAAAACTCGTCAATCATCTTCTGCATGGTGGCAACCTCGGATATGGGCTGATTGGGATCGATCTCACGCACTGCCGTCTTAATGTTTGCCACGAGCAGTTGCGGATCACCGGAACTGCGCAGCGCAAGCCCGACGGAGGATGCCGGCTGTTCAGCGAACGGCAGGTAGAGTTCGGTCTCGGGGTCTGTGTCGAGACTGGTACTCTTAACGTTACGTACGACGCCGATAATTGTCCGCGGCTCTGATTTCTCCAACACTATACGCATGCCTACCGGGTCTGAGCCGGGCCAGAATCGTTCGGCTAGTTCACGATTAATTATCACCACATTTTTGTGACCGACATCGGCAGATGTAAAATCACGGCCTCTCAGTAGAGGGATTTGCATGGTCCTGAAATAATCGTCGCTGACGGCGCGAACAGCGACGCTTGTGTCACCCGGCAACTGTCTCCCTTCGATCTGAAGAGGCATAGTTAATATGAACGTGTTTTGCATCGGCAGCGAATTGCTTACCGCAGCCGATTCCACCGAAGGTATTGCTTGCACTCGCTCCAGCAATCGGTTTGCGAATTCCGCCTGCTGCACTGGATTACTGTAAGAAGCCTCACTCAGTGGAACAACCATCGTTAGCAATCGTTCTGGCTTAAACCCTGGATCAACTTTTCTCAACGATGCGAAGCTGCGAACGAGCAGCCCTGTGGCGACCAGCAGCATCACCGTCAGCCCGATCTCGCCAACCAGCAGCAGATTCCGTGGTGTAAGCGGGAGCCTTCTTCGCCTCGGCTCTCGAGCGCCTTTGCTTAAGGAATCAGTAAGGCTGGTTTGCGAAAACTGAAGTACCGGCAGAAGGCCGAACAATATGCTCGTCAACACTGACAGCCCCAGACCGAACAGCAATACATTCGCATCCGGGCTCACAGAATCGAGCCGCGGAATGTCTGCGGGCTGCATGGACACGATCACTCGAGCCAGCCATGTTGACAAGACGATCCCGGCCACGCCGCCGATTGCAGACAGCAACAGGCACTCTGTGAGCAACTGGCGCAAAATGCGCCCGCGAGTCGCACCCAGCGCAGTGCGGATTCCTATTTCCCTCTGGCGCTCCAGTGTGTGCGTCAGGAGAAGACCAGCAAGATTGGCGCAAGCGATCAGCAGCACAGCAGCGACGGCGCCGAAGACAATCAACAACGCCTGTTTAGAGTCGGAGACCATCTCCCGATCCAGCCGAACCAGGTTCACCCCGCGATCTTGAAATCTGCGGCCCTCGGACTCCAACTGTTTCGCGATCGCGTCCATCTCAGACTGAGCTCGCTCTTGTGGAAGGCTGGGTTTCAAGCGCCCGATGGCAGTCACAATGGACCATCGCCGTTTGCCTTTGTACTCGCGACTGATTGGCGCCCACAGGTCTACTTTCGAATCGAAAAACGGAAGGATCGTTTGAAAGTCTTCGGCGAGAACGCCAATCACCGTGTGCGAGACGCCGTCAAGCTGAACCGTCTGCCCAATGACGTTCGGATCAGAACCAAAATGATTTCGCCAAAATGAGTTTCCCAGCACCACAACCTGATCATTGCCGGGCTCCATTTCCGATGCTGCGAACGTCCGGCCCAACACAGTCGATGCCCGCAGGCACTTAAAAAAATCCGCCGATACCAGACCCGATTGAACGCGTTCGGGATCGCCAGCCGTCGTCGCGTTGAATCTCCACGGGCGATACCAGGCGATCTGATCGAAGGACTGGCTCAACGCACTCCAGCGCTCAGCAACATCGCTGCTAATCATGGTTTTGTTCCTGAGTCGGTCGGGAACCGGCGGAGATTCAGGAGGAAGCGGGCGTTTGTCTGTACCCCAAATAACCATCAACTGCTGCGGTTCTTGATAAGGCAGTGGTCGCAGCATCACTGCGTTAATAACGCTAAAGACCGCACTCGTGGCACCAATACTCAAGGCGAGCATTGCTATGGCTGCGGCACTGAAACCGGGCGACTTGCGTAAAATGCGCAAGGCGAATCGTATATTTCCCCAAAACAGCGAATAATTCCAGTTTCTCATGCTGTTTCCTCCCAAAGCAGAGTCGGTCGAAATTACAGCAATTTGCGTCCCGCACCGTCGCTGATCGTTTTTGCTACTCGTGCACACGCCTGCGGCAAATAGGACCACAGCGCAGTAGACCTTTTGAAGTTTTGCTGCTTACGCCGCTGCTGCCGATCCTGCGAAGCTATTTGACGGTTCCGGCTCGAAGTTTCTGAGGAACTGCGTCTCACACAAATCACGATACAGGGAGCAACGCTCAAACAACTCCTGATGTGTGCCCTGGTCTATGATTTCGCCTTTATCGAGAACCACTATCAGGTCGGCATTTACGACCGTGGCGAGGCGGTGGGCGATGATAAACGTCGTGCGGTCGCGGAGAAGTTGCTCGAGTGCTGCACGAATAAACTGCTCGGACTCGACATCAACTTCTGAGGTTGCTTCGTCCAGAATCAGTATCCTGGGTTGGCGAATCATCGCGCGAGCGATGGCGATACGCTGCCGCTGCCCACCCGAAAGCCCCACGCCATTCTCGCCAACCTCGGTGTCTAATCCATCCGGAAGGGCGTTGATGAACTCGTCAGCGTTTGCTGCGGTCATAGCTTCCCGGACATCGATGTCACTCGCCTCCGGCGATCCATAACGTATGTTGTCGCGAATCGTCCCGGAAAACAGCACTGTTTCCTGAGGCACCATCGCCATTAGACTGCGCAGGTCCTTTTGCCGAAGCGAACGGACATCAATGCCATCAACGCACATCTGGCCGTGATCTGGATCAAAGAACCGGGGAATGAGATTGACCAGCGTCGTTTTGCCTGCGCCATTTCTTCCAACCAGGGCCACAACCGACCCGGCCGGGACATCCAGATTGATCCCTCTGAGAACCGGCTGGCCGGGACTGTAAGAAAACGAAATGTGCCGGAAGCTGACGTCTCCGCGCAGTTCGCCAAGCTCCAGAGGTTCTTGCGGATCGTCAACCTCGCGCTTTGTCTCAAAGAGCTCGCAAAGGCGGTCCAGTGCGACAGACGACGACTGTGCATCGGCTGCCACGTTCATCAGCCGCTGGGCCGGTGCGAACAGGTAGCCGACGAAGATATTAAAGGCCATCAAGGTTCCCAGCGTCAGTTCCCCATTAACAATCATCCTGCCGCCAAACCAAAGGACCAGCAGCGGCCCTAAGCCTGCGATGAACCACGCGGCGAATGTCGAAACAGACGAGGTAAGTCCCATCTGCACGAACGCTTTCATTCTGGCGACCACAGCCCGCCAGACCTTTGCCGCCTCGTTTTCCTCGGCTACGAAGGCCTTCACGACCTCCATGGCCGACAGAGATTCGGTCAGCGACTCACAAGCCACCGCATACGACTCCTGGTATGCTTCGGCGCATTTCCTTCGTCTCTTTGATAGAAGCCGCAGTGAGACGACGAACATAGGCAGAATGGCAAGCGAAGCCAGCCCGAGCTTCCACTGGAAGATCAAGATCATGACGATTGCGAACACCACCGTTACTACTTCTCGTATAGCAGGCAGTAGACTGTTGGTTACGGCGTTCGCGACGTTGGTCGAATCGGCTGAGATGCGCGCTGACAGGTACGCCGCTTTTGACTTCCAAAAGAACGACAGGCTCAGGCTCTGCACGTAATCGAGCAGTCGCATCTGGATGTTCGCGACGATCCTTTCTCTCGCGAGCGACATCGTGTAGTTCTGGCAGACATCCACGAATCCTTTTAAAATCATCACTCCCAGAAGAGTGAGAATCACCAGGTTGAGACCACGAATATCCTTGTTCGGGAGCAAGTCATCGATGATGTAACGAGTCACCAGCGCCAGAGGGAGTTGTAAGCCGACGCTAATCACCATCAGCCCCGCGGCCAGCATCAGCTTCTTCTTTTCTTGTTTCAGCGGAGCAAGTACAACTCGCCCGTACCGCGTCCATTTACTCTTGAGGATGCTCATGAGCGCGCTCCTATGCTGCGACCGTGCCGGCGGCCGTCGCAACCTGTTTATGATGGGCCAGGCAACCTTTCGCCAGGTCAAGAGTTGACATCACCTCGGCAGGCGGGAACACATTGTTGAGCGCCTTGGCGTTTGCGGCCACGAGCTCGCTGTATTGTTTGAGCGCTACCAACATGTCCTGGCGTTGCGCTGAACAGAACTTCTGCTTGGAAACTCCGCAGAATTCGGACCCCTTCAACCCCGCGATAAAACATGCACCACAGAACCGCACGGCCCAGCAGTTGCGGCAATCATCTTCCGAGATTGCGATATAACGCTGTAACGCCTGATCTATGGAATCCATATCGTATCCGCTTTCCAGGTCGCCAATCGGCACGGTCTCGCCAATCCGCTCACACATGTAGAGCTTGCCGTCAGGCGTGACAAACGTGCGATGTGCTCCCGGCACGCATACACCGTTAGGAAAAATGACCGACCCCAATCGTCCGACCGGGCGTTGAACGACGTATCTCAGAGCGCCGCTCGTGAATGCTGTCAGGGGAGACCTCGGTGGCAGTGAGCCGCTCTTCACCCCTTCATCGAAGCGAGTGCGCAGACGGTCCAACTGTCCGAATAATGCCTTTCTCTCCGTATTCATGTCGAAGCGGTCGTAGAAGGTTGTATAGCTGCGGTCTGCATAGGATACGAACAGCAAATGGCCGCCCACGAGATCGTCGTGTTCAAAAAAATCTACGACCGTTTCCAGGTCATACGGTGGTGTGATGACGATGGAAAAAGCAACTTTCTCGTCGTAGTACTTTTCATCAATCTTTCTGAGCCGTTCAAGATTCCGTTTCAGCCGTTCGAAACTTCCCTTCCCGCGAGCTGAAACGCGGTAGCGGTCGTGCAGTATTTGCGGTCCGTCCACGCTCACCGTCAGGTCTATCTGATTCTTCGCTAAGAATTCCAGTATTTCCTGGCGCGGCATTGTAAAGTTGCTGGTCAGGGCGAAAAGTACACGCTCGCGGCGTTCGGGATAGTGCTCCTCGACGAAAGAGACACAGCTCTTGATGAGGCGAAAGTTGATAAACGGTTCGCCGCCATAGAAAGTAATGCTGATCGGCTCGTTGGTCTCGTTGATGATGTAGCCGCTATGGTCCATCAGAAACCGAACCGCCTTGTGCGCCGTCGCTTCGGTCATTTGCGTGTTTGAATGTTGGCGGGCGTATTGATAACTACCGGAATACTTGCAATACGTGCAGCGCAGGTTACAGCTCTCGGTGATGCCGAGAATCAGGCGACAGAGCGTCGACGAGACAATGATGCGCAGGTCTTCTTTAGTGAACGGATACCGCATCGCCGTCGGCCGTCGATCCGAGAACAGGCCTTTGTTGGCGTAAGCGTCGCTGATCGTCCCCAGCGCCTTGTTCACGCTCTCATCACTGAGCGACGCGACGCGCGCCACGCCCTGCAGTTTTTCTCCCGCGACGGGTACGGGTGAATCGCCGGTGATCTCAACGTGATTGATGACGGTGAATAAAGCCTTATCAACCTCGAGAACGCAGTTCGAATTGACGTCATAGATGTAGTACTTATCGGCGTATCTGTATTTCAGGATGAATGGCTTTCCCATGGCCAACCTCGCTTTCCGTTTTCGGTGAGCCGTGAGGCCACCGTTTGAAATCAGTTTTTTCCGGCGGCGGACTCGGAGGAAGGCATCGGTATGGACCAATGTCTTCCTCCGGTCCAACCATAATGATGCGCGACGGCGACTTGATCTCGGGTCATCGCGGATAGTTGTCAAACTCTGTCGCGGGTCGTCCCCCGATTCCGCTTACGAGCCGCGACAAACCGACTAGTTGGCTGCACTGTGGGCGGAAGAATAGGTGCCGTCCATCGCCGATTTGGTCTGACAGCCACAACCGCAAGTACAAGCCGGTTCTATCGGTTCTACATCCATGTTGGGAACGAGTTCCCCGAGTATGTCGTTGATCATGGTCCTTCTCCTCTTGATTAGCCTCTCTGCCCTAGATCGAACGCGGTTCCCGCGGTGCTAGACGCGCCGGTTTTGGTTGTGCATTGACAGCCACAGCTACAACCAGGCTCGATTGGTTCGACATCCATGTTCGGAACGATTTCGCCGAAAATGTCGTTAATCACGGCGTTTTCCTCCTTTCGATTTTTTTACCGTTTTATGGCCCGGCACCAGGTGCGTCGAATATTTTCGGCACTGGCATCGGTAAAGATGATCGCTAACGAGAGAGCCAAGCCCCTGGAAACTTTTCGCGTGGCGCTTACGAGTCCGTCTGTTGTTTTTGCACCACTGACTGAGTGAGAGTCTCTCCCTGAAACTGAGCTCGCCCGATTGCGGCAACGCTTAGGGCAATCGCTGGGCCAGCATGAGCGATACTCACTAATGCAGCATTGTTGTGAGTTCTGGATATTTTGAAAACTAAAGGTAGGTTGGTTGTTGGTGACAGAGCGCCAGCTATGGCGATATGTCGCCATCTCTGCGACGTGTTAATGGGCCTTGTTGTCTAAGTCGAGTTTCTTGATCTTGCTTCGTAGAGTGGAGCGAGGAATTCCGAGAAGACGTGCAGCTTGGCTCTCATTGTGACCCGCTATAACCAGCACCTTCCTGATGTGCTCTTTAACAGCTCCGTCGAGGGAGAAGTCGTCCGGCGGCGATGCCGCGTTTAGCCTTGAGTTTTTTAAGATGTAGTCGGGCAGGTGGTGAACTTTCAATACCTCTCCTTTTATCATTGTTGCCAGGCGTATCATTATGTTCTCCATCTCCCTGACATTGCCCGGCCAGTCGTATTCCTGCATGGCTTCATAGAACCCTGCCGAGACGCATGCCACAGTCTCCTCCCGGCCACAGGATTGGCATATCAGCTTTTTATTGAACCGTTCACTCCGGCTGACCTGGGTGCATTCCCTTTCAAGAAAAAACCTGATCAGGAATGGTATGTCTTCTCGTCTCTCTCTCAGAGGCGGCACCTTCAATTCGATGACATTCAAGCGATCAAACAGGTCGCCGCGCAGCCCCCCTTCAGCCACTATTTGGTCCAGGTCCATGTTAGTGGCTGCGACCACGCGGACGTTTACGTTGACGGGCAGGTCGCGCCCCACCGGCTGAATTTCACCGTGATCGAGGACGCGAAGCAAAGTCGACTGAAGTGCAGGCGAAAGGTTGCCAACTTCATCAAGAAACACCGTGCCGCCTTCAGCTATAAGAAACTTTCCTTTTCTAACCTTGTCGGCGCCGGTAAAAGAGCTCCTCTCATGTCCAAACAACTCATCTGCTTGAAGGCTCTCGGTAATGGCAGGGGTCAAGACGGAGACGAAGGGCCCTTCCCGTCTCTTGCTGAAATAATGGATCCCATAAGCGGCCAGTTCTTTTCCTGCCCCACGCTCCCCGTGAATCAACACAGAAGCCCGACTATGTGAGGCCGCTTGCTTCAGTTTCTGCTCAAATTGAAGGAACTTAGGGCTTTGGCCCACCAGGTTGATGTCCCTGCCGTTCTGCCTGGCGTATTCGCGAAGCAATAGTCGGTTAAGGGCAACCATTCCTTGCCGGAGCATCGCATTTACCGACTCCAAAAGCCTGTCCGAGTAGGCATTTCGTTTGTCTGATGCCAAGCCAAGCCAGCCCATCGGACTGTAATCATCAGATAGCTGAATCCATACGGAACAGACCGACGTTAGCATGAGGTCTACAATCTTCTCTTCATCTGTCAGGCCGTTTGGTAAGGCTGTCGCCATAATGCCGTAGTCATTAGCTGGACCATTTTGGGGCCTCATACACCTGTTGATCGATTCGCGTAGAGACGCAAGACTTTTCGGAGATTTCAACTCAGTGTGTTGGATGATCCGATACGAATGCCGGGACACATCACTGATGTCATCAAATGATTGTAGGCTGATCGAATCGAGCGTGAGAAAAGCAGCTCTTGAGGAAGTTATTCTGAGTGCATGCTCGGTAAGGAAGGATATGTAATCACGCACATCGGTGCCGATCCGGCTGGCTCGAACGAAGAACTCGTCGAATACTCTCGGCTGAAGCTCGCTTTTCGCAACCATACATTTGGGCCGATGAAGTGCCCCTGTCAGTATTGCCACAAGGGTCGGCTAATACTCGCAACTTCAGGCGTTGCCACTTCGATTACTAATAGATTTGGTATTCCATTGACTTTCAAATTCTTTCTTGCTCTAGCACAGCCACAAAGTTTTCTCAGCCCAAAGTAGACATTGCTCGGACGAACTTAAAGGCGAAGAACTCATCAGGTTGCGCGACGGGCAGAGAGGTCACCGCAAGAGAGGAGTTGGCTGAGATGTTGAACGGAACTGACGACACGGATACTGCATCTACGTCGGCGCTTCTATAACGCCACTGGGCTGAATGATTCAATGCGAGGCGTTTGGGAGGAGATTTTGACTCGCAGATGTTTCGAGAATTTAGGCCTTGAGGCTACCACCACGATGGGAACCCGTCAATATCCCGAATTGACCCATATCCCGAATTGACCCATATCCCGAATTGACCCAGATCCCGAATTGACTCCCTGAAAATCTACTCCAAAAGGGAATATGGCTATGAGGAATATTTCACGTTATGCCCGAAAAGAATTTCACTTTATGACCGAACCCGCGAATACGAACCGGGAGTGGTAGCGATCGGGGTTGCGCTGATTCAACCGAGCCGAAAGGTTGACTCGACGCAAGGCGCCCGGTCGCTACCACTCCCGGTTCTCTTTATCACGGATTATTCCGTTTCAAAAAATCGACTGCGCTCACGGTCAAATCCGCAGTCTTCGTTCCTGCCGGCGCACCATCCACAAACGCATCCACCGTGAACGTGTACGGTCCGACACATGCGGTCTTCGGCACGTGGAAGTTGACGTTCGTGCTCCGCGTTGAAGCCGGGTTGATGAACAGCGGTCCAACGTTCTCGAGCAGCACGTTGGTTTCGCACGGGCTCGAGTAACGAACCACGAACGTGACAGACAAACGGTCCGTTGTGGTGTTACTGAAGTCGATGTTCACCTTCGCCAACTTGCCGCGCCCGACTACCGAAGGCGATGTGCTGACGGCGAACGTAAATCCACCGCTGTTGACCGTGAAGGTCGTGGTGGCGGTGGTCGTGTTACCCGCTGAATCGGTTGCCGTCAACGTGATCGTGTGCGTTCCGAGCCCGACCACTGTTCCCGCCAACGGGCTCTGCGTGACAGTCACCGCGCCGCAGTTGTCGCTGGAGGTCGCGCCTGCAACGACGTTCGGAATCGTCGCCGTTCCGCTGAGCGGTGCGACTGTTGTCGGGGCCGGCGCCGTTAACGCAGGCGCGGTGTCGTCGATGACCGTGACAGTTTGCGTGGCCGACGCCGTATTGCCCGCGTTGTCAGTTGCGGTGTAAGTGACAGTCGTCGTGCCAACAGGGAAGACGTTCCCTGACGGCACGCCGTCGCGTGTGAAACTGACGCTGCCACTGTTGTCGCTCGCCGTTGGCGTGCCGAGTTGGGCCTCGCTGACGGTAGTGCCGCACGTAACCGCGCCCTCTCCTGTACCAACCGTGACGTTCGCCGGCGCAATGATTGACGGCGCGACCGTATCGTTCACCGTTATTGACAATGTCGCCTCGGCGCTCGCGAGCGACGGCGACATTCCGTCGCCTGAATCCCGCACGACGAAGTTGAAGCTGTCAGGCCCGCTGTAGTTCGCGGCAGGCGTGTACGTCACGTTCGCGCCCGTTCCGGAAAGACTTCCGTGCGTTGGGCCCGACGTAACCTCGAAAACCAGGTCCGCCGTCTCGAGGTCGGTGCCAGTCAGTGTCACCGAAACAGGCGTGTTGCTGTTCGTCGACACTGACTGGCTGTCGGCTGTCGGGGCGTCATTAACCGGATTGATGGTGACGGTCACAGTCGATGTGTTCGAATCCTGACTGCCGTCGTTGACCCTGAAAGTGAAAGTGTCAGCGCCGTGGAAGTTCGGCGCGGGCGTGTAGGTTAGATTCAACCCGCTGCCACTCACCACGCCGTTCGCTGGTCCATCGACGATCGTGTAGCTGAAGGACGGTGAAGCCAACGGGCTGGCCGCGTTCAGCGTGATCGACGCGGGCACGTCTTCGTCAGTCGTCGCCGATTGGTTCTCCGTTCCCGGCGGATTGTTTCCGTCGATGCCGGCCTCGATCGAGTTTTCGACGGCATCGGGAACATTGGCGAAAAAGTCGTAGCCCGTCAGTGCTTCGACGGCATCAACTGTGGTCAGGTACGTATGCCAATCACTGTTGATGCTGTTTGAGTTTGGCATGATGACGGCGATCGTTCTCGTCGCACCGCTGACGCGCGACAGATCGTCGTCTCCGTTCGGCAGCACCATCGCGACTTTCCACGTGAACGCGGGAACCGTCACGTGCCCGTTCGCGATCGTGTTCGCTGGACCATTGTCGCCGGAGCCGCCGGCACCCGCCGGACCGGCAACGATGTAGACTTCGTTCGCCGGCAGCAGCGTGCGGAGGAAGCTTTCGAGATCGGCCCACGGTCCCTGATTGTTGTCGGGCGCCTGCGGCACCATGTTCGACATCAGGAACGTCTCCTGGTTCAGCGGAATCGACGCCGGATTATCGCGGTCGGCGTTCGGTGTCATGTGACCGCGATCGAAGCCGGACGCGAAGTAGTCGGTCGATTGCACGCGATACCAGTCGGCCGAGACCGCCGGATCAGCGCGGAACGTGTCGTTGCGCGGCAGGTTGCCGGTCCACGTGTTTTCGAGGTGCCAACTGACCCAGTTCGGCGTTCCCTTGTCGCGGTTGTACGACAGCGAGAACGACGGTTTCTCCATCAGGTAGTTGTTCGGCTGACCGGCGTCGGCAACCGCGTTAGACGGGTTACCAAACGCGAGATGAACGCTCGACGGGAAGGGAGCGGGCGCGCCGGCAGCCACGACCGTAAACGTCCACGAGTGATCCGCGAACAGCGTATCCGTGTTTGGACCAGCATCGTCAAGATCCTGATCGTGAACGTTGGCGTGGAAGACGGTGACCGTGCATTGCTCGCCGAACGTGAAGCTCGTGTTCGGTGTGATGTGATAACCCTTCGCACCGTTGTAGGAAACAACTGTCGCGCTGTTGTGCTGTCCTGAGGTCGTGCACGTGATGTCGAACCACGAGCCGGTGACGTCGACAGGTTCGCTGAAGTCAATGGTGACCGTCGCATCGTACGGAGCGTTGAAGCCGTCCGTTATCGGATCGGTTCCCGCGACCCATGGGCCAAGCTCGACGATGGGCGCGGTGCGGCGCGGATTCGGCGCGCCGGTCTGGAAGTCGTCGCCGTTCTGGTTCGTGTCCTGCGCGCCGTTCAACTTGCGAAAGACGGCGCTGGTGTTACTCGGCGCCGGTGCACGCGTCGCGCCTTCGAAGCAAGTGGCGCTCGATCCGTAGCCGAGGAAATCGACGATGTCGGGGTCTGAGCCGTTCGGGCAAGCGCCAGACAGATTCACTGAATTGCTGACGAGCGCGAGCTTGCCGGTCGTGGCGCTCATGTTGATGTCGCCGGTGATGTTAGCGCTGACGGGAAGCGCCGAGCCGTTCACGCCGCCGGACGCGAGCGCGACCAGGAAGTATTCACCCGGAGCGACCGTGCCGCCCAACGGTTGTTTGTTGGTCCAGCTCGTGCCCGCCGCGGACGCGTATTGCAGCGACCAGCCGGCGAGATTGAACGCAACGCCGGTCGGGTTGTAGATCTCGACGTAGTCGTTTGTGAAAGTCGCGCCGGTGTTTCCACCGCCGCCGTAAAGCTGGCTGATGACGAGGTGATCGACCGGCGGTGGCGGTTGTTGGACCGTCAGACTGATCGAGCCACTGCCCGAGCGCGCCTGCGCGTCGCTGATCGAGAACGGAAGCGACTTCACGCCGCCCGTCGTGAGCGATGCAACCGTCGCCGTGTACGTGAAGACGTTGTCTCCCGCCGCAGCGTCGCCGCCGTTGATGCCGTCGTCGAAGAACTGTTGGACCGCCGCGCCGCCGATCGACGAAAGATCGGCAGTGACCGTGATTCCCGTGCTCGTCGGGTTTGCGCCGGGCGTGACGTTGACCGTCAGCACCGTGTTCTCGCCAGCCAGGACGTTGTTTGGGTTCGCGGCGCCCGTGCCGGTCGGGTTTGTCGGAGAGACTGCGCCGAGGCCGAGGATCGAGACGTTATCGATCGCGAGTGCCTGCGCGTTGGTTGTCGTGCTTCCTGACGTGACTGAATAGTTCCACGCGAGAAAGAAGTTGGCGCCGTTGGCGACGGCGACGTTCAGATTTTTCGAGACCACAGACTGTGTTTCGCCTGGCGCGACTGTGAATCCGGTGTTGTCTGCGTTGGGCGCGAAGCTGGTAAGGAAGTCCGGACCGGCGTTGGTCCATGTCAGGCCGTCGTTCGAGTAGAACAGTTGAACGCGAAAGCCGGCGGGGTTCGATCCGTTTCGGTATTTCTCGACGTCGTACGAGATCGTCAACCCTGAAAGCGGGCTGCCCGTGTTGTTGGTAAGTTGCGCATAGAGGTTGCCGCTCATGGTCGCGGTGCCCGAGGAGATGAATCCCGGTGCGCGATCCGCGTCACCCAGCGTTGAGGTTCCGGCGCCAAAGTTGTAACTGCCGTTAGCGGCGGTGGTCGAAACGTTCGCGCCGCCGACGCGCAATGTCTGCGTGGACGCTGCACCGAACGAGCCGAGCGTTCTCACCGCGGAGATCGTGTCGACGCGAAAGTCCGCAGGCAGCGTCGACGGTGTCGGGCTCGAAATCGGAATGCCCATGCCGTTGAAGCTCTGCGTGTACGGAACTGTCGTCGAGACGGAAATGGCAGCGAAGGCGACGTAGAGCGAAACGAGCGCGAGTGCGATCGCGATGCCGATGATGCGCCACGTTCTTTTCAGTGCGGGTCGATGGCTTTTTGGCCGGCGAGTTCTTCGCAGGGAGCGTCGGGTGTTGTGCGCGAACATATCAGTATCCTTCCAAACCTTCAGTGACGGAGTCGCACTTTCTGGAGAGGGATACCGGTAGGGCAACATACCCGGTAAGGGCTTCAATCCATGCTTTTACCAGCCTTCCGAAGGGCCGTAAAGCCCTTATTTTTTGATTGACTGGATTCTGGTCAAGGTGACAACAGATCGGTCAACTTGGTCCACCGATTGACCGAAGTGAAAGATAGAGAAAGGGCCCCGGCTGAAACTCAACCGAGGCCCTTTTTTGCTGGTACCTCTGCTCTCCTGCGGGTGCTTGTTTCTACGCCAGGTTCACCGCCGAGGCGCAGAGTACGCAGAGCAGGCGCAGAGAAACGCTCCAGTCAGCGGAGCTACTTCACCTGGAACTCTACCGAGTGCAGCGTCGGGTCGTCGCCCGCTGTGAAGTAGAGTTTGTAAACGCCGGTCGAAAGCCCCGTCGTCTTCAGGTTAAGGATGTAGTAGCCGTCGCTGAACCGGAAGTTGTTATCCGGGTTTGCGTTTCCAGCAGTGATGACGTCGCCGTAGGACGAAGTCGAAACCTGCTGGACGTTGACTGCGTGAACAACGATGCTGTCTGACGACACGTTGTTGCCATTCGCGTCGCAGAGCTGGAGCTTGATCGGATAAGTCGCTCCACTCTTCACCGCCTTCGTCTGGTCGTAAAGCACGCAGATGTTGAAGGCGACTGTCAGCGTCGCAGTATCGCTGCTCGGCTGCGTAAACGGTCCACCGCTGAACTCACCGGTGATCGTCAACGCTTGCGGCGCAGTGCCACCCGGCAGGATGTAATTCGCCGTGGCCACACCACCCGAAACGCTTCCTACGACAGGCGCGCCAACCACGTTGTTCGACGCGTCGGTCACGGTGAAAGTCACCGTGCCTTCGTCGATCGGAATTGCCGCACCCGTTACGTTGGCGGTCAGCGTCACGCTCTGATCGGACGCGCTGAACACTGCGGTCGCGTCAGACACGGTCGTCGTCGTCGCCACGTTCGGGAACTTGAAGTATCCGACCGGCATATCGTGATCAGAGTTTCGTTCAGGACGTGTCGCATCACCAGCAAACAACGCAGCCGGCACTTCCGGGAAATCGGCGTTGTTACGCGCGATGTGATAACGCGTATTGATCGCCTGGGCCGAAGTGTTGAGCAGGAAATGATCGATCGCCTGCGGCGTGCCTTCAAAGATAAAGCTGTACTGCTGGTCCGCCGGCAGGGTGTCGGTCAGGTTAATGAAGTCGGGATTGACGAGATCCGGACTCGCGTCGACGACCATCTGATCGTCCGCCGTGGGCGTGCCCTTGGCGGTAGCGATCGGATCGGTGTAGCCGTCGTTGAATTGATAGGCGTTGTAGTCGCCGATCGAGAGCACCGGTGTTCCCGGATTGTCCGTCTGGAGCTCCTGAAGCAAGGTCGCGAGGAACTCGCCCTGAGCTTTGCGTTTCGCACGAACACGTGGACCGTCGCCGGTCAAGAGTTCGATGTCGATGAACGAGCGCAGGTGATTGACGACCACGACGATCTGGCGCGGATTGGGCGTCAGAGCATCAACCGTCGCGCGCAGTACGAGCGGCGGCCGGTCGTTGAGCAGCGCCGGGTTGCCATTGGGATCAATAAACGTGTTGCAGGTCGCGGGTGTGCCATCGCAACCGGCAAGCTCTTCCTGGACCACGCTGTCGATCTGGATGCGCGAAGTCTTGATCAGGAAACCGACGTCCTGGTCGGCGTCGCCGCTAATCCCGTCAGCTTCGATCAGACGCGCTTCGTAGTGAACACCCGAAATCGCTTCGATCTCAGCGGCGAGAGCCTGGAGACCGGAGAGCTCGAAGATCTCGACCGTTCCGATGATGTCCGGCAGATGCATCACGTCGCGAATTGCGAGCGCGGCTTTCTGACGTTGCGTTGCGTTGTTGTTGAAGTTCTCGATGTTGTAACCGGCAACGGTAAACTCACCCGCCGCTGGTGTCGGCACCGGAACCGCACTCATGTTTGCCGAAGCACCCGGCGTCGTTTCCGGCAACACTTTGTAGTCGTCGAAAGTGAAGTCGAGTGGTCCTGTGACGTCCGAAAGCGTCACGTTCGAAGTGACTGAAAGCCGCGTCGAACCGATGAGACCGTCAGTGTCGACCATGATCCGTTCGGGGTTCTCGTCAAACCGCGGAATGCAGCAGTCGACCAGGCCCGAAGTCGGATCCGGCGGCACGGTTAACGAGATCTCGATGCCGGGCTCGCGCAACGGTCGCGCCACGCCTTCGAGCACGGTGAAGATCTCACCAAACTCGTTTGTCGGAGCGACGGACACGAGCGTGTCAGCGTGAACGCGCATGCCTTCGTAGCGTTCGAGCTGATCCGGAGTGCCGGCCGGGTTGAGAATCGTCGTCGTCAGCACGATCGCCGCCGGCAGCGGATTGCCGCTCGACGAGATCGTTACCTTGCTCGGCGAACTCGAAATCTGCGTCAGGTTGAAGAACTCCGTCGCCGTGCCGGTGACCGTCACTGCATCACCAACCACAACTGCCGGAGCGCTGCCAACG
The DNA here is from genome assembly GCA_036279935.1 of Pyrinomonadaceae bacterium. Taxonomy (GTDB): domain Bacteria; phylum Acidobacteriota; class Blastocatellia; order Pyrinomonadales; family Pyrinomonadaceae; genus PSRF01. Next base: position 24,374 of record DASURS010000323.1, read on the forward strand.
AAGACGAAGATACCGTCCGACGTGCTCGGGTCGCCATCGCCAACCGCTTCCTGCATGAAGAAGCCGTTCGACTTGCGCGCCGTAACGATGCCGGAGGTGATCACGCCGAGACCGTTGAATGGCGTAATTGCGCCATTGCCCTGGACTTCGTGAATCGCAGCCACGACAGGTGGCGGCGGACAGTTGTTAACTGTGTCAGGCGTTGGAGTGCGAGCCACGTAGGTTGACGTGTTGCGCGCGCCGCCATCGCCATTCGGACAACGTCCGATCGAGTCGACGTCAGACGCAGTGCCGCTTGATTCATCGACCTGCGGCTGACCGGCGTTCAACAGCACCAGCAATCCCGGATCATCAGGATCGGCAGTGTCGTAGACCACGGCGTCGCGAAGGTTTGCGGTCGTGACGAGCGTGCCGTTCGGGAAGGCTGAAGCGCTTGCTGCGTACAGCGCTACTGCGTCTTCACCGTTTTGCAAGGTGTTGTTGGGGAAGGTCAGGTCAACTCCGGCAACCCCAGTGTTGCCGATCGTGAAATACCCCTGTGCGTTAGTGCTTTGCCCGGTGAGATCTATCGTCCGGTACGAAGTATCGGTCGCGCCGTTGTAGAACACGACGACGAGGCCCGTAAGCGAAGTGTTGCCCACGCCACCGTCGTAAAGTTCGACAAACTCAGCCGCGTCGGTGCCGGGCGTGTCGGAGTCGAGCTCGTTGATGATCACGTTATTGGCAACGACCGGAGGCGCGGCCGCGGTAGTGAACGAGAAAACAAAGTTCGCCGCCATGTTGTCCGGCGGATCGTTCACGTCCTGGTCCGAGATCTGGGTTGCGTTGACGGTGACCGTGCACAGCGTGCTGAACGGCAGATTGACGTTCGGATCGAGCGTGTAGGTCGTGCTCGGCGAAGCACTCTGCGTAAACGCTATCGGCGTTCCCGTTGGACATTGAATCGAGAACGCGCTCGCTGTAGCTGTCACACTCTCGCTGAAGGTGATGCTGATGTTTGAGTCGACGGCGACGTTGATCGCGCCGTTGGCTGGGGTCGTGTTCAGGACCGACGGCGCCGCATCGGCTGCGCCGAAATTTTGTCCGGTGTTGACGGCGCCGAAGCTTGCTGTCGCCGGCGCGTTCCACGTGAAGTCTTCGTAAAACTGACCGGTGCCGGTCAATCGCAGCGATTGTCCAACCGGCTCAGTGCCGTTCTCGGCGACGCCGATATCGACGCTCAGCATTCCGTTCGCTGGACCACCAACGCCGGTGAACGTCCCTTCGTAACTAAGAAACTGCACGGCGACGTTCGACGGATTGACCAGTGCGATGCCGTCAGGGGAGCCGTTTTGAATACCGTTGACGGCGTACGCGAAACTCAACGTGCCGAAGCCGGCTTGTTGATTCGGGATGGTGCCGGTCAGCGCTCTTGTGTCGTAGGGGGCTCCGCCTGCGCCGTTGTAAAGGACGATGCTCCAGCCGCTCAGATCCGTGCCGGCCGGACCAGCGATCTCGATCGCTTCGCCGGCGTCAGTGCCAGTGTTGTCGTAGTGAATCTCGTTGATAAACACACTGATGGCGGCCGCGGCAGGCCGGGCGAAGTAGAGTTGGTGGACGATTACAGCGGAGAACAAAAGGGCACAAACGCCGATTGTGATCAGGCGTGTGCGTGTCGGGGTGGTGGGTAAAAATTTACGCATAGAGCTCCTTGCAAAAGTTTGTTGATTACCAAATCCGCACGTTTTAGATGAGGAATACCGGAGGATACTTCCGAGGCCGGCAGGTTCAAATTGGGCACTAGCCCTTTTATCAATTCTCGCACTGGCGGGTCAAGTTAATGTCTTCTTAAGCCCGGTTTGCTTGTGCGCCGCTCGACGGCTGACAAGTAGTTAACGGCAAGGCATAATGCGTCTCACGGAGGAGCAACTTTCTGAGCTTGATCATTCAGTCGATTGAACTACGCGAGATCCGCCTGCCCCTCGTCCACTTCTTCGAAACCAGCTTCGGTCGTACAACTGAACGGCGCATAGTGTTGGCGCGAGTGACCGACTCCGATGGCGCCGAAGGCTGGGGCGAATGCACGGCAGGCGAAGGCCCGTTTTACAGTGATGAGTGGACCGACACCGCCTGGGCCACGATCTATGAGTTCCTCGGTCCGATGGTCGTCGGCAAACCCGTCGACAACGCCGCGCAGGTCTTCCGCCTGATGAGACCCGTGCGCGGTCATCGCATGGCGAAAGCCACGATTGAAAACGCCTGCTGGGACCTCGAAGCGAAAAAACTCGGCGTGCCGCTGTGGAAACATCTCGGCGGGACGCATCGCGAGATCTCGTGCGGCGTCTCGATCGGCATCCAGAACACACCCGAGATCCTGCTGGAGAAGATTCGCAAGGAAGTCGATGCCGGTTACCAGCGCATCAAGATCAAGATCAAACCCGGCTGGGATTTGAAGATTATCGAACGCGTTCGCAAAGAGTTTCCCGAAATCCGCCTGATGGGCGACGCGAACTCGGCGTACACGCTCGCCGACGTCCCGCTGTTTCAGGAGCTGGACCATTTCAACCTGATGATGTTCGAGCAGCCGCTCTCGCATAACGACATCTTCGATCACGCAAAACTTCAGCTTCAGATCCAAACCCCGATCTGTCTCGACGAGTCGATCCGTTCGGCGGAGATCGCCGTCAACGCAATCGCGCTCGGCTCGTGCAAGATCATCAACGTCAAACTCGGCCGCGTCGGTGGACACTCGCAGGCGAGACGGCTCGAACAAGTCGCGCGTGAACGAGAGATTCCCGTCTGGTGCGGCGGCATGCTCGAGTCGGGCATCGGACGCGCGCACAATATCGCGATGTCCACACTGGCCGGTTTCACGCTTCCCGGCGACGTCTCCGCCAGCGCCCGCTACTGGGAAGAGGACGTGATCGAACCCGCCGTGACTGTCAGTTCGCGCGGAACCATCACGCCGCCGGATGGCCCCGGCATCGGATTCAACATCAACTTGCCGCGTCTCGACGCCCTGACGGTGCGCAAGGAAACGATAAAATAATCATTCATGTCAGCGAACCCCAATTCATCCAACGCAGCCCGCCAGATTCACGAACTGCTGAAGTCACGCCAGGCCGAGATCGAGGCGTTCATTCGCGCTGTCGTCGAAACTGAGTCGCCGTCGGGAGACGAGAACGGCAGTCGCGCCGTTGTCGATCTGCTTGTGGAAGCTGCGGGACGGCTCGACTGCGTCAACGAGATCAATCGCATCGACGCGCCCGATTTCGGCGAACATCTGGTGATCAAAGCGTTCGGGCCGCGAGACTCTCAGGTATTGGTTGTCGGGCACACTGACACGGTACATGCGCGCGGTTCGATCGATTTGCGTCCGTGGCGTCGTGAAGCGGGAAAGATTTACGGCCCGGGTGTGTTCGACATGAAAGCGAACTGTTGTTTGATCCTCGAAGTGTTGCGCGCGATGTCGGAGTTGAAGCTGACGCCTCAGCATGGCGTCACCATCGCGCTGACGTCTGATGAAGAAGTCGGCAGCTTTTCCGGCTGGCCGTTGCTGGAACAGACGGCGAAGTCCGCGAACACTCGTTACGCGTTCGTCATGGAACCGCCGGCGCCCGGTGGTCGAGTTAAGACCGGGCGAAAGGGAACGGGCATTTTCGCGCTGAAAGTCGAAGGCAAGGCGGCGCATGCTGGGCTGGATCCGGAAAAAGGGGCCAGCGCGATACTCGAGCTCGCGCGCCAAACGGAACGGCTGCATGCGATCAACGGATCGGGATCGGGGATCACTGTCAACGTCGGCGTCGTCCGCGGCGGAACGCGATCCAACGTCGTCGCTGCTGAAGCGGAAGCGGAGATCGACGTTCGCTTTTCGACGGAAGCTGAGTCGCGAGAAATCGAGCGAATGCTGGCCCACGTGACGGCCATCGACGATCGAACGAAAGTGTTTGTTTCGGGCGGCATCAACCGGCCGCCGCTCGAAAGGACGCCCGCTGTTGTCGAGCTTTTCGAAAAGGCGCGCGCGATTGCGGCACAGTTGCATTTCGAGCTCGGCGAAGCGCAGGTCGGCGGCGCGTCTGACGGTAACTTTATCGCGGCGCTCGGGATACCGGTGCTCGACGGTCTCGGAATCAGCGGCGACGGCGCTCACGCCGTACACGAACACATCGAAGCTGACGACATTGCGCGCCGCGGTGCGCTGATGGGCGGGCTGTTGCTCTCGGATTGAAGATGCTAATCGCTACCTGGAACGTTAACTCAATACTCGCGCGCATGCCTGCCGTCACTCGTTGGATCGACGACGTGAAGCCCGACGTGCTTTGCATGCAGGAGACGAAGTGTACGGACGACAAGTTTCCGACGCTGCTGTTTCAGGAGCGCGGTTATCAGTGCCAACTGTTTGGGCAGCAGTCGTACAACGGCGTTGCGATCCTGACGCGCACGACGTGTGAAACGAGTCATCGCGGTTATCCGGGGGACGACGCCGCTGAACCGGGCGCGCAGTCACGTTTGATCACGACGACTGTCGACGGAATCAGTATCGTCAACGTCTACATCCCGAACGGACAGGCGGTCGGAAGCGAGAAGTACGCGTTCAAGCTCGACTGGATGACTCGTCTGCGCGCGTTCTTTGACGCGAATTATGATCCTTCGACGCCGGTGTTGCTGTGCGGAGACTTCAACGTCGCGCCGGAGGATCGCGACGTTCACGACGTCCGGCTATGGCAGGGGCGCATCATGTGCAGCGAGCAGGAGCGCGCGACGTTGCAGCACATCAAAGACTGGGGATTCACGGACGCGTATCGTTTGCACAACGAAGATGGTGGGAAGTTTACGTGGTGGGACTATCGCGCTGGGATGTTTCGGCGCAACATGGGCCTGCGCATCGATCACGTCTGGGTTACTGAAGCCCTCGTCTCACGAAGCGCCCGCGCCTGGATCGACATGGCCCCACGCACCTGGGAAAAACCCTCGGATCACGCGCCCGTAATCTCTGAATTTAATTAGTTCGACGTCAGTTCAGCAGTCTTCTCAGTAATATCCTTTTGCGCCCACTCGTTATCGCGGCTCGCTTCGCCGGCTTTCGAACGCTTGGCGGCTTTCATCTTCTGCACCAGTTCCATGTGAGTGGAGAAGTAGGGAAGACTCTTGCCGACGATCTCCTCAATCGACGAGAAGCCCTTGTCAACCATGAACTTCTCGACGCCTGTTTTCAGCTCGTCGATCATCTTCACGCCCTGAAGCATCACGCCCGTGCAGATCTGCACGGTTGACGATCCAAGCAACATGAACTCGAGCGCGTCGTGCGAAGTTTCAATGCCGCCGATACCGCTGATCGAGACTCCTTCCGGCAACCCGAGCGCGAGTTGGCAGACCATGCGCAACGCGATCGGCCGGACAGCCTGCGCCGAGTAACCACCGGGCACCGCATATCCTTCGACGGTCGGCATCGGCCGCAGCGTTTCGAGATCGACGCCAATCACGGAGAGGATCGTATTGATCGCGGAAATTCCGACAGCGCCGCCGGCGACGGCGGCGAGCGCAGGCTCGCGGATGTTTGTGATGTTGGGCGTCATCTTGGCCCACACCGGAATCTTCGCGACTTCCGTCACCCAACTCGTCACTTCCTGAGTAAGATCCGGATGCTCGCCCATCTCCGAGCCCATCTTCCGCTCAGTCATCCCGTGCGGACACGAGAAGTTGAGCTCGAACCCGTCGACGCCGGTCTCCTGGACCATGCGCACCAGCTCCTGCCAGCGGCTCTTCTCGTACTCTTCCATGATCGACGCGATCAGGATGTTGTTTGGAAACTCTTTTTTGACCTGGCGAAACTCTTCCAGCCAAACGTCGATCGGTCGATCCGAGATCAACTCGATGTTTTCGAAACCGATCACTTCGCCCGTCGTGCGCGAGCGAAGTTTTCCGTAACGCGGAACGACGTTCACGACTTTCGCTGACTCAAGGCTGACGGTCTTCGCGACCGCGCCGCCCCAACCCGCTTCAAACGATTTCGCGAGGACGCGTGCGTTCGTTCCCGGCGGGCCGGAGCCGAGCACAAACGGATTGGGGAATTTCATGCCGTTAACTGTGATTGATAAATCCATGGAAGTGTTCCTCTTTGTGATTGCCGATTGGCGATTGCCAATTGCCGATTGAGTTTTTCAAACCGGGGGCGCGTGTTTTCAATCGGCAATCGGCAATCGCCAATTGGCAATGCTTTCAATCTGCGACGAGCGCGCCGTAAGTATCGGGTCGTCGATCCCGAAAAAATTGCCATGTGTTTCTCACTTCACGGATCTGATCAAGATCGAGATCGGCGACGACGAGCGCGTCTTTGTCGCGCGGCGCTTCGGCGATGAACTGTCCGCGCGGATCGCAGAAGTAACTCTGTCCGTAAAACTCGCCGATGTCCCACGGCGGCTCGTGTCCGACGCGATTGATCGCGCCGATGAAGTAACCGTTGGCGACGGCGTGCGCCGGTTGCTCTAACCGCCAAAGATATTCTGAGAGCCCGGCCACCGTCGCCGACGGATTGAAAACGATCTCAGCGCCGTTCAATCCCAGCGCTCGCGCGCCTTCCGGGAAGTGACGGTCGTAACAGATGTACACGCCGATGCGTGCGTACGCCGTGTCGAAACACGGATAGCCAAGGTTGCCGGGACGGAAGTAAAACTTCTCCCAGAATCCCGGATTGACGTGCGGGATGTGGTTTTTTCGATACTTGCCGAGGTATTTGCCGCCCGCGTCGATCACCGCGGCGGTGTTGTAGTAAACGCCGGTGATCTCTTCCTCGTAGATCGGCACGACGATCACCATGCCGTGTTCTTTCGCGACCTCCTGCATGAGCCGCACGGTCTCGCCGTCGGGAATGCGTTCGACCGCTTCGTACCAGCGCGTCTGTTGTTCGGCGCAGAAGTATGGCGTGGTGAAGACTTCCTGCATGCAGAGGATCTGAACGCCCTGCGCGGCCGCCTGCTCGATGAACGTCAGGTGCTTCTCGATGTTGAGACGTTTGATTTCCTCGATCGGCAGGTCAGGCGGTGCTGCATTCGAGCACTGTATTAGTCCGCATTTAACGGTGCGTGGCATTGAGCGAGTCTCCCTTCGAACCGCGTGTTAAGGCGTAGTATATGACGAATGCCAGGGCAAAAGTCACGAACCATGCATAAGTGTAAAGGCTGTCGAGGAAGGTCGGATTACTGACCTGACCGCCGGGTGTCGAAGCCGCGCGTAGAAAGCCCGGCACGACCGGAGCGATCGCGAGAACAAGCGCGACCATGGCGCGCCAGTTGAAACCGTTGCCGTAAGAATACGGCCCGTGCGGATCGAATAGTCCTTCGAGATCCAGACGCCGTTTTCGAATTACCCAGTAGTCGCAGATCAGAACGCCGGCGATCGCGCCCATCAGTCCTGAGTAACCGATCAGCCAGGTGAAAATGTAGGCACCCATCGACGACATTAACTTCCACGGCATCATCAGGATACCGATTACGGCCGTGATCAATCCGCCGGTCACGTACGAGATCAGACGCGGGTTCAGATTCGAGAAGTCGTTTGACGGTGAAACGACGTTCGCCGCCATGTTCGTCGTGAGCTGAGCAGCGAAGATCACAGCCGTCGCAAACAGGATGATCAGCACGTTGTCGAAGCGCGCCATCAAGTCAACGGGATTGGGAATCGCGACGCCGTAGATCAGCACCGTCGCGCTCGTGACCGCGACGCCGATGAAAGCAAACGCCGTCATCGTCAGCGGGAGTCCCATTGCCTGGCCCAGCATCTGCGATCGCTGCGATCTGGCGTAGCGCGTGAAGTCGGGAATGTTGAGACTCAGCGTCGCCCAGTAACCGACCGACGCCGTCAAAGCGCCAGGGAAGATGTGCCAGAACTCGTCCTGTTGTTTCTGTAGCGCCGTCGACTCGGTCAACACACGTTCAAGACCGCCCGCTCGCCACGATGCCCACACCAGCACAGCGAGCCCGCCGACCAGCAACAGCGGCGCCGACCATGTTTCGAGATGTTTGATTCCCTCGACGCCCTTCATAATGATGAACACCTGAATTCCCCAGAACAGAAAGAAGGCGATCCACGTGTGCAACGCGACGCCGAGAATCGTCGTGGCCAGACTGTTCCACGCGGGAAACATGTAGCCCAGCAGCACGTCGATCGCCGTGCCGCCGATCCACGTCTGAATGCCGAACCAGCCGCAGGCGACGATCGCGCGCAGCATCGCCGGAACGTTCGCGCCCTTGGTTCCGAAAGCCGCGCGGCTCAGCACCGGAAACGAAACACCGTACTTCGTTCCCGCATGCGCGTTGAGGATCATCGGGATCAGCACAATCGTGTTGCCGAGCAGAATGGTGATCATCGCCTGCCACCAGTTCATGCCGGCTTCGATGAAACCGCCTGCGAGCGTGTAGGTCGTGATGACGACGCTCATGCCGATCCAGAGTGCCGCGATGTTCCAGGTGGACCACGTTCGCTCTTTGATCGTCGTCGGCGCGAGATCCGGGTTCCAGAGAGGACTGTGGGAAACGTCAGCTTGCAGCTCTTCGAAATCGCGTTGCGTGGGGGATTCAGTGATCATCCGCGTTCCTTGGTTACTGGGTTAGCGCATCGAGTCGTCGATGAAGCGCGAGACGTCCGTGTGCAGCTTCGTCAGCGACTTCTCGTCGATGTACATCATGTGCCCGGCTTCGTAGTAGCTCGTTGAAAAATTCCTGAGCAACGAAGGATCGAGGCTGATGTGTTGCAGCGTGTACTCGACGGCGAAATACGGCGTCGCCATGTCGTAGTAGCCGGCAGCGACGAAGACCTTCAGAAACGGATTGCGCGCGAGTGCGGTGCGGAGCGCGGTGCTCGTGTCGACGTAGTTGTTGTTCGTGCCCCAGTTCCACGGGCCGATGCCGCCGCCGAGGATGTAGTACTCGAGGTCCGACTTGTAGCCGAGCTCAGTGCGGATGTAGTTGTTGAAAGTGGCCGTGTACGGCGGGCGTATCGCGGCTTCGCTGGCGTCGTACTCGGCGCTGTCGGTGGCGATGCTGGAGTCGTAGCCTTTGAAGCGGCTGTCGAGACGCCCGATCGAACGTCTTTCAGTGCGCAGCAGTTCTTTGCGAAACAGGTTCAGGTTGACTCGGAGTTCCGCGTAGTCGAGAAACTTTGGATCGAGACCGGTGTAACGCGCGAGTTTCGCGATCGCGTCCTGTCGCTCCTGCGGCGTCAGTCTTCCACCCTTGGCGAGCGCGATTGTGTACTCGCCGGACGCCCACGCTTCGGCCTCAGCGACGACGCGGTTGACGGGTTTCGCTTGCAGGTCCGCGGCGAGTTTCTTGTGATACCAGGCGGTGGCTGTGTACGACGGGAGATAAAGCGCGTACGGCAGATCGTTTCCCGCAGCAAACGACGTCGTGGCGAAGTTCATGATCGTCGAGATGAGCATGATGCCGTTGAAGGCGATGCCACGCTGGATCAGATAGCCGGCGAGCGACGAAGCGCGCGTCGTGCCGTAGCTCTCGCCCGCGAGGAAGAGCGGCGACGTCCAGCGCTCGTAACGAGTCAGGTACATGCGAATAAACTCGCCGACCGATTCGGTGTCGCCTTGCAGACCGAAGAACTTCTGCGCGAGATCCGGACGCGCGGCGCGGCTGTAGCCGGTGCCGACGGGATCGATGAATACGAGATCCGACTTCGTCAGCCACGTGCCTTCGTTGTCGACGAGTTGATACGGAGGCGCCGGCATCGTGCCGTCCGCGTTCATCTTCACTCGCTTCGGACCGATCGCGCCGAGGTGCAACCACACCGACGCCGAGCCTGGTCCACCGTTGAACGAAAACGTCAGCGGTCGCTTTGGTCCACCTTCCGGACGATCCAGTACGTAGCTCATGAAGAACATCCGCGCTTCGACTTCGCCGTCACGGTTCTTGATCGGCATCATGCCCGCAGTCGCCGTGTACTTCAGCACTGCTCCGCCGACGCGAATCTCATGTTTGGTGACGACGGGCGGCTCTTCGGGCGTCGGCGACGGCTGTGGCCGCGCTTCTCGTGCCGGCGGTGAAGGACTGGCGCCGGGCTGCGGTTGTTGTTGCTGTTGTTGAGGAGGTCCCTGAAAGAGTAGTAGAGCGAGAGCTAAGAGTATCGATCCAAGCATGTCGTTTGCTTAGTCTCCGTTGTTTGGGAATGTCAGAGCTGGGGTACTGGTCAGTTTAAGAAACATGTTTTTCCGCAAAGGCGCAAAGCCGCAAAGAAAACGGCGATTTAATTAGTCTTCTTAGCGCCTTTGCGCCTTTGCGGGAGATCAAAGCTCACATCGCGACGCAGGTTCCGCGCTTCAGGAACTGTCCGTCGCCGGCCTTGCCCTTGAACTCGCCTGCGTCGATCACGACCTTGCCGCGCGAGAGCACCGTCTCGACGACGCCTTTGATCTTCTTGCCTTCGTACGCGTTGTAATCGACGTTCATGTGACTGGTCTTCAGGCCGAGCGTCTGTTCTTTTTCCGGATCGAAGATGACGATATCGGCGTCGGAGCCGATGGCGATCGTTCCTTTCTTCGGAAATAGGCCGAACATCTTCGCCGCGGCCGTCGAGGTCAGCTCGACGAAGCGATTCAGACTGATGCGATTCTCGACCACGCCGCCGTTGTAGATCAGCGGTACTCGATTCTCAACGCCCGGTGCGCCGTTCGGGATCTTCGTGAAGTCGTCGAGGCCGAGCTCTTTCTGTTCCTTCATGCAGAACGGGCAGTGGTCCGTCGAGATCACTTGCAGGTCGTCCATCTTCAGACCTTTCCACAACTCGTTCTGGTTCCACTTCTCGCGCAACGGCGGCGTCATGACGTACTTCGCGCCGTCGAAGCCGGGTTCGTCGTAGTTGTCGACTGAAAGGAACAGATACTGCGGGCACGTTTCGGCAAACGCCGGTATGCCGCGGTCGCGCGCCTGGCGGACCTGGTTGAGCGCGTCGGCGCAGGACAAATGGACGATGTAAACAGGCGACTCCGCCATCTCCGCGATCGCGATCGCGCGATGAACGCCTTCCGCTTCGGCGATCGTCGGTCGTGTCAACGCGTGATACTTCGGCGCGGTGCGTCCGTTTTCGAGTGCGCGTTTGATGATCTCGTTGATGACGATGCCGTTTTCGGCGTGCATGCAGATCAGTCCGCCGCGCTGGCCCGCTGCCGACATGGCGCGGAAGATCGTCGCGTCGTCGACGAGAAACACGCCGGGATACGCCATGAACATCTTGAAGCTCGTCACGCCCTCGTCCATCGCCGTGTACAGCTCTTCAATCTGCTTGTCTTCGAGCCCCGTCGTGATGAGGTGGAAGCCGTAGTCGATCGCCGTCTTGCCTTCAGCTTTTTGGTGCCAGTTGTCGATGCCTTCGATGAGCGACTGACCTTTGTACTGCACGGCGAAATCGATGATGCTCGTCGTGCCTCCGTGCGCGGCGGCGATCGTGCCGGTGCGGAAGTCGTCGGATGATTGCGTGCCGCCGAACGGCAGCTCCATGTGCGTATGCGGATCAATGCCGCCGGGAATCACGAGCTTGCCGTTCGCGTCGAGCCTGTTGTCGGCTTCCATGTCGAGGTCTTTGCCGATAACGGCGACGCGTTCGTTTTCAATTAGTATGTCTGCGTGGTAGTCGTCAACGGCGGTGACGACGCGGCCGTTTTTAATGAGCGTTTTCATTGTGATTGTTTCTTCAGACAGGGTTTGGTGGCGGACGCGTCCGCGGCTCGGCGCGCGTCTTCGTTGGCGTTTGCAGCAGGCATGATCTTGTCGGTCACGCAGATCTCGCTCGCGGTGATCTTCGTGACGGCGAGATAAGACGATTGCTTGTTGGGACTTTCAGGATCGTCGTTCGCGTTATAGCGAATGATCAAGGCGACGGGCGTTGGTTTCCCATTCTGCTTAGCCATGCGCCACTCGGCTTTCGGACCGACGCTCGAAAAGCCGCCGCTGATCACCTCCCAAAGATCCAGGGAATGTTTCGCGCCTTTTGGCGTAACGACGATCACGTTCTGGCGCAGATCGCCTTCAACGACGATCAGCGAATAACCGGCGACGCCGCGGCAGCGTCCTTCGTAATCTCCAGTTTGAGAATCAGGACCTTTGACGGTCTTACACTGCTTCTCGGCGAGCGGTGTGTAGACGCTGCTGTTTGTTTGAGCCGTCGCTGTTACGGCTATCAAGAGCAGAATGAACACGCCGATCTTCAATATAAGTTCCCCTCGCGTTTGCGGCCGGTGTAGTCGACGTAGACGACTTTCAATTCGGTGTAGAAGTCGAGGGCCGTCGAGCCTTGTTCGCGATCGCCGATGCCGGTGCCTTTGGAGCCGCCGAACGGGATGTGAGCTTCGCCGCCGGTCGTCGGCGAGTTGATGTGCGTCATGCCGGTTTCGATCTCGTCGACGAAGCGGAAGATGCGCGAGGCGTCGTTTGAAAAGATCGAGGACGTCAGACCGTACTCGCTGTCGTTTGCCACTTCCATGGCCGACTCGAAATCCTTGACTCGCAACACCGACAACACCGGACCGAAGATCTCATCGCGCGCGATGCGCATGTCAGGCGTGACGTGATCGAAAACCGTCGGATGTACAAAGTAACCTTTGTCGAGCCCGTCGCCGGTTGCGCGGGAACCGCCGCAAACGAGCGTGGCGCCGTCTTCACGTCCGACGTCGATGTACTGGAGCACGGTCTTGAACTGGCTTTCGTCGACACTCGGGCCCATCTCAGTTTGCGGATCCGATCCGGGACCGATGCGCAACGATTGCGCGCGTTTAGCAATTCGCTCGACAAACTCGTCCGCGATCTGTTCGACTACGACGGCGCGGCTTGTCGCCGTGCAACGCTGTCCGGACGATCCAAACGCGCCCTGCGCCGTCGACTCGACGGCGAGATCCATGTCCGCGTCTTCCAGAATGACGACGGGGTTCTTCCCACCCATCTCGCATTGGACCTTCGCGCCGCGTCGTGAAGCCTGCTCGTAGAGACGAATACCGACGCCATTCGATCCCGTGAACGAGATCGCCTTGACCGCCGGATGATTGATGATCTCGTCGCCGGCTTCGGACCCCGAACCGATCACGAGGTTCAAAACACCGGGCGGGATTCCGGCTTCTTCGAAGATCTCCGTGATGCGCACCGCGCACGCCGGCGTGATTGACGCCGGTTTGAAGACGACGGTGTTTCCCGCGATAAGCGCGGGCGCAACTTTCCAGATCGGAATCGCGACCGGAAAGTTCCACGGCGTGACGCAGGCGACGACGCCGAGCGGTTGCTTGATCGTGTAGGCGAAGTTCATCGCCAACTCGGACGGTATCGTCTCGCCGTTCATGCGACGCGACTCGCCCGCGCAAAACTCGGCGACGTTGATCGCGCGTTGCAGTTCGCCGCGCGACTCGGCGATCGTCTTGCCTTCTTCGCGCGTCAGCAGTTGCGCCAGCTCTTCCTTGTTCTCTTCCATCAAACGCGCCGCCTTCGTGAGAATGCGGCCGCGTGCCGGCGCGGGTGTCGATCGCCAGCTGCGAAAGGCTTCGGACGCAGCTTCGACTGCCGAGCGTGCTTCCTCGCGAGTCGCCTGGCGGATGGTGCCGACAACGTCGTCGATGTTGGCCGGATTGATATTCGGAGCGGTGCGTGTCGAGGCGGATTCGATCCATTTCCCGCCGATAAAATTGCGGTAGGTATTCATAAGAGTGCTGGAATATATCATGTGCTATAACAGTTTGCATGACTTTGGAACCCCGGAGCATTCCCGAGCTTTTACGGCAGCGCGCGGCCGCCGCACCCGACAAGGAGTTCCTGTTTTCAGAAGCCGACAAACGCCGGTTCACCTACCGGGAATTTGAAGCGACGGTGAGGCGAGTGGCCGGAATGCTCTGGGCCAACGGCGTGCGCAAAGGCGACGTCGTGAGCCTGCTGCTGCCGAACAGCGTCGAGTACGTCGTTGCTTATTTCGCCTGCTGGCACATCGGAGCGCTTGCCGGACCGATCAACTCGCTGCTCAAAGCCGAAGAGATCGACTACGTGATTTCAAACTCGGAAGCGAAAGTGGTGCTCGTTAACTCCGAGTTTGTAACACGGATTAAGAATGACGTTGAGGTTATTGTTTTCGACGAGGTAGAACGCGTTATTGAAGACGCGGTAGAGGCAACACAGATTAATAGTAGTGACGAAGCCATCATCATCTACACGTCAGGTACGACAGGGAAGCCGAAAGGCTGTTTGCTGACGCACGGCAACGTCATCGCCAACGCGCGCCAAATCTCCGGTTGGCTCGGCTTCACCGAGTCAGATCGACTGCTCACCATAATGCCGCTGTTTCACATGAACGCCGTTTCGGTGACGACGATGTCTGCGCTGTACGCCGGCGGTTCGACAGTCGTCAGTCCGAAGTTTTCCGCCTCCCGTTTCTGGCAGATCATCTCCGAATACGAGATCACGTCGTTCGGATCGGTGGCGACGATGCTGTCGATGCTGTTGAGCACCTATCCCGACGGCGTGCCGGCAGGACTGAACACGCCGCAACTTCGTTTCGCGATGTGCGGCTCAGCGCCCGTCCCGGCGGAAGTCATGAAACGGTTCGAAGAGACGTTCGACTGTCTCGTCGTCGAAGGTTACGGGCTGTCGGAATCGACGTGCCGCTCGACGTTCAATCCACCGGACGAACGCCGCCGTCCCGGATCGTGTGGCGTGCCAATCGGCAATGAGATGCGAGTCGTAGACGACGACGATCGCGACGTTCCCGACGGATCGCTCGGCGAGATCGTCCTGCGCGGCGAAAACATCCTGAAGGGCTACTACAAAAACCCCGACGCCACCGCAAGCGCGTTTCGCAACGGTTGGTTTCACACCGGCGACGTCGGTTATCGCGACGCCGACGGCTTTTATTACATCGTCGATCGCAAGTCAGACATGATCATTCGCGGCGGCGAGAACGTCTACCCGCGCGAGATTGATGAAGTGCTGTATCAGCATCCGAGCGTTGCGGCCGCCGCGGCTGTCGGCGTGCCGGACGAGCTTTACGGTGAAGAGGTCGCTGCCGTGATTGTTTTGAAAGACGGCGCAAAAAGCTCGGAACAGGAAGTGATTGAGTTTTGTAAGGCGCGTTTGGCGGATTACAAATGCCCGAAGGCGGTCCACTTCGTCGACGACATTCCGAAGGGGCCAACAGGCAAACTGTTGAAACGCGAGTTAACGAGAATGTTGAAAGGGAAATCTTAGCTCGCGCGTCGCTCGAGGTTCGACATCGTCGCAACCGGCGCGCTCTTCGTCCTGTCGATCAACCACGCGCCGAAGAGCCAAAGCCCGCATATTCCGATCATGATCGGCGAGAACCATTTGCCGTAAAGCCCGTCGGGCGAGAACTTCTCGGTCGCGATGTGCAGCATCTCGCTGTTCGGCAACAGTCCTGCTTCGGTGAACTCGTGGAATGAGTAGATCGCGACCTGGATCATGAAGAGCAGCAGGAAGATGCCGGTCACCTGGAAGAACCGTTTCACGTTCAGTAGATGTCCGAACTTGGCCCAGCCGAACGCGAACGCAATCGCCGCCAGCAACCCGAGCAGCGCGCCGTTGATGAGGTTCGGGTCCTTCACCTGCATCAGCAGCAGGGCCGTTTCCATTCCCTCGCGCGTAACCATCAGGAAAGTAAAGGCAAACACGCCGAACACCGCCGCCACGCGTGAGCTCTTCGACGAGACTGCGCTCAACCTCTCGCGCATGCGTTCCTGGACCTTTGGTCCGGTGCGCCACATGTGAATCACGAGCGTTCCGACCATCACGACGGCCACCGCGCCCAGGACCGCTTCGCGCAGTGCTTCGTTGGCGAAGAAAGTGCTGATTGGGCCGCCGATAGCGTCGCCAAACATGCCGCGGACGGTCTCATCGTCAACGCCCTGGTTGAGCACGTAGGCAAGTGAAGCGCTTGCGCCGAGTGCGAGTGCGATAGCGACGTAGACGGAGGAATTGAGCCACTGTTGTCCCGACTTTCGCAGGTAGGCCAGGATGACGGCGACCAGGAGGAAGGATTCAAAGCCTTCGCGGAGTACGATAATGAAGGAGTTCAGCATGGCGGCGGCAGTATATCCTAGTTGAAAATAGATTTCAATTTCAGCCCTATTAACCACAGAAGGCACAGAAGACACAAAAGGCACAAGAGAGAGTTTTAAAAGGAGAGTAACCCTTTCTTGAGTTGTCGTTACTCACCCTTTTGAAAATGCTTTGTGCCTTTTGTGTCTTCTGTGCCTTTTGTGGCTAATGATTCTCGGTAGGAAGAATAGCAAGGTCGGCGCGCACCGGGCCGATCTGAGTCATCGCCGTTATCCGCAACGGCAGACGACGGCGGTCATCGCTCACCCACATGCGCAATTGATACTTGTCTGGCTCCGGACCGTCCGTGGTTATCGTCAACGCTATCGCGGGAATCACACTCTGGCCCAACCCGATCTGTTCGTGCTTCGTCACCGTCACGGTGACGGTCTTCGGCTTGTTTTCCACCAGAACCGGTATCGCGCTGCGCTTCGCCAGTGTCAGATTGAACATACGTAACGCATAGAAAAAAGAAACATAGTCATGCGTGCCGACCGGGATCTCAATACGCCCGCTCTCCGTGGTTACCGTGCCCGTGTCCTGGTTGACGGTGCGTATTTGATTGAACCGTCGTGCGCCTTCCGCGAGGTTCAAAACCGTTCGATAAGGCAACAACCCTCTCGGGTCGACGTATGAATCGATCTGGTCCTTCGCGACGAAGACGCGCGCCAGGGCGTCGGTCGTTTGCGCGGTCACGGTCAGGAAGATTCCATCGCGCTCGAAGTAACGCGAACGCCCGCGCACCTGAAAAGTCGCCCTGCCCATCGGCGTCGTGCTCGTTCCAACAAACACCTGATAGTTGAGTTGTTCGTTTAGAGGAAAAGGCAAATCGACGGGTATCGGCGCGACTGGCGGTGCTGTGGCGGCAGGATTCGGCGCGGGTGCCGCGATCACCGGCGCCGGCCCAGCGGGGCCCGGCGGTGGCTTCACCATTTCCGAAGCGGCGAGTTCAGCGGTCAAACGTCCGGAGCTTACCTTCGCTGTGAACAACACTGGCACGTGCCGCTCGTCGTCGGTGTAATAGATTCTCACGTTGCTGAAACGCGAATTGCTTGCTTTGACTTGCGTGACGATTGTGTCGAACGACCCGACGTTCGTTCTGACCGTTTCGCGGCCGACGACTTTGATCTCGACCTGGTACGTCACTCCCTGGTCACGGATGCTGAGGTCATATTCGGCGCCGTCGTGCAGCGGCAACGCCCGCGCGCGATAGAACGCGGAAAGAAAATCGAAAGTACCTGCCAATGCACTCACCTGCGGCGGGATCGCTTCGTTGCCGGCGGGTTGGCTGAAATCGTGCGACGAGTCAGTCGACTTCATCGCGTCTCGGGCCGTCTCCTGCGAGCGAAAAGGGAGACCGGTTTCCGGATCGATATAGGTCGCGTAGTCGTTGTTGATGGCGAAAAGCGCGACGTTAACCACGCCCGTCGTTTCCACGTGTCCTCTCAGTTCGATGGCTTCGCGGCCGAAGTGAACGCCACGCGAGACGACTTCGAATTCGGCATGAGCGGCGGTCGGAAAGCTGGAGAACGAGATGTTGTAGGTCAGTCGCTCACCGACGCGGTACGGCGCCTGCGAAAATGAGTGCGCGCCATTCTGTGCTGCAACGGGGAACAGAAACGCGAGAAAGAGGATTGTGAATATAGGGATAAGCGGGGATTTCAAGCTGAGATTCACCGGCGCAATAATAGTTACAAATCAAAACTTGGGCAATGGGATACACGCCAGCGCTATTCCGCAGTTCCGCTTCGTTTTAACGGCTCGACGCGCTCCATTTCCGCGGCAATCGCGCGCGCGGCGGCGAGTGGGTCGGATGCGCCGGTGATTGGACGTCCGATGACGAGATACGACGCTCCGGCGGCGAGTGCCGCTTCGGGAGTCGCAACCCTGCGCTGATCGTCCTCGACCGTTGACGGACGGATGCCGGGCGTGACGACGAGGAAGTTCGGGTTCGCGACCGCGGATCTGATTGCCGTCACTTCCTGTGGCGAGGCGACGACGCCGTCGACGCCCGATGCTTCAGCCAGCTTCACGAGCCGCATCACCGATTCGGCAGGCGAGTCACTTACGCCGATTTGCGAGAGAATTGCCGCGTCGACACTCGTCAGGACGCTGATGGCCAGGACGGATGTGCGAGGGGTGCCGTTTCGTTCTGCCACCTCGGCGACGGCTTCAGCGGCGCGCTTCATCATCTCCGTGCCGCCGCTTGCGTGAATCGTGAACATCGACACGCCGAGCTCGGCGGCCGAACGCGCCGCGCCGGCGACCTGATGCGGAATGTCGTGAAACTTCAGGTCGAGAAACACGCGCGAGCCTGACGCGATGACGTCTTTTACGATGCTCGGTCCAACCGCGGTAAACAACGTCGAACCGATCTTGAACATGCCTGCGACTTCGCGAAGTTGATTGACGAGGTCGAGGGCCTTGCCGGGCGTGTCGACGTCCAGCGCTACTATCAGTTTTTCGTTAGCTGCCAATTGAGGTTCCTTTCTTTAGTAGTTGTTTGACCTTGCAACCGACTGCTTGATCGATGGTCGCGAAACCCTCGCGTGCGAGGATCTTCACGAGTCCCTGATTGATTTGGTTTACGATGCCGGGTCCCTGGTAAATAAATCCCGTGTACAACTGAATGAGACTCGCGCCCGCGCAAATCTTCTCCCATGCGTCCTCGGCAGTGAAGATGCCGCCGACGCCGATGAGCGGAATGCGTCCGCCGGTGAGTTCGTAAAGCTCGGCGATCATTGTCGTCGATCTCTTCGTCAGAGGCTTGCCGCTGAGGCCGCCGGCGCCGCATGCCTCGATGCGCGCTCGATCGGTGCGCAGGTTATCGCGGCTGACGGTCGTGTTGGTCGCGATAATGCCGTCGATGTTCAGCCGTTGGATGACGTCCACGATCATTTCGAGATCGCGGCGTTGGAGGTCGGGCGAGATCTTGACGAGCAGCGGAACCGGCGACGGTCTCGCGAACGTTTTTTGCAATTCGTGGTTTCGCTTTTGCAGCGCGACGAGCAGGGAACTGAGCTGATCCGACTGCTGCAACTCCCGCAGTTGCGGCGTGTTTGGCGAACTGACGTTGATGGCGATGTAGTCAGCGTGTTTGTAGACCAGATCGAAACTCGCGAGATAGTCCTGCGTCGCGTTTTCAAGCGGTGTGATCTTGCTTTTTCCGATGCTGATGCCGAGCACGCAGTGCGGTCGATGTCGTTCGACGCGCTTCGCGAAAGCGGCGGCGCCGTCGTTGTTGAAGCCGGCGCGATTGATGAGGGCTTGATCCGCGGCGAGTCGAAACATGCGCGGCTTCGGGTTTCCGGGTTGAGCGTGGAAAGTGACCGTGCCGGCTTCGATGAATCCGAATCCCAGCGCCGCTAAAGCTTCCAGAGCAACACCGTTTTTGTCGAACCCTGCCGCGAGTCCGACTGGATTACTGAACGACAAACCAAAACGATTTATTTTCAGTGCGGCAGACTCGAATGGACGCCCGACAAAACTTTTCAAGAAAGAAAGCGAGTGAAGCGCGAACTCGTGAGCGGTCTCGGGCGGGAGACGAAACAGAATGGGACGCACCAGCGAGCGATAGACCATTTTTGAGCTTTGTACTTTGAACTTAGTACTTTGTCAAAACAAAAGCTACCAAGTACAAAGTACAAAGCACAAAGATCCAACAGCAACTTGTCACGCAAATCGCTTCTTGCTAGTATCGCGCGAAATGGATTTCATCGAGAAGGCTCGCATCATGGACGGTCCGCGCATCAACCGTGCGCTTGCCCGTCTGTCTTCTGAGATTGTCGAAGAGAACCATGGCGCGGGCGATCTCTTTCTCGTCGGCATTCGTCGACGAGGCGTGCCGCTGGCCGAACGCATGGCCGCGAAGATTGCAGATCTTGAAGGTTCCCGCCCGCCGGTCGGCGTGCTCGACATCACGCTTTATCGCGACGACCTTTCAACGGTGGGCGCCAAGCCCATCGTCAATCGCACGGATCTTCCAGGCGACATCGAGGGACGCAACATCGTCCTGATCGACGACGTGCTCTACACCGGCCGCACGATTCGCGCCGCGCTCGATCAGTTGATCGACTTCGGCCGCCCGCGGCGGGTTCAATTAGCTGTGCTGGTCGACCGCGGCAAGGAGCATCGCGAACTGCCGATTCAAGCCGATTACATCGGCAAGCTCGTGCCGACGAAGAAGAGCGAGATCATCAAGGTCATGCTCAACGAGTTTGACGAGGAAGAAGGAGTGGTAATTGTCGAGAGACCGTCGGAGACGACGTGACGAAAGCGGCCGCCGGGCCGCTTTTTTTGTGCCACAAAAGGCACAAGAAAACAGAAAACCAGTCACTCAACCTGTCTTGT
This sequence comes from Pyrinomonadaceae bacterium, assembly GCA_036279935.1. Lineage (GTDB taxonomy): Bacteria > Acidobacteriota > Blastocatellia > Pyrinomonadales > Pyrinomonadaceae > PSRF01. The sequence goes on from DASURS010000323.1 coordinate 44,788, forward strand.
GTCTTTTGTGCCTTTTTGTGGCTAACCGAATGAAGCATGCAGTCAACGTTTAATCGCAAACATCTACTCGGCATTCGCGAGCTTGACAGCGCTGAAATCACGCACCTGCTCGACACAGCCGAAACGTTTCGCGACGTCTCCAAACGCGAGATCAAAAAAGTCCCGGCCCTGCGCGGCCGCACAGTCATCAATCTCTTCTTCGAAGCCTCCACGCGCACGCGAACTTCTTTCGAAATCGCAGCCAAACGCCTCTCCGCGGATGCCGTCAACGTCAGTATCTCGACCTCGAGCGTCACCAAAGGCGAGACTCTGCTCGACACCGCGCGCAATCTGGAAGCGATGGCGCCCGATTGCATCGTCATTCGTCATTCAATGGCCGGCGCGCCGCAACACCTCGCGCGCATGTGCTCCGCTCCGATCGTCAACGCCGGCGACGGCTCGCACGAACATCCTACGCAGGCGCTGCTCGACGCGCTCACGATTCGCGAATACAAAGGACGAATCAAAGGCTTGAAAGTCGCCATCGTCGGCGACATCCTGCACTCGCGCGTCGCCCGTTCGAACATCTACCTGCTAACGAAACTCGGCGCGAACGTCAGCGTCGGCGGACCGGGAACGCTCGTGCCGAACGAGTTTGCCGAAATCGTCGACAACGGACTGCGCGTCGAAAAGCATTTCGAAGACGCGATCGACGGCGCTGACGTCGTCATGATTTTGCGGATCCAGCGCGAGCGCCAGGATGCGGCGTTCTTCCCGTCGATGCGCGAGTACGCCGTCCATTACGGCCTCCAGCCGCGGCATCTCAAACGCGCCGCTTCGGACGTGATCGTCATGCATCCCGGCCCGATGAATCGCGGCGTCGAGATCTCTTCCGAGATCGCGGACGGCAGCCAGTCGTTGATTCTCGACCAGGTGACCAACGGAGTCGCCGTGCGCATGGCGGTGCTGTACCTGCTCGCCGGCGGGAACTTCGAAAAAGACGAAGAACCTCCACCCGTGAAAAAACAGAAGCGAGAACGCAAGGCGGCCCAGGAATGAAAACGTTGATTGCGAATGGATACGTGATCGATCCGGCGCAACAGGTCAACGCCGGTCGAAACGTGCTGATCGAAGAAGGCCGCGTCGTCGGTCTGCTCGACCGATCGGAGCCCGCGCCCGAAGACGCCCAGGTACTCGACGCCACCGGACTGATCGTCGCACCCGGATTCATCGATCTGCACACGCACCTGCGCGAGCCGGGTCAGGAATACAAAGAGACGATCGCGACGGGTGCGTCCGCGGCAGTCGCGGGCGGTTGGGCCAGCATCTGCGCGATGCCCAACACCGATCCCATCAACGATAATCCCGCCGTCACGCGTTTCATGATCGAACAAGGCCAGGCTGCGAACCTCGCCAACGTGTTTCCCATCGGCGCAGTCACGAAAGGGAGCGGCGGAAAAGAGCTCGCGGAGATGGGCGAGATGAAAAACGCCGGTATCGTCGCCGTTTCAGACGACGGACGTCCGGTCCCAACGTCGGGAATGATGCGACGCGCGATGGAATATGCGCGCGGGTTCGATCTGGCGGTCGTCGATCACTGCCAGGACCACTCGTTGAGCGCCGGCGGCGTGATGCACGAAGGACGCTGGTCGCTGATTCTCGGTTTGCGCGGTATGCCCGCCGCTGCTGAAGAAGTGGACGTCGCGCGCGATTGCGTGCTTGCGAAACTTACGGGCGCGAAAGTTCACCTCGCGCACGTTTCGACTCGCGGCGCGCTCGAAGCAGTGCGGCAGGCGAAGAACGAAGGTTCACAAGTGACGTGCGAAGTGACGCCGCATCATTGGACGCTCACCGACGAAGCCGTTGCCGAGTACGACACAAACACGAAAATGAGCCCGCCTTTGCGCAGCCGCGATCACGTCGACGCCGTGCTCGCCGCCATGAAAGACGGGACGATCGACGCCATCGCCACGGATCACGCGCCGCATCACGCCGACGAAAAGGGCCTCGAGTTCGATCAGGCGCCTTTCGGCATTATCGGCCTGGAAACGGCAGTTGGGCTCGCCTTCGATCTCGTCCACAGTGGATTGCTTGATCTCGAACGCGTCGTGCAGATGTGTTCGACCACTCCCGCACGAATCTTTAGTCTCGCGGATCGCGGTTCGTTGAAAGCGGGTGCTCACGCGGACATCACCATTCTCGATCCGCAACTCGAGTGGGTCTACGACGTCACCCGAACGAAGTCTAAAAGCCGGAACACGCCGTTTCACGGACGGTCGATGCACGGCGCCGCGGTCGCGACGATCGTCGGTGGGCGGTTGGTCTATCTTCATCCCGACTACTCGCGCATCAACGAACTAAAGCACCGGCGCGCTTCGGTTTAGTTCGCAGCCGAACAAATCAAATCTGAACACTTCCGAAATAGCGGCTCCATATCTAACCCCGATTATCTGCCGGTTTTAAGCACAAAAAATTTGCGTATCGGGTGCCCTCGCCCTAAAATGCTCCGGACTAGTTACCCGGTTAGCATTCTCAGACGCAAATTCAGGTAGTTTTTGTCTTTGTTACTGCCCCACACGCAACGAAGACGTCTTTGTATTTAACCGTAGTTTCACAGCCGCGGATCTAAAGAACCAAAAACGGAGGTCACGATGAAGAAGCTTTGCAGTCTTTCCTGTATGGCCGCACTCGTCACCTTGATGTTGGCTCCTGTGTGTTTGGCTGACAAAAACACCGCCAGGGTGCTCAAGCAGCAAGAGCGCTATACATTGTCTCTGGAGTTGGAGTTTACGAAGAAGCAACAAAACCCGCTGGAACATGCCATTTCCGTCCTCTTCGATGTTGGGCCGAACGGGTACGCCACCGGCTTCCTCGTAGGGAACGGGTTGGTCATGACGGCTTATCACGTGATCTCCGGTAACCTCAGCACCACCAAGAAAGTCATGCTCGGCTTCAAGCCCAGCGACGAGCTGGCCGTGAAGGTTTACGTCGACGGTTGCCGGGCGAAGGTAATCAAGGTCGACAAGGAAGCGGATCTGGCGCTGCTCGAAATGTGTCGCAACTCGAAATCCGCGAAGGCGCCGGTGTTTCAGACTGCGCCGAACAAGGACGACAAGCTGTTTCTGATTGCGCGTCCGCACGGGGACAAGGTCGTCAGCCACGGCAGCTTTTACGGCAACTACATGCTCGGCAATCAGGAGTACTGGTCGGTCAAGATCGACAGCCGCGACGGCTTTTCCGGAAGCCCGGTCTATAACTCGAATGCCGAGGTTGTGGGTGTGTTTAGTGGTTACGACTGGTCGCAGAAGCTGGCCCTAATCAGCCCGAGCACCCGCGCGCAGAAGTTGCTCGAAGACTACCAGGCCAACCCGAATCCGTGACCGCGGCTTAGAACGATCTTAGCCACAAAAGGCACAAAAGCCACAAAAGGCACAGGGGTCTTTTTGAGGCAGGCTCCCTGATTCTCATTTTCGTGGCCTTCGTTCTACTGCCTGGTCCTGGTGCCTTTTGTGTCTTTTGTGCCCTCTGTGGTTAATTCACTAATGTTTCAGCGAGCGCTTGAGGTGCTCGCGGTGGATTTCCCTGACCTGGTAGAGTTCGGACATGCCGATACCGAGAAGTTTGCGGCCGGCGATCTGCGTGCAAACGATCAGGTAGTTCGTCAACTGGTTCGCCGTAACTCGCCACCGCGGCAGCACGCGATGCTCGAAGTTGTACCCCGCCTCGAGTCTGACTTTTAACCTTTCCTGCGACGACCAGCGCTTCTTCGAGCTCTCGGCTCCGTGATGCAGCACGACTGCGTCCGGCACAAATACCAGCTTCCAACCCGCTTTAGTGATCCGCCAGCACCACTCCGTGTCTTCCGAGTACATGTGAAAGCGTTCGTCAAACCCGCCAACCCGATCGATCATCTCGCGCCGCGCGAGCATCGCCGCTCCGCTGAGCATCGGAACGGCGCGCAGGCGATCGTGGTCCCAGTGACGCCCGAGCAGAAGTTCGCCGCGAATCTTTCGCGGCAGCAGGTGATAAAGCTTCAACTGCGAAAGCACAGTGTGCCAAACGCGCGGCGGATTGAAGAACGCGCTGATCTGCAACGTCCCGTCTGAGTTCAGGATCTTCGGCCCACAAACGCCGATCTTCGGATCCGACTGCATGGTCCGCATCAACGTATCGATCGTCCCGGGCCCGACTTCCGTGTCGAGATTCAGCAGCAGCACGAACGGAGAGTCGGTCAACGCGAAGCCCTGATTATTTGCTGCTCCAAAGCCGCGGTTCTCCGAGTTGTTAAGAATACGCAGTTGTCCATTTGCGACGAGCGGGGCGAGAGTTTCGCTGGAGCTGAGGCGGGCGAGACTATCGTCTTCGGAAGCGTTGTCGACGATTACGATCTCGTAACTGGTCGGCGGTTGAGACGTGACGATCGTCTCGACGCACCGGCTCAGCAGGCCGTCGCCGTTCCAGTTGACGATAATTATCGACAGTTCACAGGGCATCCAGGGAGGTTTTCCATTCGAAAGTGATTCAAGAAACGAGATCTTTAGCGGCGCTCTTGAAGCCGTTTGCGTATTCGTGATAACGCCACGACAACAGCTCGCGCAGGATCGCCGGCACGCGGTTCAATCGCCCACGCGGCAAGTTGGCGCGAACGTCGAGATGGCGCGAGTAGTTATCGACGAACGAGAGCGCGTTGCCGCATTCGAAGCCGCTGCCTTGCGTCGTCAGCCGTTGGCGCAGCGTGTCGAGAACGGTTTGTAACTCCGCGGTCGGGTTGCGTCGCTTCAGTGCGTCGTGGGCGCTCAATGGTTGCACGTTTTTATCATGCACCGGAGCGCCGATTTGCTGGCGTTGGTGTTGGCGATACTTGATCAACGGTTCGTCGATCATCACGACGTCCGACACGGCGGCGACCGTCAATGCGATCCATCCGTCGTGAATCATTCGGATCGTGGTCGGGATCGGGAGCGATACCTTCGCGTATTGCGAGCGAAAGGCCATGGTGGCGCCGGTGACGGTCCAACCGGTTATCAAGACGTCCAGCGCGCGTCCGTGTGCGACCAGTTTTCGCTTGTGGGAATCAAACCCAACTTCGTCCCAAATGCGGCGGTCCAACGGGTTCAACTCTTCATCGACGATTTCGGCGTCGGAAAACACGAGCCCTGCGTTCGGGTTCTTTTGAAACGCCTCCTCGATCAACGCTAGCTTATCCGGGCGCCAAACGTCGTCCTGATCGCTCAACACGATCACGTCGCCCGAACACAACCCGATCGCCTTTTCGAAATTCTTTAACGTACCCAGGTTCTGTTCATTCCGGTGCAGAACGACCGTGTCGGGAATCAGCGATATGGTCTCGTCCGTCGAGCCGTCGTCACAGATCACGATCTCGTCAGGCGGCCGTGTCTGCGCAAAGATGCTCTTCAACTGCGCCGGCAGAAACTGGGCGCCGTTGTAAGTACACATCGCCACGGATATTCGCACGCGGGGCATTCTAGGCCACAAAGAGGCACAAAAAAACACAAAAAAGGTCGATTCAACCCCGCCACGCGATTAATCCAGCGCACCAACCGGCTCTTGTGTTTTTTGTGCCTTTTTGTGGCTCAATAAACCTCGCGCTGCTGGACCGTCTGTTTAGTAGCGAGACTGAACCGCGGCTCCGGCGTCCGTCGGCCGGCGATCATGGCTGCGACGTACTCTCCAACGGCTGGACCATGCTTGAACCCATGTCCCGAGCCGCCGCCGACGAGCCACACGTTCTTCAGCTCAGGATGCCGGTCGATCAGGAAGTCGCCATTCGAAGTGTTCTCATACTGGCAGACGCGTGTTTCCAGCACCGGCGCGTCTGCGAGCAGCGGCACTCGCTGGGCCAGGTACGCCCGCGCCGCCAGCAACCCCGCCTCAGTTACAACACGCTCGCCAGTGTCGGGATCAAACTCCGGCCCATGCGCATCGATCGCCAACTTGAACCCGCGCCCCTCGAGATTCGGCAGTCCGTAGACTAGATCGTTGAAATCGATCCACGCCGGCAGCGAATTAAATCGCTCGTCACCCGCCGGAACGCCAAAAAAGAAGACCTCCTGCCTCGTTACATGAATCAACTGGCCCAACAACTCCGGAAACACTTTCGGCAGCCATGGCCCACACGCAAACACCACGTGCTCTGCGTCGATGCGCGTTTCAGAGTTGACGTGCGCTTGCCGGTACTCGACACCGATCTCACGCGCCTGCGACACGACTGCGTGAACCGCGCGCCGCGCCATCAGCACGCCCGCGTCCGGTTCCAACACGCCCCACGACACCGGACCGAGCGCGAGTTGCGGGTATCTGCGTCCCAACTCGTCGCGGTCCAACTTCTCACACGTCGACCCAACGCGTTGCAGGTTCGACAACGTCGCCTCACAATACGAATCGCCTTCGTGCGCCAACCACAGTATGCCCGTGCGCCGCAGCAGATCGTGCTGCCCGGTCTCGTCGAAGAGTTCGAGCCACATTTCCAGCGAGCGCTGCGCGGAGCGCGTGTAGATTTCGTCTGGCCCATAACCCAGCCGGATCATGCGCGACTCGCCGCCCGAGCTGGCCCGGCTGTTTCCCGGTCCATACGCGTCGAGCAACAGCACCTCGTGACCCTCGCGCCTCAGTTGGTACGCGGTCCATGCGCCAAACACGCCCGCCCCGACAACCGCGACATGATAATTGTTAACCATGTGTGTCATTGTACACACAGTTTCGATGTTAATCTGTCGGTCATTCGGAGGTGGAGAAGTGCGATTCGCAACTGTTTTATGTCTGCTGGCCGTGTGCGGTTTTCTGGTCCATGCCCAGGATCGAAACTACTCGACTGACGAGCGAGCGCTGGTGGGCAAGGAATGGCGACTCGTTTCGATGGGACAGGCTGGCGCGGAGACCAACGCCGTTCCCGGTGCTGCTGTGACGCTGAGGTTCGGCGACACCGGACGCGCAAGTGGGTCGACCGGCTGCAACAATTTCAGCGGCACGTACACGGTTCGTGGCGACACGATCTCGTTCGGTGCATTGGCCAGCACCAGACGCGCCTGCACGGACCAACGCGCAAATGAACAAGAGCAGCGTTTCCTGGCTGCATTCGATACCGCGAGACGCTTCCGCCTCGCTTCCACTCGTTTGACGATCTACTACAACAACGGTCGAAACGTTCTCAACTTCGTCGATGCCAACGCAACGCCTCCGAATGAGCCGCAGCCGGCGAACGACGATCCCGTCGCCGCACTCACCGCTTATTACGCCGCCATCAACGAGCGAAACTTTCAGGAGGCCTACCGCTACTGGGAATCGCCCCTGTCAAGCTTGAATTACTTCGCGCGCGGCTTTGCCGACACTGAGCGGAGCCGCCTGTTCGTGGAACCGCCGGCGCTCGTGGAAGGCGCGGCCGGCAGTTTATACGCAGACATCCCGACCATCGTGGTTGCTGAAACACGCAGCGGAGAGCGCTTGTTCGTGGGCTGTTACGTCATGCGCCGCAGGAACGATCGCGAAGGAACCTGGCGCATCTATCGAGCGAACCTGTTGCCGGTTGCCGCAAACGCGCCGCTGATG
>DASURS010000324.1:0-5416 GCA_036279935.1 Pyrinomonadaceae bacterium
ACCGCGCCATTGCACGTCTTCGACACGCTGTTATCGACGTTGCGCTGAGCAGCCGCGAGCACATGAACGTGCTGCTCAGCGCTTATGTTCATCGCCGAGATAAAATGTGGCGGCAACTCACGTTCGTGTTCGACGACGTAAGCGGCAGCCGCATCTATCGATTCCTGATCGCATTGGTCAACGTCAATTCCGAGCGCTTGCGCCGCCAGAGTATGAACGTATGTGCGCGTGCCGAGCGTGTCCTTGCGCACGTAGGCCCATGAGAAGTTGGGCTCGATGCCCGACGACGTCTCAGCCACGAGCGAGATCGTTCCGGTCGGAGCGATCGTTGTCACTTCGTAGTTTCGCGGCGTAAGCGGAATGTCTTTCGGAATACCAATCTGGTTGTAAAGAAAATCGCTGTAAGCCTCACGATTTGGCTCGAACTCCGGAAACGCACCCTTCTCCGCGCCGAGACGATTACTCTCCATCCACGACTCGCGCCGCACAAAGCCCATCACCTCGTCCATCAGATCGATCGAAGCCGGCGAACCGTAAGTGACGCTCAGGTTCAAACAGAGATCGGCAAAACCCATGATGCCCAAACCAACCGGACGCGTGCGATGCACGACGTCGTTGATCTCAGGCAGCGGCCAGGCGCACGTATCGATCACGTTGTCGAGAAAACGAGTACACAGATGCGTCACTTGACGCAGCCGGTCCCAGTCGACACGTTTCTCCGGATCGTAAAACTTCGCGAGATCGATCGAACCGAGATTGCACGAATTCGAGAAGTGCAGAAACTGCTCGCCGCACGGGTTGCACGAATAGATCGGCCCCATCGACTTCATCATGTGATTGTGACGATTCACTTCGTCGATGAAGGCGATGCCCGGTTCCGCATACTTGTGCGCGCTGGCGACGATCCGGTTCCAGATATCGGGCGCGAAAATCATCCCCGGACGCGGCGGCTCTTCGATCGTGCAGTCAGACAGGTCCGCATTCAGGAACGCCTGCCGATCGCAGAACGTGACCGTCGATCCATCAGGACGGCGATAGACCACGTAATCACCATTGCGCACCGGATCGTGAATCGGCTCTTTCCACGGCTCGTCGTTAAACTCCAACTGGAACCACTCGTTGTTATCGACGGCTTTCAAAAACTTATCCGTGACGTTGACGGAGATATTGAAGTTCGTGAGCGAGTGCTGATCGTTCTTCGCGTGAATGAAGCGCAGCACATCAGGATGCGTGACGCGCATCATGCCCATGTTCGCGCCACGACGCACGCCGCCCTGCTTCACGACGTCCGTCACCTGGTTGACGATGTTCATGAACGACACTGGACCAGACGCAACGCCGGTTGCCGAGCTCACCATCGCACCGTGCGGGCGTAGAAACTCGTAAGTCATGCCGGTGCCGCCGCCGGTTTGATGAATCGTCGCCGCTGCTTTCGCATGCTCCATGATGCCGGAGAGTGAATCCGGCACTTCGAGCACGAAGCACGCCGCCAGTTGCCCATTTGCCTTACCGGCGTTGACGAGACACGGTGTGTTGGGAATGAACTCGCGAGCGAGCATCACCTCGCTCATAGCGGCAAAAAACTGGTCGCGTTTTTCGGCGGTTTCGGCCTTCGAAACGTGGCCGACCACCCGTTTGACAATCTCTTCCCAGGTCTCGAAGGGCTGCCCCTTCGAATCCTTCATGGAGTAGCGCTTGCTGACGACTTTTCTGGCATTGATTCCGAGCTCGTGGGAGTTTCGTCGTGGGGAAACGCTGGTGCGTCCGACTTTTTTGCCGATGGCTGGGCTGCTCATCATCTCTGCCTTTCTGCGCTTGAAAACAGACGGATTTGCTCGCGTATTACTACGCAAAGCCTTAATTTAGAATGTTTTACGGATGCTTCGGTTGGCTACCAATTAATTAATTAACAGCGGGCCGGAATATACTCCTTCGGGCTCGGCCTGTCAACCATATCTTGTGGTAATTCTCGAGGCAGGGACTATACAGTGTATTCTGCCGCGAAATAGGCCGTTATTTGCCTGTCCCGGTATTGGACACCAGCAGTTCGTAGTTCCCGATGTCTCGATTGTGGCTGTCGAGGGCGGCAAACGTGTCGGAAGTCTCCTCGAGCATCTGCTTGGTCATCGCTATCGAGTCGCTCAGTTGCTCGAAATCGAGCGACGAAACCCGTTCCGGCGTCGGCAGAGTTACGACCTGATCGTTCACCAGTCCGAAGAAGTTTTCGATGGACTGTAACTGGCCTTCCACCAGCTTCACGGAACGCTCGATATCGTTGAAGGCAGCGACGCGACGCTTGAGGATTTCGACGTTCGCCTGCTGAATGCGCCGCTCGCGATCGTCCTTCGCGGCCTGCACGGACCGTTCGGCCTGCACGAGTTGATTCTGCACCGCCTGACGATTGATCGAACGCAGGTGATGTTTGCGGCGTCGATAGACATCCAGCAGATCGACGAAGTCTTCCCAACGCTGGTCCAGGCTCTGGATGTTGTGCGGTATCTGCTTCGTGCCGGTGAACTTCTTGTAGTTCGAATAGATCTGGTTCTTCATCCAGCGCAGATACTCGACTGCTTCACGTTCGCGCGGATCGAATAGTTTGATCTGCGCCTCGCGCTGCTGTTCGCGCACCTTCAAGAGGCGCTGCTTCTCGCGTCGATCGACCAAACGGCGATAGATGGTACTGGCGGGCACGGTGGCTAGATAAAGTGTCTCGGTTGCTAATGCGGCTACCAGCGGTGTGACGTCCTGAACATAAGCGGCAGCAACGGCAAACCCGGCCATCCCCCAAAAGTTTATGGGTTCTTTGAAGGCTTCTTTCAGATACCGGATATCAAACTTGGGAAACTCGGCCATAAACTTTTGAAAACTGCAATAACGATTTGTTCCGCAAAAACCAGTTGGAATCAGGTTCAGCCGCTGCGGCCGCCGCCGCTCCCGTTGTTACCGTGGGAGCTTTCACCTTCAGCAGGAAGCGCCTGCGGAGCCGGTGCGCCGTCGCCGCTGCCGAGCAACCCCATGTCGCGTTTGTATGCGAGCAACTTGTCTTGCAACTGCATATCCATCGCTTCGCGCTCGATATCCTGCATCTGCGTATCGACTGAAGCCGCGCCTAGCTGCATCTTTGCTTCCGCAGCAGCGGCGCGCCGATCGATCTTATCGCGCATCTCGTTGAAGGTAGACGCATCGTCGCCTAGCTGAAACGACTCCATCGTCTGGGCAAGCTGTTCCTGCAACTTCGCCTGCTTCGACTGATTTATCAACTGCATCGCTTCGGCAGTGCGGCGCTGCATCTGAAGCACGTAATTGTCGCGCGCTTTAAGTGCCTGTTTCGATGCGAGGTTCGCATGCTCCAGTTGCTGAGCCGTCTTTTGCAGATCGACTTGCGCCTGCTGTAACTGGCCGATGTAGGCGGTTGCGATGTCGTCGCGCCCCATTTTGACCGAGGCGCGGATCTTGGAATCGAGATCGACTACTTGAGCATCCAGCCGTTCTTTATTTTTGGCGAGGAGTTTCTCGGTGGCCATGACCTGAGCAACGGAGTTGTTCAAGTCGGGCACGCGATCGCGCATGTCGCGGATGGTTTGCTGAAGAATGAGTTCGGGGTCTTCAGTCTTCTCGATTATTCCTCCGAAGAGGGCGCGTACGGAGCGCTTCATTCTTGTCCACAGTCCCATTTTCCGCTCATCCTCCGGCAGCGAAATCTGACTCTCTCAAAGGGCTGGTTCGGCGGCCTCAATGCCGGCAATTCAGGCCGGCCGCGTCGTGATAGTGTACGACACACACGCTAAGGCAGTTTCAAAACCAGAAAAAACTGTCTCGGAGTATAACAGCACTAGGAAAAGCCTTCCACAAATGCAGGGCGATCCCGCGGTTACAGCTTTAGTGACTCAGGGCAGGATCTTGGGCTGGGGATACAGGTTCAGTGAACTCACAGCAAGAACAAGTTGGGAAGGGGGCAACGCCCCCGCTTTCGCTGCGGCGGGGGCGCGCTACGCTTGCCCCTTCCTGACTTGTTCTCTTCAACCCTGCCGCTTCTCCTTAACCCCTACTCTGTTGTGAGCGCGGAGCGTCCGATGTCGGTGCGGAATTGCATTCCCGGCCAGTGGATTTTCTGTAGCTCCTGGTAGCAGTACTGCAAAGCGTCGGCCAGATTCCCGGCGCCGGCCGTCACCCCCAGCACTCGGCCTCCCGTCGCCGCAAACTTCCCACTCGGCGCGAGTGACGTGCCCGCGTGAAACACCTGCACGCGCTGTTGATCGACGTCGTCCAGGCCCTCAATCTCGGCACCTGATTCGTACTTGCCGGGATAACCGCGATTCGCCGCGACCACGCAGGCGGATGAGCCCGGCGCCCAATGCAGTTTGAGTTGACCCAGAGTGCCACTCCGAATCGCGTCGAACATCGCCGATAAGTCTGTTTTCAGGCGGATTAATATTGCCTGCGTTTCCGGGTCGCCGAACCGAACGTTGTACTCCAACAGCTTCGGCCCGTCAGCAGTCAGCATCATTCCCAGGAACAACACGCCTTTGAAAGGAAATCCCTCTTCACGAGCGCCCGCCAACGTCGGCTCGACGATCTCACGGACTGCCCGTTTCAGCGTCGCGTCGTCCAAAACGGAATCGTCGGTGATGCTGCCCATGCCGCCCGTATTCGGACCGGTGTCGTTATCGCCGATACGCTTGTGATCTCGCGCGGCCGGCATCAACGCGTAATCCTTGCCGTCGGCGAACAGCAGCAGCGACGCCTCTGTTCCCGCCAACGCCTCCTCGATCACGATGCGTTCCGCTGCTTTGTCGCCTGCGACATGCCGCACCATCAGGTCGTCAACCGCCTGCTCCGCCTCCGCGCGCGACGCCGCCACGACGACGCCCTTCCCGGCCGCCAGCCCGTCCGCCTTGATAACGACCGGCGATTCCGCCGAACCGAACTCGCCGCTCCGCAAAGACTCAATCGCTTCCCCGGGTGAGCCGGCAACACGGTAAACGGCCGTTGGAATTCCATGCCGCGCCATGAAGTCCTTTGCAAAAATTTTGCTTCCCTCGAGTCTCGCCGCCGCGCTGGTCGGGCCGACTATCGGCAGGCCGGTGGCCTCAAACACGTCGACGATTCCGGACGTCAACGGCGCCTCCGGACCTACGAAAGTCAGGTCGATACTTTCCGACTTCGCAAACTGGACCAGGTCGGTATGGTTGTTCAGCGATATGTCGACGTTTTGGGCCAACTGAGCGATACCGGCATTACCCGGCGCGCAGTAAACCTCAACAGGCGAGGGCGAAGTGTTGCGGATGGCCCAAACTATGGCATGCTCCCTGCCACCGGAGCCAATTACGAGTATTCTTTTCATGATTTGCGGGCGGATGCTGCCACCCGAGCAGAAAGAATGTCAAGACGCCCCTGATTTACGCAGGATTTACCT
>DASURS010000325.1:0-22258 GCA_036279935.1 Pyrinomonadaceae bacterium
AGTACCGCATCGTTCACTTCGCCACGCACGGGCTTCTGAACAGCCAGCATCCCGCGTTGTCAGGCATCGTGCTGTCGCTTTACGACGAGCAGGGCCGGCCGGTCGACGGGTTCCTGCGCGCTCATGAAATCTACAACCTACAGTTGAATGCGGATCTCGTGGTCCTGTCCGCATGCCGCACGGCGCTGGGAAGAGAGATCAAAGGCGAAGGATTGGTTGGGCTGACGAGGGGTTTCATGTACGCGGGAACGCCGGCGGTCGTCGCGAGTCTGTGGGACGTGCGCGACCAGGCGACGGCGGAGTTGATGAGCCGCTTCTACGAAGGGATGTTCAAGGAAGGGAAGCGCCCGGCGGCAGCGTTGCGTGCGGCGCAACTTTCGTTGTCGAAGGAGAAGCGCTGGTCCGCGCCTTACTACTGGGCCGGGTTTGTGCTTCAGGGTGAGTGGCGGTGACGCGATTGCCGATGCGTTCACACCGGCAATCGCGAAGGTTGTTGTGCTTCATAGGGCGTTCAGGAAAGCGACGAGATCGGCGCGCTCCTGATCGGTGAAGATGAAGCCGAGGTGTCGCTCGTAGTGGAGGACCACGTCGGTTAACGTCGGCGCGAGGCCGTTGTGGAAGTACGGCGCGCGCGCAGCGAGTGCGCGGATCGTCGGTGTCTTGAAGCGGCCGAGATCGTTCCACAGTCCCGTGATGTTGCCACGTCCCGCGTCAGTCAACTGGCGGACCTCACCCGTGGTCCTGTTTCGAAACGTGTACAACGGAAGGTCAGGAGTGCGAGCTTCGGCTGACGCGGTGCGGACGTCGAAGAACAGGTTATTGAAGCTCGTGCCGTTGTTCGCGGAGTTGTGACACCCGTTACAACTGCGGCCGTTGGCGTTCGTGCTGTTGAATATCGCCTGTCCGCGAGCGATCTGAGCGCGTCTCGGGTTTGCGTCGTTGGCCCAGGCGTCGAAGATATCGAACCTGCCGGCAGTCTTCGCAATTTTCGACAACTCCTCCGGGCCACCTCTTGCGCCATCCGAGTCGAGCCGTCCAACTCCGGGCACAATCAACTGCGCCGTCGACAGCGACCGTTCGAAGTCTACGATGTCTGCAATGACTTCGGGAGGCGCGGGCAGCAAAGCTTGCTGGGCGCCGAGTATGTTGCGTTGCGCCTGATTGTTCAGGCCCGCGACTTGATCGGTGCCGACGGTGTTGCCGCCGTCCCAGTTAACCGTGAAGCTGCCGAGCGCGAAGTTAATCGTCGGCATGACGCGTCGCCAGTGTACGAGCCGGTTGAGGTCAGCAAAGCCGTGCGGATCGTCGACGGCGATCAGTTCCCATTCTGAATTTGGACGCGGAGGTCCGCCACGGCGAAAGACGCCGCGGCTCAACATCATGCTGTACGCGGCGAGTCGCGAGGCTGGTGTTGAGACGTCCATGTTCGGATTGTTAGCATCGAGTAGATTGAAGACGGGATGAGTTCCGCCGGTCTGATCGAAAAGGTCTTGCAGAGTGCCGGGGTTAATGCTCCAGGCCTCTTCGGCGATATGACACGAAGCGCAACTCCGTCCGTTCGTGCCCTGGGCCTGAAAGAACTCACCGGTGAGATTGACGGAGTCCTGCGTGCTGAAGGTCGCCGCCTTTCCGCCGGGGTTCGGGTGGGGAAGGTTGTTCGGGAGCGACTGCGGCTCCATCGAATTCACCTTCGAATCGAAAGCAAGTACCGCTGTGACGACGAGTAAGGCGAGCACAGCGAGTACGGTTCGTCTCTTGTTCATTACAGATCTCCTTTATCAACACTGATCGGTACAGAAGCAATGACGCAGGAGATCGCTGTTTACTCTCACGCAGGCGAGCCAATAAAAAATCACACGCGGTGAGTGGCAAGCCTTTATACTTTCTGCATGGCCCTGCACGCGTTCGAGCTCGCCATCCTGTTCCAGAATTTTGACGACGACCTTTTCCTCGCGGAGGCATTGCTGTTTCCGGAGGTCGCGAGGTTTGGCGATGATGTCGAGAAGTTGAAGAGGGCGGCGATCAGGAATGCGATTCGTCTTATCGAGAGCGAAGCGCTGCCGCTCGTGTGGACGCGTCTGAAACCGGGTGACGTCGAATCGTTCGAGCTGAACCTTTCACTCGAACCACCCGCCAAGCGTCTAACCTGGCGCGAACCGATTCATCTCAAACTCGATGCTATTCGCTGGAGCCAGGGCGAGGCCGCGCACATTGCGTTCCTACCCGCACTCGGAATCGAGGTGTTGAGCACGAAGCTAACTGACTTGCAGCCGAATGCGGACCAGACGTCCATGCTCCAGCGGCACGCTCGCGCCGAACTGCAACGCCGTGGCGCACTCACGAATTTTCTCAGCCTCGCCCTGCTGAACCGTACGCGCGGATTAAGTTTCGTCACGCACACCGTATACGCGGAGATCCGCACTCCCAAGCAGGTCATGGCCAGCGCGGGCAAGAAGGAAGAGAAGAAATCCACGCTCGAACAGGTGGCGGTAGACCTCACAAAGCAACAACTAAGCCGCGCGTATGAAGTCGATCAGATGGTTGAAAACCTGGCCGACGCTCTTGTTGGACCAGGCGCATCGAGCGTCCTGCTCGTCGGGAAAGCCGGAGTCGGGAAGACGGCAATCGTTCATGAGTTCGCGCGCCGTCGCGAACGTTTCGGTTTAGGCGCGACTCCGTTCTGGTCCACCAGCGGCGCACGTTTGGTCGCCGGCATGACCGGGTTTGGAATGTGGCAGGAGCGCTGTGACTCGTTGTGGAAGGAAGCAGAGAAGTCGAATGCCATCGTCCATTTCGGCAATCTCGTGGAACTGGTGGATTCCGGCAAGAGCGAACACAACTCGCAAGGCCTGGCGAGTTTCTTCCGCCAGCGTTTTGCTCGCCGGCAGGCGCTCGCAATTGTCGAATGCACGCCCGAACAGTTGTCGATCGTGGAACGTGAAGACCCGGGCACGCTCAAGGTGTTTCGTCAACTAACGGTCGAGGAGCCATCACCTGAAGCAAGCCGTAAGATCCTGAAACGCTACGCTGACGAATTTCCCCGCGAGATTCAAAACACAGACAAAAACCGCAAACAACGCCGGCGAGCGCTACTGCTACCTGCCGGCCCTCCAATCACTGACTCAGCACTGGATCTGCTCGATCGTCTGCATCGCCGGTTCGCCGGGTACTCGGCTTATCCCAGCCGCCCGCTTCGTTTTCTCCGAGGATTGCTACAGGGGCATGCATACGACTCAGATCCCATCCGCGACAGTGAAGTAATCGGCGCCTTCGCCGCCGAAACCGGTCTGCCGTTGTTCCTGCTCGACGATCACGTCGTCTTTGACGTCGACGACACTGCCAATTGGTTCGAGTCGCGCGTCATTGGACAATCCGCCGCGGTGCGTTTGATCGTCGAATTGCTGGCGACCGTGAAAGCCGGGCTCACTCGGCCGCGGCGTCCGATCGCGTCGCTGTTGTTCGCTGGTCCAACCGGTGTCGGCAAGACCGAGATGGCAAAGTCACTCGCTCGCTTCTTTTTTGGCGACGAAAGCAGGATGGCGCGTTTCGATATGAGCGAGTACGCCGACGCGTTGGCTGTAACGAACCTCGTCGGCGGCGCCACCGGCGACGAAGGCACTCTCACGGCGCGCATACGCGAGCAACCATTCAGCGTCGTTCTGTTTGACGAGTTTGAGAAAGCGCATCATTCGTTCTTCGACTTGCTCCTGCAAACACTCGGCGACGGCCGGCTGACCGACGGCCGTGGACGCATTGCCGACTTCACGAATTCGATCGTCGTCATGACTTCGAACCTCGGCGCGGCGAAGTATCGACGCCCGCGCGCCGGGTTCGACGCCGGGGGCAGCGATCACCGTTTGACTAATTCAAATCGCGCGGCGCAGAAACACTTCACACGCGCCGTGCAGGATTTTCTGCGTCCGGAGATCTTCAATCGCATAGACCACATCGTGCCGTTCATTCCGCTCGACAGAAAAACAGTCGAACAGATTGCGGAGCGAGAGTTGAAGTTGGTCGAGCAACGCGATGGATTGCTGCGCCGCGGCATTGCGTTGCGCACGACGCCGCAAGCCCTCGAGCTTCTGGCCCGTCGCGGGTATGACGCGCATTACGGCGCGCGGCCGTTGAAACGTTTGATCGAGCGTGAGTTGCTGCTGCCACTTTCCGTCGAGCTCAACAAGCGCCCGAAGAGCGCGGAAGGAAAGCGGGCGACGATAAGGGCGGACGTCGATGTGAAGGCTGGTCATCTCGCGATTGCCATCAGCGCGGAAAGTAAGTCAGTTCACGAAGATCCCAGTTTGGTGGCGAGGGTCGATCGACTCGGTGAACTGCGTCGCCGCATCGTGAAGCTTGGGCGAAGCTCGGCCGTTATCGAGTTGCAGAACATGATCTGGCGACTGACGGAGATCGAGCGTCGCATTCACAAAAGCGCGCGTCGCGCCCGGTTGAAGGCACAGATCGTTAAGGACAGGTTTGCGAAGCTGAATCCGGGAGAGTCGGCGATCCTTGCGGCGCTGCCGGAATATCGACGCAAGATGACGATGCTGACGGATCTGGAATTGAAAACAGCAAACGCCGAAGACGACGCGCTGCTCATGTTCTACAGCTCTGAGCCGCCGGCATCGACAGCGCAGCAAGCGGACGTGATCCGCGACATCGAAGCTGATCTGGACGACCTGCTGCGCCAACTACTCGATCAACGGCAGACACACCCGAACCGCGTCACGATGGCCGTTTACAGCGAGAACAAACACGCTCTGTTTGAGTTGGCCCAGGCGTATTACACCGCCGCACTTCGCGCGCAGGCGCGTGTGACGGTGTCGTACTACACGGCGAACCTGCCGCCGGAAGTTGAAGCCGCGATACTTAAAAAGACAGATGACGACGACGAACCTAAGTCGTTCAAGATGTTTGGCCGAATTGTGATCCCGCAGGAAACAAACAAGCCGGCGGAGTTTCTCTCGCGCAAACCCGATGCATCGACCGGGATTGTTCTTAACGTCAAAACGAAGAGCGCTTACGCGACATGGGTCGGCGAGAACGGACTGCACAGTTTCGTCGACGGCAAGACGACCGACAACGTGTTCGTTCATACGAGTGACGTCGCCGCGAAGGATTATCTCCCGCCGATGTTTCTGGAGCGGCGCGGAGCGATCCATCCGACGAACGTTGGCGCGGTTCGTCGCACCTACCAGCGCACGGAGAGTTACGTCGAGGACCATCTGGTGGCGAGGCGTCTCGCCTGGCAGGGCAATCTGCCGGCGGTGCTCGCCTTTTTCGCCGAACAGCAACTGCAACGTGCAGCGGAAAAACTGATCGACGAATGAACATCAGGGTCCCCATCTATGTTGAAGAGCGGAAGCCGGAGGCTGGCGTCATTCAGCACGTGCGCCCGGTGAGGTTGCGCCCGCTGTTCTTTCCGCACCCGACTGAACAAGACGTCAGTTTGCAGCGCGGCACGGCGCGGCTTGCGAATTCATTACGCGCTGACCTGGGCAAGCTCGCGCGGCTCCCGCGTCACGAACACCTGGCCCTCTACAGCTTCTATCCGCAAATGGAAGAAACGATGCTGGAGTTTACGATCGAGGTCGCGAAGAAGCGTTTCTCGTTGCGGCATCTATTCGTGATCGTGCCGGCTTTCGGGCGCCGTTTCGCATGGAGCCCCAGCGTGCCGGACGTTTGGGTCGAAGTTTCCCGTGGCGAAACACTTCGCGACCGAGTTCAGGAAACCCTCACCGAACACTATCGTTTGCAGGAACGGCGCTTTGGGACGGAAGCAGTTCAGCCCGACAGGAACACAGTTCACGGCAAGGCATGGATCACGTCGATCGATGTGGCGGTTGACGTTCCAACCGTCTATACGCCGCCGGTCCAAAATATCTTTGCCGCCATCGGTGAAATGCAGCAGGTGGACGGCGCGACGGAGTTGACGCGCGTTGGCCGTTCACTCAACTCGCTCTATCCCGACGATCTGGACCATGCGATCGACCGTGAAGCTGAGATCACCGAGCTCTCCACATTGCTGAGCGCGAGCGATCGTCGGCCAGTTCTCGTAATCGGAAAGCGACTCGTGGGTAAGACGGCGATCATCCACGAGTTTGTTCGTCGTCGCATGGACCGGCGTCGAAGCTCGGAAGTGACGCTGCACATTGCCAACATCGCCGATCTTCAGGGTGACGTTTGGCTGGTGTCGCCGCAGCGGCTGATATCGGGCATGTCTTATCTGGGCCAATGGGAAGGCCGCTTCCTCGCGATTCTCAAGGAGAGTCAGCGCAAACATCACACGCTGTATTTTGATGACCTGATTGGTCTGTTCTACTCGGGCCGCACCAGCTCCTCGCAACTGAGCGTGGCTCACGTGCTGAAGCCGTACCTGGAACGCGGCGACGTGCGCGTGCTCGCGGAGTGTACCCCGGAGGCATTTCGCGTGCTTCAGGAGCTCGACCGCAGCTTCGCGGACCTCTTCCAGATCGTGCGCATCGAAGAGCCGAACGAGCAGAAGAACCTGCACACGTTGCTCGGCTCGCGGCGTACGCTGGAACAACAGCACGATACGCGCTTTCACGCTGACGTGCTGCCGGTCGTGATCGATCTGACGCGGCGCTATGTGTCTGACGCGGCGTTTCCGGGCAAAGCGGCGCGTCTGCTTCAGTCGCTGGCTTCGAAGCACAAGGCTGGGGAAGTGACTCGCGCAGATGCGTTGGCGGAGTTTTCCGCGAGAAGCGGCCTCAGCGTGAGTTTTCTGGACGATCGGTCGGAACTTGATTACGCGCGAGTGGTCGACGCGCTGAGTGTCGAAGTGATCGGTCAGAAAGCCGCGGTAACTGCGTGCGCCGATGCCGTAACGATCGCAAAGGCTCGGCTGAACGACAGTATCCGGCCGATCGCGTCGTTCCTGTTTCTTGGGCCAACCGGCGTGGGCAAAACTCAGTGTGCCAAGGCACTCGCAAATTACCTGTTTGGCGATCGCGAACGGCTCATCCGTTTCGACATGAATGAGTTCGCCAGCTACTACTCGGTCGCACGGCTGACCGGGACGTTGGATGCGCCGGAAGGACTGCTCACGAGCGCCGTGCGACGGTCGCCGTTTGCCGTGTTGCTGTTTGACGAGATCGAGAAAGCGCATCCGGCGGTGTTCGATCTGTTGCTCGGCGTGATGGGAGATGGCCGTCTTACGGACGCGCGTGGCCAGTTGGTCGATTTCTCCAACACGATCATCATTCTGACCTCGAACCTCGGCGCGCGCGAAGCTGCGAGTGATCTCGGCTTTCGTCAGACGAATAGAAGCGACGCGTCGGTCTATCGTCTGGCGGCGGAAAGATTCTTCAAGCCGGAATTCTTCAACCGGCTGAGCCGCGTTGTGCCGTTCGAGCGTTTGTCGCGCGAGGACGTGCAGGGAATTGCGAACCGGCTGATCGAGGACGTTTTCAACCGCGAGGGGTTGGTGCGTCGCGGTGTGAAGTTGGTGGTTGAAACGGGCGCGCTGAATCTGCTCGTCGAAGCCGGTTATCATCCGCAACTCGGCGCGCGTGCGCTCAAGCGCACACTCGAACGTCAGGTTACAGCGCCGATTGCCGCACGCCTCGCTGCGACTCCCGCCGATCAGCCGCTGATCATTTTTCTGAAGGAGAACGCCGGGAAGATTGCCGTTGATGTCTGCGCGTTGCAGGTCGTTGACACAGGTGCGCCGGGCAAGACAGTAGTCCCGGTTTCAGATGCGGCTGAGTTTCTCGACCGCGTTGAGGATGTGGTGATTCGAGTCGAGGAACTTGCGGACCGTCTGTTTCCACCGGGCGAGATTTTGCTCGGCGGTGAGTCGGCGATGGTCCAGATGCAGCAGGTTTATGTGCGACAGCAGACACGACGCGTATCGAGGATGCTGGAGCGTGCTGATGAAAGGCGTGCGAAACAGGCGGGCGTCGTGGCGAGATCTGGCGTCGCCCCTCCAAAGCGGACCAACGTCAAAGGCTATAAACGTCAACTCGCGAAAGCGCTGACCGGCAATTTTGATAACCGGATATTCGCTCAAAACCTACACCAACTTATTAGTGACCTGTCGGTCAACAGCGAGGTTTTCGGCGACAAGATTGACGATTACTTCGTCGATCTACTCAACGAGACATCTCTTTTGCACGTGCTTTCCACCATCGTCGATGGAAGTAACGTGGATGTTTGTCCGCAGACAGTGATACGAGTTGTTTCGTTGGACGGAACCGGCCGAGCGGCGTGTTTGCAGTTGCGCGATCTTTACCGCACGTTGTTTGAGAGAGAATTCAACTGCAAAGTAATCAACTCAGATCAGATAACGAGCCCGCATATGCACGTTGCGGCACTGTCGCTTGAAGGACCGCTTGCTGCTCTGCTCGCGCCACTGGAGGCCGGCACGCACTTGTTCGTTTCGAAGAGTCAAACTTACCAGCCGGTTGTCGTAACCGTTGGCCCAGCGGCGGCCGCGGAACGCATACAGAGTTTGCCGCCCGTGCTTCGCATTTACGCGGACCCCGACGCGACGCTGGATCTTCGCACGCAGTTGTTGTCGATAGGGAAGATCGGCAGCGCCGAGATGCGCGCGTTCATGCTCGCCGCGCTACCGTTGCCGAACGAGTTTAACTGAAAGTCATGCATCGATTTCCTGTCTTAGTGTGGGAGGACTTCACGGGCCGTTACTCGGCGCGTTTGATTGACGACGAGGCGGATTTGGTGCTTCCACTGGCAGCGTTCGGCCAGACGGCGCGCGAGGCGTTGGCCCAGCTCAAGGAGTATCTCGTCTGGTCCTTCGAGCATGAGCCGTGGCGGAGCGCGCCGGATTTTCTCGATCCGCAGTTGGTGGAATTCAGAGTCGAGGTTCGTCCTGAGTATTCGCTTGCCGGCAGAGTGTATCCGTGTGATGAATCGGTTCCGCTCCGCGTGGTGTGTGTGCATGGGCGGCAACAGAATGGAATGCTTGTGTGCGCGCTGCCGTTGCTCGGGCTCCAGTTTTACTACTACGAAGCGAAGGCATTACGCGGGCTGGTGACGACGTACGCGCAGGAGTCGCTGAAAAATCGCACGCCTCAGCAGCTCAGATCGTTTCTGAGTCCTAAAAACGTCCGCCTTGAAGAGCTTGCCGTGAGAGGTGGTAAGCCAGTCACTGAAATAGCCGCACCTCCGGAGATAAAAACCCTGACGTTCGTGGCCACTCCGCTCGGCTCGGACGACATGCGCCGTAGCTTTTCGCGCGCGTTCGGTCGAGAGTCGCTTGTTTCGGAGTTGGTCCAACTGCTGCAACGCGAACGAGCGAACGTTCTGCTGGTTGGCGAGTCGGGTGTGGGTAAGACGTCGCTGCTCGTCGACGCGGTGCGGATCGTCGAGCGAGGACTGCCTGTCAGTGATAACCCGGTTGTGTCGCCGTGGCCCAAACTTCACCGCTTTTGGACGTCGAGTGCTTCGCGTTTGATTGCCGGCATGAAATACCTGGGCCAATGGGAAGAGCGTTGCGAACAGGTGATCCAGGAGTTGGCGCGGATCGACGGAGTCATTGCGTTTGAAGATCTTCAGGAACTGGTCCACACGGGCGGCGCCGCGGCGACGAACAGCGTCGCATCGTTTTTCCTGCCGTTTCTGGAGCGCGGTGAGATGCGAATCGTTGCTGAAACAACTCCCGCGGGGCTGGATGCTTGTCGACGTCTGTTGCCGAGCTTCGTCGATGCGTTTCGTATTTTGCGCGTGCCAGATTTCACGCAGCCGGAGGCGCTCTCGGCGCTGCACGCGTACTGCTCAAATATCGAACGTAACAGTCCGGCGCGAATAAAGTCAGAGGCGCGCGATCTGATTTATCGTCTGTTCCGGCGCTTCCTGCCGTACGAAGCGTTTCCGGGGAAGTCGATAAATTTCACGACGCGGCTGTACGAGCGCGCCAAAGCGGACCGCGTTTTTGAGATCACAAGCGACACGGTTATCGGTGCGTTCGTTAAAGCGACCGGGTTGCCGGAGCTGTTCCTGCGCGATGAGGTGTCGTTGGAAGAGCGGGATTTACAAGCGTTCTTCGAGCATGAAGTGATTGGGCAGCCTGAGGCGTGTCGCGCGGCGACGAACGCGGTGCTGACAGTCAAGGCAGGACTGAACGATCCCGCGCGGCCCATTAGCGTGCTGCTCTTTACTGGTCCAACAGGCGTCGGCAAGACCGAGCTGTCGCGTTCGTTGGCGCGTTTTCTGTTCGGGGCCGCGGAAGACTCTGAGCGATTTGTGCGGCTGGATATGAGCGAATACTCGTTGCCCGGCAGTGCCGAACGATTGATTTCCGGACCATCGGGTGCGCCGAGCGAGTTTATCAACCAGATGCGACGGCAACCGTTTGCGGTCGTTCTCTTTGACGAGATCGAAAAGGCGGATGAGGGTGTTTTTGACTTGCTGTTGAGCGTGTTTGACGAGGGGCGACTGACGGATCGCTTTGGACGCACCACGCATTTTCAGAGTGCAGTGATTATCATGACCTCGAATCTGGGAGCGATAGCGTCGGAGACACCGGGATTTGGAACGACTGACGCGATTGCGTCGTCGACTTACCATCGAGCAGCGCAAATCTTCTTCCGTCCGGAGTTTTACAATCGTATCGACTCGGTGGTGAGTTTCAGCGGGTTGACGCGCGAGAGCGTGCGGTTGATAGCAATCAAAGAGGTGAACGGGCTCAACCAGCGCGAAGGGATGTTGAAGCGAAGCATCCGCCTGGCGTGGACGGAGAGGGTCATAGACCAAGTGGCCCAGCTTGGGTTTGATTCGCGATTCGGTGCGCGCCCGTTGCAGCGGGTGATTGAAAAGGAGATCGTCACGCCGCTCGCGTTGTACTTGAACGACGCGCCGGAGTTGAGGAATGTCGAGGTTACGGTTGATGTGGACGCGGGTGGTCGGGTGAGTGTCTGTTAAGATGGTGATCACCGGCGATGAACTCCAGGGGATGCGAGGAACGTGTCGAACATGCTGAAGGTCAATGTGGTCACTACGGGTGGCACAATTGAAAAAGTTTACTCTGAACAGACGAGCACAGTAGAAAATCTGTACAACCAAATCGATCGATATCTGGGCCGGCTACGGCTTCCGGACTGCGATGTCCGCGTCGTGCCGGTGATGAATAAGGACAGCCTGGAGATGACTGATGCTGACCGTAGTGTGATCCTTAAGCGGGTCAAAGAGCTGGTAAGCGAGTGCTCGGCTCTCGTGATCACTCACGGTACAGACACAATGGTTCAGACGGGTCAGTATTTGAAGCAATCTCTACCTGACCTGAAGGTCCCTATCGTCCTGACGGGCGCGATGACACCGATCGGGTTTGAAGGAAGTGATGGTTTGCAGAACCTGACGGAAAGTCTCTTTGCTGTTCGGATTCTCGATCCCGGTATTTATGTCGTAATGCACAATCAAGCCTTCCCCATAGATCGGGTGCGGAAGGATCGCGAAACGTCCCGCTTTGTTTGGGTCGACTAGATGACCCCGCCCAGTATCTTTTGTAAACTGAATCAGACCATTTCAATCAGAGCTTTAAAACGGAGAAATCGGAAACGTGCCTTTTGAAACTGAATCGACTGAGACTTCGCCGGAAACCACGCCGAAAAGTGATGGGCCCTCGAATTTTATTCGAGACATCATGATCGAGGACATCAAGAGCGGCAAACACGGAGGCCGTGTACAAACGCGATTTCCCCCGGAACCAAACGGCTACCTGCACATCGGCCACGCTAAAGCCATCTGCCTCGATTTCGGTTTGGCAGCAGAGTTTGGCGGCAAATGCAACTTGCGTTTTGACGACACGAATCCGTCAAAAGAAGAAACCGAGTATGTTGAAGCCATCATGGAGGACGTCCGCTGGCTGGGCTTCAAGTGGGACGGCCTCTATTACGCCTCCGATTACTTCCAGCAACTTTACGACTGGGCCATCCAGTTGATCAGGGAAGGGAAAGCCTACGTTTGCGATCTCAGTGCTGACGAGATTCGCGAGTATCGCGGCACGTTAACCGAACCCGGCAGGGAAAGCCCGTATCGCAACCGTTCTGTTGAAGAGAACCTCGATCTGTTCGAGCGCATGAAAAAGGGAGAATTCCCGGACGGTTCGCGGACCCTGCGCGCCAGGATCGACATGAGCTCTCCAAACCTCAACCTGCGCGACCCTGTCATGTATCGAATTCTGCACATGGACCATCATCGCACGGGTAATCAGTGGTGTATTTACCCGATGTACGATTATGCGCACGGCCAGTCGGATTCGATCGAGCGCGTAACGCACTCGATGTGTACTTTAGAGTTCGACAACAATCGTCCTTTATACAACTGGTTCATTGAACAGCTCGGCATTTTTCCTTCGCGGCAATACGAGTTTGACCGGCTGGCCCTCACACATACGTTGCTCAGCAAACGCAAGCTGCTGAAGTTGGTTGAAGAGGGACATGTCGGAGGCTGGGACGATCCGCGTATGCCGACGCTCTCGGGCATGCGCCGGCGGGGTTACACCGCCGAAGCCATTCGCAACTTCTGCGCGAGTGTCGGCGTGTCGAAGACGAACGGCATTACGCAGTTACAGCAACTCGAATACTTTCTGCGCCAACACTTGAATCAGATTGTTCCGCGGGTGATGTGTGTGCAGAAACCGCTGCGCGTGGTTATCGAAAATTATCCCGATGACCAGGTGGAAGAAATGGACGCCATCAACAACCCCGAAGACGCGTCGGCAGGAACAAGAAAAGTTCCGTTTTCAAAGACGCTGTATATCGAAGAAGATGACTTTCGTGAGGATCCGCCGAAGCAGTTTTACCGGCTCGCGCCCGGTCGCGAAGTGCGTCTCCGTTATGCTTACTTGATTACCTGCAAGGAAGTCATCAAAGATGTTGACGGCAGGATTGTAGAGCTGCGTTGTACTTACGATCCGGCTACGCGCGGCGGCAACACACCTGACGGTCGGAAGGTAAAGTCGACCATTCACTGGGTTTCAGCCGCTCACGCTTTACGCGCCGAGGTTCGTCTTTACGACAACCTTTTTTCGAAAGAGGATCCGAACGACGTTGAGGAAGGACACGATTTTACTGACAACCTGAATCCGGAGTCGTTGCAGGTACTGTCGGACTGCAAAATAGAACCGAGCATGCGAGACGCAGAGGCTGGGGCCAAGTATCAATTTGAACGTCTCGGTTATTATGCGGTTGATCGCGACTCGGGCGAAAAGTTGGTATTCAACCGCACCATCGGCCTCCGCGATACCTGGGCCAAGATCGAGAAACGCACAACGGCCGGCGCGTGAGCCACATTAGTGCTCACGCTACTGGTTTGTTAAGAGCCGCTTCACAAACTTTGCGAGCGCGGCGAAGTCCTCAGCGTAAAACTCGGAAGGGAACCGTTGCCGAATCTCAGGATCCCGAAAGCCTTCGCCTCCAATCACGATCGAGGCGCCAAGCCGCGCAGTGACCTTGCGCAGTTGGGCGTACTCCGAAGTAGCTCGATCTAAATCGGCAATGCTCCGCGCGGAGATGCAGACAAGTCGCGGCCGCTTCTGTGTAACCATCTCACGTAGTGAAAACAGCGGCGTGTTGGGTCCGAGGTTCCTTGTGTCCCAACCTTCAGTCTCGAGAATGATCTCCGCCAGGTGAACGGGCAGCTCATGCAGGTCGCCGTCGATCCCACAACAGATGGCGTTCATTCCGGTGGGTCCGGCAGGCACAACCACTGCGCGCAATGCTTGCAGGGCGCTAAGCACGACCCGCGTCGCGAGATGCTCGTCTGCAACTGTGATGGATCCGCGAAACCATAGTTCTCCTACCTCATGCATCGCTTCCGTGATCGTCTTATCAAACAGCGTGACAAGCGAGTGGCCTTCCATGTAGGCATGAATCAGGAACGCCGCCGCTTCCTTCTCTTCGCCTTGCAGGAGCAGTTCTGTAAGTCTCGCCGATGAACTCGGACCGAGCGCGCGGCTTTTCTTTCGCGGCTGCGGCAAGGCAGGCGCGGCTCCGATGCCCTTTTCCCGGCGCAGATTGGCGATGCTCTGAGTGCTGAAACGGCGATGGCCGCCGGCTGTCTTAGTCGAGTGCAGCAAGCCATCGTCTGCCCAGCGTTTGACGGTGGCTTCGCTGACGTGCAGCAGCCGGGCGACTTCTTTAGTGGTTAAGGTGCTGGACGACACTTCGGCTTTGCCCTCCGACTCACTTTATCATAAAACCGCATAAATCGTGCATTCGACTTTCAGTTTTCAAGCCGTGCTTGACAACTTCGAATTCTTCGTGTACTTTGAAACCGCTCAAATCGCTCATAGGAGTTTTAGAAAGGAAAGAGAGTTACCAATGAAGATCAACAATGGGATACGAAAGAAAGTTCTGGCGGGTGCGCTTCTGTTTGCCGCGCTGGCAGTCGCGGCGGCTCCTGGTTCGACCCGCGCCGCAGTGAACGATCCGGTCAAGCCGGGGGACATAGTGGATACAGCAGTGGATGCCGGACAGTTCAAGACGCTGGCGGCGGCGCTTCAGGCAGCCGGATTGATCGACACGCTAAAAGGGGAGGGACCGTTCACGGTTTTTGCACCGACTGACGAAGCCTTCGCGAAACTTCCGGCGGGCACGGTCGAGTCTTTGCTCAAGCCCGAGAACAAGGAAAAGCTGAAGTCGATTCTGCTTTATCACGTGGTGTCGGGGAACGTGCCTGCCAGCAAAGTTCTGAAACTGAATGGACGTTCGGTCAAAACGCTGCAGGGCGGCTCCGTCGACGTGCGAACAAAGGACGGTGTACGAGTGGGCAATGCCAACGTGGTCAAAACCGACGTGACGGCGTCCAATGGAGTCATTCACGTGATCGATACGGTGCTGATTCCGAAAATGTAATCGAGTCAATTCGCTCAGCATCTGATTGACGGACCAAACAGTAAATGGCTTTGCCAAAGAGGAGAGTTATGGAAAAACAGGACATAGTTGACACAGCGTTGGCGGCGGGAAGCTTTTCGACGCTCGCCGTGGCGCTCGGAGCCGCAGGGTTGCTCAAGGCTCTAAAGACTGAGGGTCCGTTCACGGTGTTCGCGCCGACTGACGATGCGTTTGCAAAGATTCCGCCGCAAACATTGAGCGAACTGCTTCAGCCTGAGAACAAGGAGGAACTGACGGCGATTCTCACCTACCACGTCGTACCGGGGAGGGTGACCGCACACGAGGTGGCTAATCTGAATTCAGCCACCTCGCTTCAAGGTCAAACGCTGAATATAAGTAAGCAGGACGGGGTGAAGATTAACGATGCAAGGGTGATTGCCCCGGACGTGGAAGCAACAAACGGGATGATTCACGTTATCGATACCGTGTTGATGCCGGCGACCGCAGCAAAAACAAGGGGGTGAGCGGCGCACGGCGTTTGGGGAGCAAGGGCCGGAGTTTGTGGCCGCCGGCTCTTCTCTCCGTTTCCACGGAGAATTATTATTTAGTTTGAACTTTGCATCGGGGAGTTTTAGAGCAAATGATTACGAACGTTTTAGTGTTAAGCATGATCGCTTCAATATGGTTTGCCGGAACCGTTACCGACGATCGAAAGGATGAGCTGGCGGTTGTTCCGGCAGTGGATCTCTCGCGTTATGTTGGCCAGTGGTACGAGATCGCGCGTTTGCCGAATCGATTCCAGAAGAAATGTGCCGACTCAGTGACAGCCAACTACACGCTTCGCTCGGATGGAAGTATTAAAGTCGTAAATCGCTGTCGCAAGCCTTCAGGTGAGTTCACGACGGCCACCGGTAAAGCGAAGATCGTCGATAAGAAAACGAACGCGAAGTTGAAGGTTAGTTTCTTCTGGCCGTTTTACGGCAAGTATTGGATTCTGGATCTTGGTCCGAACTATGAGTACGCCGTGGTCGGCGAACCGGGCCGTGACTATCTGTGGATTCTGAGCCGTACGCCGGAGATCGACGAAACGCTTTACAAGGAATTGCTCGCGAAGATGCAGGTACGCGGGTTTGATACGACGCGGATGATCAGGACCTCGCATCCTGCCGGTGTTTAGGCGAAGCTTCCGGGCCTCTACCTTCAACTTTCAGCCGGCGTCGAGCACGGGCGGTAGTTCCCGGTCTTCGGGGATAAACCGGATGGAAAGGGAGTTGACGCAGTGGCGGGTGTTTTTGTCCGTGAAGCCTTCACCTTCGAAGACGTGCCCCAGATGACCGCCGCAGTGGGCACAAACTATCTCCGTGCGACGCCCGTCGGGGTCACGATGGCGCTCGACGCCACCCGGGTATTCGTCATCGAAGCTCGGCCAGCCGCAGCCCGACTTGAATTTGGCTTCCGCCGAGTAGAGTGGGTTGTTACAGCGGCGGCAGATAAACGTACCCGGCGAGAATAACATCTCGTACTCGCCGCTGAACGGTCGCTCCGTTCCCTTGTTGACGATGACTCGCTCTTCCTCTGCTGATAATTGATTGTAGGCCATCACAAAATCCTTTCTCCTGTTAAGCTTCGCCGCCTCCGCCTAATCCAACGTTCGCAACACGCGATCGGTAATAGTATCCGAGGCCTTTGAAATAGTTTAGACTCTCAGACGGAATCTAATAAACAACGAGGCATCACATGAGAGTTCTCTATTTGGTCAGCGCGATGTTGCTATTCGTCTCCTGCGTTGCGGCTCAGGAGGATTCGATCAAAAACTTCCTCCGTGTGAATGAGGAATTCTGCACCGGAGGACAGCCGAGTCTACAGCAGCTGGAAAAACTGAAAGCTGACGGCGTGAAAGCGATAATCAATCTACGCCAAACCACCGAGTATGCCGCCGCGGAAGAGGAGGCAAAAGCAAAGGCTCTCGGGTTACGATATTTCAATATTCCAGTCGCGCCCACAGAGCCCAAAGACGAACAGGCGACAGAGTTTTTGAAGATCACCGACGATCGAGAGAATCGGCCGGCGTTCATTCATTGCCGATCCGCAGCGCGCGTCTCCGCTTTTTGGATGATCAGACGTGTTTTGCGGGACGGCTGGAAATTAGAAGCTGCGGAGAAGGAAGCGGCAAAGGTTGCTCCCGGAGATCATCCGGTCCTGATCGAGTTCGCTCGCAACTACATACAGCGGCATCGATAGCTCCGTACAGCCAGTGCGCTTCCGTTGGGAATCAACTCCAAGGAGATTACATGTCGAAAAAAGTCACCATCGTGATCGGTATCATGTTTTTGGCACTTGTCTCGAACGCCAATGCTCAATCCGCGGCTGATCCGACAGCGGCAATCAAACAGACCGCGCTCGATTACATCGAAGGTTGGTACGAGGGCAATCCGGAGCGAATGGAGCGCGCCCTTCATCCCGAGTTAGCCAAGCGAATCGTGCAATCCAATCAACAAGGCAGAAGTCGATTAGATCAGATGAGCGCGATGTCGCTCGTCCTGGGAACAAGACGCGGCGGCGGTAAGAACACACCGAAAGAAAAGCAGCAGAAGGACGTCACGATCCTTGACGTTTTCGAAAACGCAGCCAGCGTAAAGATTGTTGCTTCTGACTGGATCGACTATCTGCACATGGCAAAGTTCAATGGTCAGTGGGTAATCGTGAACGTACTGTGGGAGCTCAAGCCAAAGAAGCAATAGTCAATACTGCTGCGATCACTCAACAATTGAATTCCGCCCTTTCGCTCTCCGCCGGTCGACGACTGCCGGCTCTTCCTCTTGACATCCCACAGGAGCGCGTGCGAGACTCCTGTGTGTAGCCCACAGGAGCAACGATGAAAGAAACTAAATCCGAAATTTTACAGGGCACGCTTGACTTGATGGTGCTGCAAACTCTCGAGGCGATGGGTCCTCTGCACGGGTATGGCATTGCCCGTCGTATTGAGCAGTTGAGCGAGCATGCCGTGGTGGTAAACCAGGGCACGATTTATTTGTGTCTGATCCGGTTGGTGCAAAGGAAATGGATCAAAGCGACGTGGGGCACGTCTGAGAATAATCGCAAGGCAAAGTTTTACACCATCACGAAAGCCGGGCAAAAACAGCTCAAAGCTGAAGCTGAAGACTGGCAGCGCGTTTCCGGCGTGATTGGACGCCTGTTGCAGCTAACGGCAGGAGGCAAAACATCGTGAGTTACTTGCACCGCCTCATCGCCCGCATAGCGGCCTGGTTCAGGAGAGCCGAGCTGGATCGCGACTTTGACGACGAACTTAAAACTCACCTGTCTTTATTAGTTGAACAAAACCTTCGCCGCGGATTATCGACTGAAGAAGCAATGAGAGAGGCGCGGTTGAGCATGGGCAATCTTGTTAGCTTGCGAGAAAAACATCGTGACACCAGGGGCTTGCCGCTGCTGGATACACTGCTGCAGGATCTCCGTTACACCTTCCGCTTTCTTCGCCGTGATATCGGTTTCGCCTTTTTCGCGATTTTGATCGTCGGCCTGGGGATCGGCGCCAGCGCAATCGTCTTCAGCGTGCTCAACACACTCTTATTACGCCCGCTACCGTTTAAGGACGCAGAACGCCTGGTCTGGATTGCGAACCTGAAAAGCATTCCGGAACAGACGACCCAGGTGGGCCACATTCTCGATGCCCGTGAAGCAAACCAGTCGTTCTCAGAACTGGCTGCTTATTTTGCTTATTACAGTACCGGCGATCTCAAACTCACGGGCGCGGGCGAGCCCGAACGCTTAACTGCGGTGCCGGTTTCAGAAAACTTCTTCCGCGTGCTTGGCGTCGAGCCTCAAGCCGGAAGGGTGTTTAGTGAGGACGAATGCAGGATTGACGGTCCCCCGGCCGTTATCCTGACCGACGCGTTGTGGAAACGACGTTTCGCATCCAGTCCCGAGATCGTCGGCCAAACGCTGCAATTGAATGGCCGGCCAGTCAGGGTCGTCGGAGTGATGCCGGCATCATTTGATTTCAGTTCTTCATTCACACCCGGGAGCCGCGTCGATCTTTTTTCACCGTTTCCGCTCACCAAAGAAACCAACAGAATGGGAAACACGAGTGCGGTTGTGGGCCGTCTCAAACCCGGCGTCACTTTGGAAAGCGCACAGGCCGAATTCCACCTCCTGGGCCAACGACTTACGACGGAGCATCTGTCTGACCGCAACGAGTATCAACCGGCATTGAGCTCATTGAGAGCACACGTCACGGGCCGTGTGCGGCCGGCAGTGATCGTGTTGGCATGCGCTGTTGCAGTTGTGATGCTGATTGTGTGCGCGAACCTGTCTAATCTCCTGCTCGCGCGCAATGCTACACGCCAGAAGGAGATGGCAATTCGAGTTGCGCTTGGCGCCGGACGGCCAAGGCTGATTCGCCAACTGCTTACTGAAAGCATTGTACTGTCCGGTGCGGGCGCGGTTGCCGGTGTAGCCATAGCGGTGATTGGCACGCGAGTATTAACAGAGCTCGACGCGTTCAGGATTCCGCTTCTATCGAGTGTGCAGGTTGACTTCGGTGTCCTCACGTTTACAGTCGTTATGGCTTTGGTTACCGGCCTGGCGTTTGGTCTTGTTCCAGCTCTGCAAGTTCCAGCTATCCGTGTGAATGAAACATTGAAAGACAGCAATCGCGGATCAGTCGGCGGCAGGAAACACAACTGGATCCGTAGTTCTCTGGTCGTCACCGAAATCGCGTTTGCCTGTTTACTTTTAGTCGGCACAGGCCTTCTTGTCAGAAGCTTTCTTAGAGTGCTCGACGTAGATCTCGGATTTCAACCGGAGCGACTGGCAACTCTGCGTATTGATCCAGGTGGCGCGGAGTCTTCCACGGAAGCCAAACGTAATGCTTATTTTGATGAAGCTCTGCGGCTGGTCCAGAATACGCCCGGAATAGAAGCGTGCGGTCTAACCGATGTGTTGCCTCTGGAAGGTGATCGAAGTTGGGGTGTTGCTGGAGTCGGTCAGGTATATGACAGAGAAAATTACCCATCAGCCTTTGTTCGCATCGTGAGCAACGGATACTTCAAAACGATGGGAATACCGTTGCTCGCCGGCCGCGACTTTACAGAACACGACCGCGCTTCAAGTGAACAGGTGATCATCATCAACGATACGCTGGCACGCAGACTGTGGCCTGGTCAAAATCCAATTGGGCAAATGGTTACACAGGATGGCGGGCGTCGTGTGGTTGGCGTGGTTGGCGGCGTGCGGCATGTGACGGTCGAACAAGAATCAGGTTCGGAAATGTACCTGCCTATTCGCCAGACCGACGATTTCTCCGCGGTCGAGTTGGTGGTCAGGACATCCCTGCCGGAAGAGACTGCCGGAACCGCCATTCGGGAAGCGTTGAAGCCGTTGGATGCGAACCTGGGCGCGACGGAATTTCGAAGGGTACAGCAGTTGGTGGACAAAGCAACTTCACCACGCAGGTTTGTCGTGATGATGCTGGCAGGCTTTTCGAGCTTTGCGTTGGTCCTCGCGGCGTTGGGAATTTACGCGGTGATTTCGTACTCGGTGCAGCAGCGAACACAGGAGATCGGGATTCGTACGGCGCTCGGCGCTTCGCCCGGGAGTCTACAAGCGCGAATCATACTGGAGACACTACGGCTCGCCGCGATCGGACTGGTCATCGGTCTCGGCGGATCGCTGATCCTGACGCGATCATTGAGTTCGTTATTGTTTGGCGTCGAGTCGTACGATCCCACGTCGTTCATTGGGACGGTCGTTGTTTTGATTGCAGTGGCAACTGTCGCGGGATACTTCCCTGCAAGACGTGCGTCGCAGATCGATCCGATCACTGCGCTTCGATCAAATTAGTTGCTGTGGAGCTTCGCCTCACACCGCTTGCTGCGGGGAGGAATCCAAGTCGGTCTCAGTAGCCTTTTGACCTGCTGGGGCGCGGCGGACACTCACCGCCGCTTGATCTCGACAGCTAAGGAATGAACCTCCGTATCCTCGATGTTCTCTACGCGCGTGTGGCGGGGTTTTGTCGATAGGTTCGTCGAACAACCGTCCTGTATCACTTGCGCCTCACACAGGTCGACCTTCGTTTCCAATTAATTCGGTCCACAGGTGCCCTCCGGTTTGCGACCTCGTGCATTACTCCGTCTTGACATGCGGCGACGCAGCGGAAACGATCTATTCGTTTTGCGGCAACAAATCGGTCGAGAGGAGGGAGCCATGGGACAAAACCTATTCATCAGCTACAGTCGTGCTGACCTTGTCGACGTTGATTGGCTGGCAAGGCTCCGCATGTACTTGACGCCCTTCCATCGCGATGGAACGGTTTCCGTCTGGGACGACAGCCAGATCGCTGCCGGCGCGCAGTGGAGAACCGAGATTGACGCCGCTTTGGCGCGGACCTCGGTCGCCGTGCTTCTGGTTGGCCCAGGTTTCCTGGCGTCTCAATTTATCTTCGAGGTTGAGCTGCCAACGCTGTTGCGAAGCGCTTTGGCTCGAGGGGTAGCGCTCTTTCCACTGATCGTCGGCTACTGCGGATATCGTGAGAGCGAACTGGCGCCGTATCAGGCGTATAACTCTCCCGATACGCCGCTGGAAAGTCTGTCGCGGGCGGAGCAGAACAAAGTCCTGTCTGCGCTCGCAAGCGACATCGCAAAGTCGTTCCGGACCAACGCCGCTCTCGGGCCTGCAGTTGGAACCCGCGCTCTTTGTGACGTGATGCGCAAAATGCAGCGGCACCTGGCGGACAGCTTGACGGCCTTTCTGGCCCAACGTCGTCGGCGCGACGGCCTCGTCGCTGCTATGGAGCAACGTCTCGGCATCAAGAACGAACTTTCCTACGAGAAATTCTTTTTCAAGTATTACCCACAGCTCAATGACGAGGAGAAACTCGAGTTTGATCAAATGCGTGCGATGACGGAGGGCGCTCTGCAGAACTCGAATCGAAAGATACTCGAGATCATGGAGGACCATCCGGAGGTCCTTGACGTCTCGCCGAAGCTGGTAGCAGTTCGGCAGCACCTCGTTTTTTGGTTGAATAAGTACGATCGCGTGTTTAGTACGAACCGCGCAATGTGCCTGCTTTATACGGGAGTCGAGGACGGTGTTCCGTTTCCAGCGGGTGTGGATGACTTGGTTGAGACGTGGATCGCGAGTCAGTGCCGGTAGTCCGGTCAAAGTTGAATGCTCTGTTGCCTGAACGTAAACCAAGCTCAATCAGTGGTGAGCAAGTCACGTACGGAGCTAAAGACGTTGGGCAAAAGTGATCGACAAATTAGACTCGATATAACGCCACCGTGCGCAGCCAGGCCCATATTAGAGTCTGCCCTCTTTGGATGTGAGCATAACTGACACACCGCATTTTCGTGCTGTGTGCACGGTGAGTTGTTGACCATTGGTAGCGGGGGGCGGGATCGAACCGCCGACCTTGGGGTTATGAA
>DASURS010000326.1:0-6172 GCA_036279935.1 Pyrinomonadaceae bacterium
TTTAATGGTTTTCGAGGCTAAGTTAAGCCAAAGCTCAGGTTAACTCACCTAACCTGTTTTATTTCAACCCGTCGATTCGATTTTTCGCTTACGGCCCATCAGTTCGATTGGAGTAGATACGGCAAGGGATTTACCGGCTGATCGTTGATCCGAACTTCGTAGTGCAGGTGTGGGCCCGTGGACCGGCCAGTCGAGCCGACCTTCCCAACCAACTGCCCGCGCGAAACGGTCTGGTCCAGTTCGACGTCGATGTGCGACAGGTGACCGTACTTGGTCGTCAAACCGCCGCCGTGGTCCACGATCACGAGCTGGCCATAACCATTTTGCCAGCCGACAAACGAAACGCGTCCCGCTGCTCCCGAAACAACCGGAGCGCCCATCGCAGCTTCAATGTCCTGTCCCTGGTGGAACTCATATCCCGCGCCGCCGAATGGATTCCGGCGTCCGCCAAACCCGCCTTCGAGTGTGCCCTGAACGGGCCAAAGCGTCGGCGTGTAGCCGCGCTGGCGAAGGATTGCTTCATACGACGACATGTCTTCCTCGAGCCGGCGCATCTTCGCGGCGAGCGTCGCCAGGCCCATCTCGTCGAGCGGCAATTCGGGTCCGCCGGTTCCCGGCAATGTTGCTCCGTCTACGACGCCTGATTTTTCGGCGAGTTTTCTTGAGGTGTCTTCAACTTTTTCGACGCGCGTGTTGAGTTGTTCAAGTTCCTGGCGCTGGCGTTCGTTCTCGGCGCGCAGGCGCTGATTTTCCATCTCGATGCGCAGGTGTGCGGCGTGCTGGGTCAGGCCATACAGGCCATAGATCAAACCGACGGCGATCACAGCAACGGCTGCGAAAAATATCGTGACCAATCGTTTTTCAACTCGAATTCGTTGGACTCGTGCCCGGGACCGCGAAGTGTGGGCAATGATAAAAGCGTAAAAACGTTCGTCTGTTCTAGCCATTTTTGGGGGTGCTCCTGTTGTCTGCCGGTCGAAAAAGGGGCAAGCGGCCACAACCGAAAAGCACAAACTCGCCAAAAAGCGATTTGCGCGAATTACGGAAAAATTTTTCTTATTTACCTACTTGAGAATTCTTGCAGCGGTTGGGTTGAAAACCTCAAGGTCCCTCCGAGGTGAAACCCATCCGGCCGGTCCTGCAAAGGCCCAGACCCTATCACACGGTCGTAAACCGTTGCAACTTTGGAAGGGAAATATAAGAAAGGTGCAGGAAAAACATAAGAGCCCCGAAACTTTGCAGTCCGGAGCCCTCAACCCACTGAAAAATGCCCAACGCGTTAGATTTCTTCGCGTCGTCTCCGCGAACGGTCGCGAAAGATCGCCAGCACAATCATCACCAGGAGCGCGATGAAGATAACGATGATGGCGATCTTCACGGCCGCGAGCAGAAATCCAACCAGCGTGATCAACTGTTTCAGCAACGCTACGACAACCAGAATCAGAGCGACGATGGCGCCGAGTCCACCAAAAGCTTTAAAAATGCCACAGCACATATAGCAACCCCACTACCGAAAAATCATGACCTGCGTTCAAAGGGAAGCGGCGTTACGTCGCGCCGCGCGAACTGCGTAGTCTCACCGCTGCGAAAGTTTGCCGTATCAACCGGACGGTTGGCGACAACCGAGGGCGGCGGACGACGCGAATCAAAGCGAACTATACGATCCGACGACTTACTCCGCCGAATGTAATCGAAGAGCATGTAAGCTCCAAGGGCTACGAGCGCGACCGGCAACAATTGTTTGATCGGCAACGTAACGCCCAGCAACGTGTGCAACAGAAACATCGTGCCGATGATAATGAGCGTCGTACCCCATGCAAACGGGTTTCCGTAGAGCCGGCGGGCAATCACGTCGTCTTCGGCATCCGGCGAGAGGCCCGCGCGCATCAACTGCGCCGTCCTGCACGCGTCAACCGCTGCAAAAAGCCACGTGCCGACGACGCCGAGAACGAAGAAGAGCACGCCCTGTGTCAACAC
Organism: Pyrinomonadaceae bacterium; assembly: GCA_036279935.1. GTDB lineage: Bacteria > Acidobacteriota > Blastocatellia > Pyrinomonadales > Pyrinomonadaceae > PSRF01. The sequence goes on from DASURS010000326.1 coordinate 1,978, forward strand.
CGCCATCTGGAAGAAGCTCGCAAAGATCGCGAAGTGAACGATGGCCTTGGAAGTTTGTCCGTTATAAGCCGCGCCTAGTCCGGGAACGAACGACAGCAGCGTCGCCACGAATGGTGAGCTCTTCCGCCGCAAGATCGTCGACGGACTGGTGAGCGAGTGATGTCGCAGAAGCTCAACCCCGGAGACGATGCAATCCTGGCAGAACGGGAACCCCCGCACGCGATGATCGCAGGCAGGGCATAACCATCGCGCACATTGATTGCACTGAACCACCGCGGGATTCTTAGCATGGTAGCCACAGTACATCATCTTAAAACCTTAAACTCCTCACCGGTTGTTATGGCCATTGTTATCCGGTTTGGCGCCGGAATGCTCCTGCTGCTGATCCGTATTACCGTGTTTCTGCGAAGCAGGCGCGGCGGTGTTTTGCTCCGGCGCCGCCGGCTTCAGCTCGTTTGAAAGCATTTGAGTCTGGCCGGCGGTTCGTTCCGCGAGCTTCAGACCGGCGTCATAGACTCCGCTGATCGAACCGTCGGCTGAAACCGTGCTGCTCAACACGAGCACGGCTGCCAGCAACATCGTCGCCACTGTTGCGAGTTGCGGCGAGATGATTGGATCGAGCCACAGTCGGAAACGTGACGCGGTGCGCGATCTCCAGGGCGCCTTGATCTCCTGCGGAGTGACCGTTCCCAGCGTCGCCTGCAAAATCCGTTCGTTCAGTCCTGCCGGCACGGGTTTCTCTTCCGAGATGTACGTGTAGCAAGCGCCGATCGCCCGCACTACTTCGCCGGGCAGTTCAGTGCAGCGATCGCAAAGTGCCGCGTGACGCTCCCAGCGGTGATACATGTGCGCCGGTAAGAAGCCGTCGAGATAGTCGGTCAACGACTCTTCGAACTCGTCGCAGGTCATCGCCGTTTCCGGCATGGTCTTCTGAAGAATGCGCGCTTCGAGTTCTCTTGATGGAGCAGGAACAGTCGCGCCGCGACATGCTTCCACCGCACTTCGTACCGCTGAAAGTGTTTCGTGGCAGATGGGGCAGCGCATGGCGTGCTCGCCCATCAGCCGATTTGTTTCGGGACCAACTACGCCCTCAAGGTAGTCGGTCAGTAAAGTCTCAAAATCCACACACAGCATTATGTTTTCGCTTCCTGCCCCACTTTTCCGCCCGTCCCATCGTCTGCCCACGCGAGGAACGAGCCCTCGTTCTAAGCCTCAGTCATTGCTACAACTTTCATTCGCCGCAAAATCTTCGCCAGTTCGATTCGCCCGCGGTTTATGCGCGACTTCACCGTTCCTTCCGGAATCTTCAACAGGTCGACGATCTCCTGGTAACTCAGCTCCTCGATATCTCGCAGGATGACGCACGTGCGCAGGTCCGGCGACAGTTTGTCGATGCCCGCCTGCACTTGCGACCCGAGCTCTCGTCGTTCCATCTCCTGCTGCACGGAGTTTGTCCGCGTGTGCAGGTGATAAGTGTGGTCGGCGAGGTCGTCGGCGTGATTATCGTGCGGCGTGCGCTGACGTTTCCGGTAGTCGTCGATAATCAGGTTGCGCGCCAGCCGCATGAGCCAGTTCTGCAAGTCGCCCTGTTTCGGGTCGTATTGATCCAAAGAGCGGTAGACCCTGACGAACACTTCCTGGGTCAAATCTTCGGCCGTATCTGCGCGGGAGGTAAATCGGTAGGCGAGGTTGTAAATGCGACGGGAATAACTTTGGACGATCTCTTCCCACGCCGCGCCGTCGCCCGCGCGACACCTGCGAACCAATTCGGCTCCTTCACTCGCTGCCAAAGCCTTAACAGCCCCCACGTTTCTTCTCCGGGTACCCTGTCTTGGGAAATCGAAAAAGGCGGCCAATCCTTGTTACCAGCAGCGGTTTACGACACTGGCCGCCCTAAAGTTCCGCGTTCATCAGTATCTGTCATCTGCGGGTTTCACTCAATGGTTACGCGTTCCCCTGTTACTCTGCGAATCTCTGCGTATCTTTGCGGCTCAGCGGTTATTGCTTTTAACCCCTACATTTACCGCCGAGACGCAGAGACACGCAAAGATACGCAGAGATTCGCAGAGCAGGGATTCTTGCCCTTGTCCCCGTGCTGTAGTAGCCTTTGCGACCGGCCCAACATATTGTGGTTTTCCCTGATCACGGATTAGCTTGAAGACTCAAAGATACCGAAAATACGTCGAGTTCGTCGCGCTCTGTCTTCTCGCGGCGGCGCTTTTGTGGTGGTTTGGTCGCAATCTTGACTGGCGGGAAGTCGGTCACCGGGTAAGCAGCGCGAACCCGTACCTCCTGACCATCGCCGTGCTGATCATCTGTTTTGCTTACTTGATTCGGGCTTTTCGTTGGGGAGCGCTGCTGAAACCACTCGGCGCTGCGCGTCTCAAAGACCTCTTCGTGGCGACGACGGTCGGCTTTAGCGCCGTTTTTCTAATCGGCCGGGCAGGCGAGGTCGTGCGACCGGTGGTATTGCCGATGCGCGACCGCCGCGTCCGACCCAGCGCCGCGCTGGTGACGATAGTCGTCGAGCGCATCTACGACATGACGGCTGTTGCCCTTATGTTCGCCGTCAATCTGATCTGGTTTCGGCCGCTCGTTACCCTCGACGTCTCGTTCGGCCGCGTGCGGATGGTCGGGTTTGGAATGCTCGTCGCGACAATTCTCGGCATCGTCTTCCTGACGTGGTACAGAACGAATTCGGCGTGGCTGATCGACGTTCTCGACAGGCGCGTGCTGCGATGGCGTTTTATTCCGCGACGGCTGGCGCAACTGGTCATGCGGATTCTCGAACAGTTGTCGCAGGCGTTGCGCGTCCTGGTCAACGCGCGGGAGCTGGCGGAGACGATCGGCTGGACAGCCGCGCTCTGGATCGGCGTTGCGGTTGCGAACCTGCTGGTGATGCATGCGTTCGGCCTGCGCGTCGGCATCACCGAGACGGTCTTTGTTTTGGGTTGGTCCCTGGTTGGCTCACTCGTGCCCACGCCGGGCGGCGCCGCGGGCGCGTTTCACGCTGCGACTGCCGCCGGCTTTTTGTTCCTGGGAGTCGAGAAAGAGTTGGCGGCTGCGGTGTCGATCGTTCTGCACCTGGTGGATTTTGGTCCAGCGGTCCTGTTTGGAGTCTTTTATCTCATACGTGGAGATTTGAGCATTTCGGGTTTGCGTTCGTTGGTTTCACCGGCAACCGATAAAGAAGATTTTGAGAACTCTGTTGGCGAGGTTCAACTGAGATGAAATGTCCCTTCTGCGGTTATCTCGAAGACAAAGTCGTCGACTCGCGTGAGTCGCGTGAAGGCGATGCGATTCGTCGCCGTAGAGAGTGTCTCCGCTGCGAGCGACGATTCACGTCGTACGAGCGCATCGACGAGATACCTTACATGGTCGTCAAGAAAGACGGCCGGCGAGAAACCTTCGATCGCAACAAAGTAATGGCTGGATTGTTGCGCGCGTGTGAAAAGCGGCCTGTACCATCGACAAAACTCGACAGCATAGTAAATGCAATCGAAAAGTATGTTCAGGAATCGCCGGAACGTGAACGTCCTACGAGTAAGATTGGAGAGATGATCATGCGGCGCTTGAAAGAACTCGATAAAGTCGCATATGTTCGTTTCGCTTCCGTCTATCTTGAATTTGAAGACGTCTCGGAGTTCATGACGGAGTTGAAGCATCTGGTCCGGACGCGGAGTACGAGCACAACAGGGAGAAAGTAGCGCCGCGCCCGGCGCATGACGCAATGATCAAACCAATTCGCGCGACAGGATTAGAAAGGCTCGAGTTGCAGCGGCTCCGGGATCGCGTGGGACGCTTGTTCGCTGCTTTACAGGAAGCGACTGAAACGGAAAATCCGCTGGTGTCCGGCGCGTGGGCGCCGCCGGTGGACGTTTGTGAAACCGAAAAGGAGATCATCGTACGCGCGGAGCTGCCGGGCGTCTCCGCCGACCAGATAAAGATCGGGCTCTGCAATACCAAGCTCAGAATCTGGGGCGAGAAGAAACGCAGACCGGCCCGCAGGCGTATCATGTCGTATCTCTGTTCGGAACGCAGCTATGGAAAGTTCGGCCGCGTTGTCCATCTGCGTTGGACTTTTAGCGTTCGCGACACGACGGCCCGCATGAAGAACGGCGTGCTTCACATTCATCTTCCGAAGATTCACGATCGCAGAGGAGGGGAGGTTGTAATCACCGTCCAGGACGACTCT